>NZ_KV814825.1:189388-363183 GCF_001814095.1 Neisseria sp. HMSC068C12 | reverse complement strand
AGAATTTTTCGATTTCTGCTTCAACATCATAGCCGGCATCAATCACGGTTTCTTGTATATTGTGTCCAAGTACGGTCAAAACTTCTTTCGCTTTTTTATGAAGCGTGTGGTTTAACTCACCATGCGAATGTCCGAAATTTTTACCACCGTCTAGTAATAAAATATTCATCTTTTGCTCCTACAACAAATAATTCTGAAAAATGAGAGCTTCAATTATGCCTTTTTACTGCATCTTTTAAAAGTACATTGGCTTGCACGCTTTTACAGACCATAAAGGGAAATTTATCATACCTATCATTAGCATTCATTATCTTCCTTCAACCAAATAAGCCTTTTCAATCAGCTCTCTAACCCAGCGATACGCAGGATCTTTATGTGTCCGTTCGTGCCAAATCAATGTTTTGGTAAAACCTTGAATTTCAAGGGGGGGCTCAAAGCGTTTGAGATTGGGCAAGTTGCTAATTAAACGTTCAGTCAGGACTACCAATAAATCGCTTTGTTCTAGTAATTCAGGCAAAACAATAAAGTTTTGTACCGATAGACTGACATTTCTTTGTAGCCCCATCGCTTTCAGGGCTTGGTCAATAACACCGCTGAAGTTACCGCCATGATAGGAAATCAAGGCTTGTTCTAACTGGCAAAATTGCTCAAGGGTAAGTTCTGTTTGTTGGGCTATTGGGTGATCGTGGCGAACGGCACAAATATAGCGTTCATCATACAGATTTTTTGCATGAATATCCGGTGCTTGGAAGTCTAGTGTAACCACCGCAAAGTCAATTTACTGCTGTTCAAGCTGATTTTGTACGATGCTTTCGTTAATCGCCAGCACCACCACTTTAATTTTCGGCGCTTGGATTTTAGAAAGCCTGCCTAACAACCGCGTGCGTGTATTAACCGAAGAAAGCCAAATCGGCAAACTCGCCAAAGGCTTGGCAGTAACTGTGCCAAATCCAATGGTAAACGGCCATCAAGCATGGTTAGACGGTTTAACAAAAGCCGCGAAAAAATAAAGCAGCCTGCACTTTGAAAAACAAGGTACAGGCTGCTTTAGGATAATGAGCCGTTTATCAATCCAGTTTCAGGATTTCTCCGTCTTCCGGAACGTTCACACGGCTTTCAATGCCTTGACCGCGTATAAATTTACGCATATCGGTGCGGCTGACGGCGGTATGATTCACGGTATCCATGTGTACGGTGATGATTTTGGCTTTAGGCATGACTTGGCTGGCTTTTAATACATCAGCCGTCCCCATAATAATGCCGTCTGAAATGCCTGAAATCAGCGCGTAGCCCGTGTTCATAATCAGATAATCGGGTTTGTAGCGGTTCAATGCTTTGTTTACATCTGCCGTCCACACAGTATCACCCATAATATAAGCGGTTTTGTGTCCGCTGCTTTGAAATACCACACCCATTGCATCGCCTAAGATTTCGGCTAGCTGAGGGTTGGCATACATGGCTTCTGTACCATGTACGCCGCCGGTTTTGCTGATGGTTACACCGTTGAATACAGTGCTGCCGTTCAACACGCGTACATCAGTAAAGCCTTGGCTGCGGATTTTTGCCGCGTCGGCTTGGTGCTGCACATATACGGGCAGGTTTTTCGGAATGGAACGTGCGGCGGTTTCGTCCCAATGGTCTTCGTGAGTATGGGTAACGACAACTGCATCCACACCGTCCAAAATTTTATTCACGCTCATCGGAAGCCCGACCAGCGGCATTTTGGCTTGGTTATTGAACGTACCGGCAAAGCCGTTCATGGAATGCTTGGGGGCGAAAAATGGGTCAATCAAAAACGTCTGCCCCGCATATTCGACTTTGGCGGTAGCGTTACGGATATGTTGGTATGAATCGTCTGCCCAAGCGGAAAAGGCTGTCGCGCCCAAAACAGTGGCAAGAATAAATTGCTTGAATTTCATGATGTTGCTCCTTAAAAAATCATGTAGCGTATTTTAAACAGCAGGTGTATCGGCTAAAATAGGCAATATTGCCAACAAACGCAAGGATAGTGCCAAAATGTCGTCTGAAAACGAGCGTAACGAGTTTCGCCAAAATCAAACTGTCCCAAAAATCGTGCTATATGCTCAATCGGGCATGAATGATTTTGTCTTCAACATTCCCTTTTCTGTTTTTCAGACGACCTATCGGGACAATCCGCTCTTTGACCTGAAAATCTGTTCCGATGATAGCAAAGACGTTATCACGGCACTGGGTGCAAGTATTCCCGTACACGGCGGATTGGATTTGACGGAAGAAGCCGACATCATCGTCATCGCAGGCTGGCGCAATATTGAAGAAGCCCCGACACCCGAGTTAAGCGCACATTTACAGAAAGCAGTACAACGTGGCGCGCATATCACCGCACTATGTTACGGCACTTACGCCCTTGCCTACACAGGACTTTTAGACGGCAGAACCGCCGCCACCCACTGGCTTGCCGAAGACGACTTTGTCCGCCGTTTCCCTAAAATTCATCTGGATACCAACCGCCTATATGCGGAAGACGGCAACTTTTTAACATCGGCAGGTGCGGCGGGCGGGCTGGATTGCTGCCTTTACCTCATCCGTAAAATCCATGGTGCAACCGTTGCCAACGACCTTGCCCGTACCTTGGTTGCGGCACCACACCGCGAAGGCGGGCAGGCACAGTTTATCCACCGACCTGTCGAACGTCGTACAGCCGATGACAAAATCAATCACTTATTGGACGAACTGCGCCAAAACCTTGCCACCCCATACCGCTTGGACGATTTGGCAAAAAAATTAGCTGTTTCCCGCCGAACCTTTATCCGCCATTTTTCTCAAGCCACAGGTATGAATTTCGGTGAGTGGCTCACAACAGAGCGGCTATGGCAGGTGCAGGATTTATTGGAAAATACGGATTTGCCGATAGAACGCATCGCCGAACAAAGCGGCTTCGGCAGCGCGGCAAACCTACGTTTGCAGTTCAAAGCCAAATTTAAAATCAATCCAAATGCCTGGCGGAAAGTATTTGGCAGATAGCTCGCGTTAGTCAATCCAAGATACCTGAGTGCAGGCTACTTTTGAGGTCGTCTGAAAACCCAAAAAGCAGCCTGTACTTTTCAGACGGCCTTTTTCCTTTTTCAAAGAGTAGAGAGATTTCAAAGAGTTTTTATAAATCGTCTTCAAAATCCAAACGCTTGTTCTATCTTAATCATTAGAAGAAAATGTTAGCATTAGGGATACAATAGGAAGGATTTACAAATGAAGAAAGATATTTTTTATTGTGAGCAGTGGTCTTATGGTTATAAGGAACTTCATAAGCCTTTTTCTGAGAAACAAGCTGAGGAAAAACATATTAAAGGGAAGTTATATACTACCGTAATAGGTTCGGTGAAACAACCTGAATATGTAATTACTTTACGAGAGGAAGTAGGTTTTTTTCAGTAAATTTTTTCGATAAATTTGGAAGGGATTATTTAACCCATCAATTTCAAAAATATTCTAATTCGCAATATTATTTTCTTTCTATGGCTGTATGGAGAGATTATATAACTTTGGAATCTCATGACTTAGCAGAAGGATATACTTATTTCTTCAATGAAAATACGGATGACTGCTATATCTTGAAAGAAGATTTTATTAATAATGAGCGATATGAAAAAACAGAATTATATCCCCAAAAAGATAAGGTAATTCTATTTCCAAAGTTTGGCGAATATGATTTGGTGCTAAATCCGAACATTATTTAATTGAGTTTTAAAACCGTCTGATATATTCAAAGATTACAAGCTCAATCTCATCCTCGCCAATAGAGATAGCGGCTCTTATATGGATACAAGATGCCGTCTGAAAGTTGAGTTTCAGACGGCCTTTGTGTAATGTGAGCTTTCCTACCATTTTTCATTGCATCGATGAATCATACTCCCTCTACGATGTAAATTATGTAAACACCGTGTTGATGGTTTATCATAGCTAAGTCTGCACCTAGCAATCATAAATACCGCAATATGTATAAAATCAAAAACCAATAAGAGAAAAAAATGAATAAACAACAACTTGCAGCCAAAATTTGGCAATCTGCGAATAAAATGCGTTCCAAAATTGAAGCGAACGAATACAAAGACTACATCTTAGGCTTTATTTTCTACAAATTTTTGTCCGACAAACTGGAGAAATTTGCCCTTGAACAAGGCTTAGAAAAATCAAATTTTGCCGATGAGCTTACCGAATCTAACGGGGTGCTTGTCAACCATATCAAAAGAAACCTCGGTTATTTCATCAGCTACGAACACCTATTCTCAACTTGGTTAGCCCAAGGCTCGGATTTCAATATTGCCCACGTTCGTACGGCAATGAGCGCTTTCAGTCGCAATATTGCCGACAATTACACCACTGTTTTTGACGGTATTTTCAAGACCTTAGAATCCGGTTTGAGCAAATTGGGCGATGGCGCCACCAACCAAACCAATGCAGTGAAAGACCTTTTTGTACTAATTGCCGATATTCCGATGGACGGTAAACAGGGCTATGACGTATTGGGCTTTATTTATGAATACCTGATTAGTATGTTTGCTGCCAACGCAGGCAAAAAAGCGGGCGAATTTTATACGCCGCACGAAGTATCTTTGCTGATGTCTGAAATCATTGCCGACCATCTCAAAGATCGTGAAGAAATCAGCATTTACGACCCGACCAGCGGCTCAGGTTCATTGCTGATCAACATCGGCCATAGCGTTGCCAAACATCTCAAAAGCGCCGACAGCATCAAATATTACGCCCAAGAATTAAAAGAAAACACTTACAACCTCACGCGCATGAATTTGGTCATGCGCGGCATTTTGCCGAGCAATATTTTCACCCGCAATGCCGATACATTAGAAGACGACTGGCCGCTGGAAGGCGAACCGCTGTATCTGGATGCCGTAGTGTCCAATCCACCCTATTCCCAGCCGTGGAATCCCAAAGACAAAGAAGGCGACATCCGCTACAAACGTTTTGGCGTCGCCCCGCAGGCAAAAGCCGATTTTGCCTTTCTATTGCACGACCTCTTCCATTTAAAGCCCGACGGCATCATGACCATCGTCTTGCCGCATGGCGTGCTTTTTAGGGGCGGAGAAGAAGAGAAAATCCGAAAAAATCTGATTGAATACAATCATATTGATGCCATTATCGGTCTGCCTGCCAATATCTTTTTCGGCACTGGCATTCCCACCATCATTATCGTTTTACGCCAAGAGCGCGAACGTAACGACGTATTGATGATTGACGCCTCCAAGCATTTCATCAAAGTAGGAAAAAACAACCATTTGCAAGCAAGCGACATCAAGCGCATTGTCGATTGCGTGACCCATCGTCGGGAATTACCTAAATTCTCCCGCATTGTGCCGAAAGCCGAAATTGTGGCAAACGGCTACAACCTCAATATTCCGCGCTACGTCGATTCTGCGGAGCCGGCGGAGCAATGGGATATCTTCGCCACCATACACGGCGGCATTCCCAAAGCCGAGCTGGCACAATTTGCAGACTATTGGGCAGCCTTTGACGGTTTACAGACGGCCTTGTTTACCGATAACGGCACACCTTATGTGCAGCCGAAAACCGACAATCTCAAAGCCGCCATGCAAAGCCACGCCAGCGTGCTGCATTACCAAGCGCAATTTGCAGAAAACTTTGCCGATTTCACTGCCAGCTTGGGAACCCTGCTGATTGAGCCGATGGAAACGCTCAACATCTCCCAAACCCAGCAGCAACTCGCCGAACTCATTCGGGAAAAAGTGCAGGCAATGCCCTTATTGGATTTTTATACCGCCTATCAAAAACTCGATGACCTATGGCGCGCCGATGTGGCAGGCATTGCCGCCGATTTGGAGATGATTCAAACCGAAGGCAAACAAGCAATTAAGCAGGTTGATCCATTTATGGTGTTGAAAAAAGACAGCAAAACCAAAAAAGAAGCCGAAGTACAAGACGGCTGGGTAGGGCATATTCTGCCATTTGAATTGGTGCAAGCCGTCAAATTACCGCAGGAATTGACAAACCTGAAAGCCAAAGAAAATCGCTTAGAGGAAATCACCGCCGAACTACAGAGTATTTTAGATGATTTGAGCGAAGAAGAAAAAAGTGGACCTTATGTCAATGACGATAATGATGCATTTATTGCTAAAGAAATTGCTGCTTATTTCAAAGTAATTTATGCAAGCGTTACAACAGAAGAAACAATCGCATTGGAAAATTACCTAGAATTATTGTCAAACAAGGCTAAAAAAGCTGAAAAATTAGTGTTTATTCAAGAAAATACGGTTGTAAATTGGGAAAATATTGAAGCTTCAAAAGATGGCACTTATGCAAAAGCGAAAGTGAATGCATATTTAAAATCTTTGCGTAGCGGTTATGAATTTGACGAAGATAGCTTAGAGAACAAACTATTAACAGTTCAAGCATTATTGGAGGAAGAAAAAGAAATAAAAGCCCAGATTAAAACCGACTCAGCGAACCTCCACAGCAAAACCAAAGCCACCATTGAAGCCCTGGATGATGCCGAGGCCCTCGATTTGCTCCGCCAAAAATGGTTTGTTCCGCTTAATGAGGCGATGTGCAGGCTGCCTGAAAACATGCTGGCGCAATTCAGCCAAAAACTGACCGCACTTTGCGACAAATATGCCGACACCTATCAGCACATCAGCGAGCGTAAACAGGAAAGCGCCGCCGCACTGGCGCAAATGATGGACGAACTCACCGGCAGCGAGTTTGATTTGCAGGGCATTGCCGCATGGCAGGAGATTTTGAAAGGCTAAGGGGGAAAAATGAATAAGCAACAAGAGCCACGTTTGCGGTTTAAAGGGTTTTCAGGGGCGTGGGAAGAGAAAAAAATCGGCGAGATATTGAGTGAAGTACGCCGTTCTATTTATTTAGAAGATAGCGAAAAATACCAGCTTGTTACCGTAAAACGCCGCAACGAAGGTGTCGTTTCTCGTGGATATTTATTGGGGAAAGATATTTTAGTTAAAAATTATAGCCAATTAAAAACGAACGATTATTTAATTTCCAAGCGTCAGATTATTCATGGTGCCAATGGCATTGTTCCTTCTGAGTTAGATAATGCAATTGTATCGAATGAATATTTGGTTGTTGTCAGTAATAACGATGTAAGAACAGAATTTCTTACGCTTGTTTCTCGAACGCCAAGTATGTACCTCAAGTTTTTATTAAGCTCTTACGGTGTAGATATTGAAAAAATGGTTTTCAATGTTGAAGACTGGAAAAGCAGGGAAATCACTTTACCGTCTCTTCCCGAACAAACCCATCTCGGTTTGTTTTTCCGTCGCTTAGACAGCCAAATCGCCGAGAGCCGTGCAGTGTTGGAAAAAAGCCGTCAGCTTAAAAAGGCAATGCTGGCAAAAATGTTCCCCGCAAACGGTGAAAAAATACCGAAAATCCGCTTTAAAGGGTTTGAGGGGGAGTGGAAGACAAGAAGCTTGAGAGATGTATTAGAGATTGAGCGAAAAGGAAAAGCTCAGTATCAAAAATTACAAGCAGGAAATGTACCTTATTTAGATGCTGAATTTCTTAATGGGGGTGTGAAAATCTTGACTGATGCAGTGTCTGATGTAGATGTGAATGATATTTTAATTATTTGGGATGGCTCAAATGCAGGAAAAGTTTATACCGGATTTAATGGGGTTTTAGGATCAACATTAAAATCTTATCGTACTAATGCAGATTGTTCATCAATGTTTTTATATCAAGAATTGGTGCGTAATGCAGAGGTTATTTTTAGCCAATATAGAACGCCAAATATTCCGCACGTAATTAAAGATTTTTCTGATGAATATAATTTCTTAATGCCGTCGTACACGGAACAAACCGCCATCGGCAACTTCTTCCGCCAACTGGACGAAACCATTGCCTTACAGACGGCAGAAGTCGAAAAATTAAACCAACTCAAAAAAGGGCTGTTGGCGGCGATGTTGGTATAGGCTGGCGTTCCTGCCCATGATTGAGGCCGTCTGAAAAATTGTAGTAGCGCCCTTACGGAGAAAAAGAATGTTTAATAAAGAAGCTGATTTTGAAAAAGCACTGATAGCCTTGCTGGCCACCAAAAGCTGGGAAAAGAAAGTGTTGCGCCACCCCACTGAAGAAGAGTTGATTGCCAACTGGCAGGCTCATTTGAATAAAACCAACCAACATATCGACAAGCTCGATGTGCCGTTGCTTCGCACGGAAATGAACCAGATTTTGGAACAGGTACAGGCATTGAAAACGCCTTATGCGCTAAACGGCTTTATCAACGGCAAAACGGTGGCCATCAAGCGTGAAAATGAGGAAAGCCGTCATTTCGGCAAGGAAGTGTCGCTGGATATTTTCGACCGTGAGGAAATTTCTGCCGGCAAAAGCCGCTATCAAATTGCCCAACAGCCCCAATTTACTCCTCGTTCGGATTTATACCCTAAGCAGCGCGGCGATTTGATGTTGTTAATCAACGGTATGCCGATGTTTCATATTGAGTTGAAACGCTCAGGCGTGCCCATCAGCCAAGCGACCAATCAAATTGAGCGATACCATAAGGCGGGCGCGTTTTCGGGTATTTTTAGCCTGGTGCAGGTGTTTGTGGCGATGACGCCGGAAGAATGCCGCTATTTTGCCAATACCGGCGGTCCATTAAATCCGGCGTTTTATTTCCGTTGGGCGGATTTCAATAATGTGTATATGAACGATTGGGATAAGGTAGCGACGCATTTCCTCTCGATTCCGATGGCGCACCAGTTTATCGGCGATTACACCATTGCCGATGCGAAAGACGAGCAGCTGAAAGTGTTGCGCAGCTATCAGTATTATGCGGTCAACAAGATTGCCGACACGGTGGCAAAGACAGATTGGACTTCGGGCAATCAGCGCGGCGGCTATATTTGGCATACCACAGGCTCGGGAAAAACGATGTCAAGTTTTAAATCGGCGCAGTTAATCAGCCGCCGTAAAGATGCGGATAAGGTGATCTTCTTGCTCGACCGTATTGAGCTGGGCAAGCAATCGCTGGAGGAATATCAGAATTTTGCCGATAGTAAAGATGATGTGCAGGCAACGGAAAACACCGCCATTTTGCTCGCTAAGCTGAAAAGCAAACAAGACCGCGACCGCTTAATCGTTACCTCCATTCAAAAAATGAGTAATATCAAGGCGGAAGAAGGGGTAAATGAGGCTGACATCGAGCAAATCAGTGGTAAACGTTTGGTGTTTATCGTTGATGAAGCCCACCGTACTACTTTTGGCGATATGTTGCTCACCATTAAGCACACCTTCCCCAATGCGATTTTCTTCGGCTTTACCGGCACGCCGATTGAAGAAGAAAACGCTAAGAGAAATTCAACCACTGCCACGGTTTTCGGCAATGAATTGCACCGCTATTCGATTGCAGACGGCATTCGCGATGAAAATGTGCTGGGCTTTCACCCCTTCCATATCCGTACCTTTAAAGACAGCGATTTACGCAGAACTGTCGCTTTGCAAGAAGCCAAAGCAATAGATGAAAGCGAAGTATTTGCCGATGATCAAAAGAAAAAAATCTACAATCAATTTATGAATGATGTGCCGATGGCGGGAGAATATACTTCAGACGGCAAATATCAAAAAGGCATTGAAGATTATATACCCAATGTGCAATATCAAACGCCGGAACATGTGAATGCAGTGATCGACGACATGCTGGATAATTGGCGACGCCTCAGCCAAGGCAAAAAATATCATGCCATTTTTGCCACCAGCTCTATTCCCGAAGCGGTCAATTATTATCGCTTAATTAAAGCCAAAATTGCTGAGAAAATCAGAATTGCTGAGGAAGCCAAAAATTCTGAGGAAGCCAAAGATCCTGAGGAAGCTAAAAATCCCTGGCCGAAACTGACCGCCCTTTTCGATCCGAATATTCTTAACGATGGGCAAGGCAACGATAAGGAAATATGGATTGCCGAAATTTTGAAAGATTACAACGCCCAGTTCCACACAAATTTCGGCTACGCCACTTATTCCCGATTTAAAACGGATTTGTCGGATAGGTTGTCGCATATCAATGCGTATAAGAGAATCAAGCCCGACGAGCAGCTGGATTTGTTGATTGTGGTCGATCAGATGCTGACAGGCTTTGACAGCAAATGGCTCAATACGCTCTATTTAGACAAAATTTTGGATTACGCCAACTTGATTCAGGCGTTTTCCCGTACTAACCGCTTATGCGACAAAACCGATAAGCCTTTTGGTTTAATCCGCTATTACCGCAAGCCGCATACGATGCAACGCAATATTGAGCGAGCCGTAAAACTTTATTCGGGCGACCGTCCTATGGGGCTGTTTGTCGATAATTTAGATAAGGTTATCGACAAAATAAATGTCTGCTTTGCCGATATTGCCGATATTTTCAAATGGGCAGGATTAGAAGATTTTTCAAAAAACCCTGATGATACAACCTCATGCGCAAAGTTTGTCAAACTATTCAATCAGCTCAATGAGCACTTACAAGCTGCTCGGCTCTTGGGCTTTTCTTGGGGAAAATCAAGCTATGATGTGGTACAGGAAGACGACAGCGTGATCACTGCCACACTCAATTTCGATCAAGAGACCTACGATAAACTGCTGGCTCGTTATAAAGATTTGTTTAAAGAAAGTTCAGGCAATGGTGGCGGTAGCGATGATGTGCCATTTGATTTGCGTTCGCACATCAACGAAATCGAAACCGATAAAATTGATCAAAATTATATGAATGCCCGTTTTGAAAAATGGCTTAAAACCATCGGCGGCATAGAAGAAGCTGCTGCACTTGAGGAGCTACACCACTCTTTTGCTACGCTTTCTAAAGAAGATCAAAAATTTGCTGAGTTGTTTTTACACGATGTGCAATCCGGCGATATCAAGCTTGATCCAAATTTAGCATTAAGTGATTACATCACCACGTACAAACAAAAAGATGCCAATGATAAGGTGCTAAAAGTAATTAAAGGTTTAGGGCTAGATGGAGATTTGCTACGTGCACTGTTGGCAAGAAAATATACCAGCGAAAATTTAGACTTAGGCAGACTAAATGACCTAAAAGCTACAGTCGATAGGGAAAAAGCCAAAGTTTATTTTAACGAAGAACGTATATTTTATTTAAATATACGGATTGATGAATTTCTAAGGGAACTAATTACAAGATAGTTATTACCTATTGAAAGATTTTTAAGCATCATCAAATGACGTATTCCTATCTGAATATTAGTCCCCTTACCTACCCAACTACAAAGGCTGAGCCAAATCATTTTCCGTGTTGTAGCTGATAAAATCCTGCTCATGAGGGAAATGGACAACCCTCGCGCGCTGTTGCTGCAGCCAACCTCGGATGCTGCGCATTCCTGAATAAAGGTATGGCACGGTGCTTTGTAGGATTTGCGGTCGGATAAACATCACGCTGTAATGCGGCCTGGCAGAGGTCTCTACATAAAACGCATTGCACAATGGCGTGCGCCGCGCGATGGTTTCAAATTGGGACACCAAATTTTCCGGCATCCGCGGCATATCGCAAGATACGATGAGCAGCCAATCGGCAGTAGCAATTTGTAAATCGTTGGCGGCGGTACACAAGGCGGCCAAAGGGCCGTAATGTTGCCATTGGCGCGCATCGGAGAAAACGTGCGCGCTGCGTTGGGCGTAGGATTCGAGATTGCGGTTGGCACTGATGGCGATATGGCTGACTTGCGGGCGGATTTTTTCGATAACGTGATCTATCAAGGCTTTGTTGTGCCACTGCACCAACCCTTTATCGACACCTCCCATCCGGCTTCCCTGCCCGCCGGCCAATATCAGTGCAAAAATTTTCATTTTGGTAGTCCTTTGCAAAGCAGAGTGCGTAAGTGTTATTCGAGATGTTGTATTTATGGAATAAGTTTTAAGGCTTCAGGCCGTCTAAAACCTGATTTTGTGATTTAATTCACTTAAGATGAATTTTATCATAACATGATTTTACATTAAACCCCTGTTTTTTCTTATCATAACCATACAATTATTTTAGACAGGTTGTTTATAGGCCGAAAGAATGATATTTTTATAAGATTATCGGATTAGTCTTCCTGCGTGCTTTATGCGTTTATTCTCCGGATCTTCAGACGGCCTGAGCCTGTCCTCGCGTTTAAAACTGCTGACTGTGTTATGGGTCGGCTCGGCTTTTTTGTCGATTGCCTTTACCCTGCTGCTTTCTTGGCGTTTGGAAAGCGCGGCCAAAACGATTGAAGATGCGGGCAGCTTGAAAATGCAGGTGTATCGCTTGGCTTATATGGCAAGCGTCCGTACGCCCAATGCTCAAATTGACAACCAAATCAAAGAATTTGAACGTACGCTGGCCAATGTAACGCAAAGCGATGCCATTCATCCGCTGATTCCGTCACAAATGCCGCTGGCTTACGATTTGATCCAATCGATGCTGTTAATTGATTGGGAATCCAACATCAAGCCTTCTTTGCAACATTACGAGCGGCCGACCCAAATCGGCTTATACCGTTTTGCCGGCAATATCGAGCTGTTTTTACAGGCGATGGAAAACGCCAACGAGCAAAATACTTTGTGGCTGCGCCGTTTTCAAATGGCGATGATGTTGATGATTTTAGTGGCTGCCGGCTTGATGATTGTTTGGCATTATTCGTGGATCATCCGGCCGCTGGAAAAATTGCGCGACGGGGTAGAAACCATCAGCGAAGGTCGTTTCGGGGTACAAATCGATACAGACCAAATTCGTGAATTCTCCCAAGTCAGCAAGGGCTTCAACCAAATGAGCCGCCGTCTGAAAACGCTTTATACGGATTTAGAAGGACAGGTTGCCCAACAAACCCAAGACTTGGCCCGGCAAAACCGTGACTTGACCCTGCTCTACCAGACTACGCGCAACCTGCACCAAACCTTTACGCCGCAACAGGCCGCAGAAGAATTTTTGGCTCAGATTCTGCCGGCGTTTTCCGCTTTGGGCGGTACGGTATATCTTTCCGATGAGGAACGGAAACGTTCTGATTTGGCGGCAAGCGTCGGTGAAACCGAAGAAGGAAATCGTGTAGAATTTCCGATCGTTTATCAAGACGAACAACTCGGCGTACTGACCCTATATTTTTCAGACGGCCATATGCCTGATGAGCAAGACGAAAAACTGCTGCATACCTTAAGCGGACAGCTGGGCATTTCCATCGCCAGCAACCGCATGGAACAAGAGCGCCGCCTGCTTGCAGTTTTACAGGAGCGTAACTTGATTGCGCAAGGTTTGCATGACAGCATCGCGCAAGCTTTGACCTTTTTGAATTTGCAGGTACAAATGCTGGAAAGCGCGTTTGCTTCAGACCAACGCGAGCAGGCCGAAGAAAATATCGGCTTCATCAAAGACGGCGTGCAGGAATGCTACGAAGACGTCCGCGAACTTTTGATGAATTTCCGCACCAAAATCAGTAATAAAGATTTTCCCGAAGCGGTAGAATCGCTGCTGGCGCGTTTTGAACGGCAAACTGGTATCCCGGTTGATTTAAAATGGCAGGACGACGGACAGGCATTAAATTATGATGAACACTTGCAAATCATCTTCATCTTGCAGGAAAGCCTGTCCAATATCCGGAAACACGCGCGTGCGCAACATGTCAGCGTCGAAATTGCCAACCACGGCGATTTTGTCATGACGATTCGGGACGACGGCGCAGGCTTTAATAAAGAACATCTATCAAACCGGCCTTCAGGCGAACATGTCGGCTTGGGCATTATGCAGGAACGGGCCCAACGGATTAACGCAGAATTGGCCATTACATCGCAGATTGGGCAAGGTACGGCGGTTATGCTAACTTTGCCGCAACAAATGAGAACAGCATCATGACGATTAAAATTACCCTTATTGACGACCACACCCTATTTCGCAGCGGCATCAAAGCCCTGCTCTCCCGCCAGCCCGATTTTGAAGTCGTCGGCGAAGCTTCAGACGGCCTGGCCGGCGTAAAAATGGTCGAACAGCTTAAGCCTGACGTAGTTTTGTTGGACTTGGATATGCCGGTCATGAACGGCCGCGAAGCACTGGCTCAAATTTTGAGCATCAATCCACAACTGACCGTCATCATGCTGACCGTTTCCGAAGACAGCGACGACTTGACCGAATGTATGCGTATGGGTGCAAAAGGCTTTTTGCTGAAAAACATCAACGCCGACTTCCTCTTGGAAAGCATTCGCAAAGCCGTCGATGGCGACAATGTCTTCTCTCCAGAAATGACCAGCCGCTTGGTGCAATCGCTGATTTCCCCTTCTCCTTCACGCTCCGACCACCTGCTGGCGCAGCTGACCCCGCGCGAAATGGAAATCTTGGGCTACCTTGCCGCCGGACACAGCAATAAAATCATTGCCCGCCATTTAAACTTGGCTGAGTCAACCGTCAAAGTGCATGTGCAGAACCTATTGCGCAAGCTGAATCTAAGCAGCCGCGTCCAAGCTGCGGTTTATGCGGTGCAACACAAAGTACCGCAACCGGTATTGTCTTAAAAAGGCCGTCTGAAACCTTCTTTTTAAAAGGTTTCAGGAAAAGCGTTTATTCGCTATAATCACGCCGATTTATATGCAGGGTTGTCTGATTTTTTCAGACGGCCTTTTTATTTGATTTCTCACTGATTTAAAACAACATGTCCGAAAACATTCCAGAAAATACACCCGAAAATACCGTTCCTGAAGAACACAAACGCAGCATCCGCAGTTTCGTCTTGCGTCAAGGCCATATGACCGCTGCCCAACAGCGCGCCATCGATACAATGTGGCCGCAATTTGGTGTGGACTTCCAAGAAGCTCCTTTGGATTTGAACCGCGCATTCGGCCGGGATAATCCTAAAGTTTTGGAAATCGGTTTCGGTATGGGCGTCGCGACAGTGGAAATCGCCAAACGTCTGCCCGATACCGACTTTTTAGCAATTGATGTTCACGGCCCGGGCGTCGGCAATATCTTGAAGCTGATTGAGGAAGAACACATTTCCAATATCCGCGTAATGCGTCATGATGCGGTGGAAGTAGTGGAAAAGATGCTGGAAGACGGTTCTTTAGACGGCATTCATATTTTCTTCCCTGACCCTTGGCACAAAAAACGTCACAATAAACGCCGCTTGGTACAAGTGCCGTTTGTTGAAAAGCTGCTGCCCAAACTCAAAAGCGGCGGCTATGTCCATATGGCGACCGACTGGGAAGAATACGCCGTGCAAATGCTGGAGGTTTTGAGCAGTTTCGACGCTTTGCAAAACACGGCTGCCGATTACGCCCCTACGCCCGATTATCGTCCTGAAACCAAATTTGAAGCCCGAGGCAAACGATTGGGTCATGGCGTTTGGGACTTGGTGTTCCGTAAAAAATAAAGCCGAACATAAAACACAAGGCCGTCTGAAATTTTTCAGACGGCCTTTTATCTTACTGATTAAGCCAAGAAAAGTTTATAAGCCGGATTATCGGTTTCTTCTTTATAAACATAACCCAAGCTCTCCAAGAAGTCGGCAAAGGCTTCATTGTCGCTTTCAGGTACATCGATACCGACCAAAATACGGCCGTAGTCCGCACCATGATTGCGATAATGGAACAAAGTAATATTCCATTCGGCGCGCATATGGTTCAAGAAGCGGGACAATGCGCCGGGACGCTCCGGAAATTCAAAGCTGACCAAGCGTTCGCTGGATACTTTTTCCGTACGTCCGCCGACCATGTAACGGATATGGATTTTGGCGATTTCGTCATTGGTCAGATCGACATTGGGCAAACCTGCGTCAGCCAGTTGTTTGCTGATGACGGCCAAGTCTTGCGCACCGGCGGTTTGCAAGCCGACAAAAATATGCGCATTTTTATCGCTGCCGTAGCGATAGTTGAACTCAGTAATGTTCCGGCTTCCCAGCAAATTGATAAACTTCAGGAAGCTGCCCTTTTCTTCGGGAATGGTAACGGCGAAAATACCTTCGTTGCCCTCGCCCAGCTCACTGCGCTCCGAAACGTGGCGTAAGCGGTGGAAGTTCATATTGGCGCCACTGGTGACGGCAACCAAATTTTGACCTTGGATATTGTTTTTCGCAACGTAAGCCTTCAGGCCGGCAAGAGCCAATGCGCCCGCAGGCTCAGTAATGCTACGCGTATCGTCAAAAATATCTTTAATCGCGCCGCACAACATATCCGTATTGACCGTAATAATTTCGTCCAACAGCTCTTTACACAGGCGGAAGGTTTCCTCGCCCACCACTTTAACCGCCGTGCCGTCTGAAAACAGGCCGACATCTTTCAAATGTACGATTTTCCCTGCCTCAACCGATTGCTTCATACAGCAAGAATCATCAGTTTGCACGCCAATCACTTTAATTTCAGGACAAACTTGTTTGATAAACGCCGCTACGCCTGCTGCCAAGCCGCCTCCACCAATCGGAACAAAAATCGCATTGATATTGCGGTGTTGACGGAGGATTTCCATGCCGATGGTTCCCTGGCCGGCAATCACATCCGGATCATCAAAAGGCGCAATATAAGTCAGCTTTTCCTTTTCGGCCAACTCCATCGCATAATCATAGGCATCATTGTAAGACACGCCTTTCAATACCACTTCGCCGCCACGGCTCTTTACCGCGTCAATTTTGATTTTAGGCGTTGTTTCCGGCATCACGATGACGGCGCGGCAACCCAAATACTGCGCCGATAAAGCCACACCCTGCGCATGGTTGCCCGCGCTGGCAGCAATCACGCCGCAATCCAAAGCTTCTTTCGGCAGCTTCGCCATTTTGTTGTACGCACCGCGGATTTTGAACGAAAACACCGGCTGCAAATCTTCACGTTTGAGCAAAACCTGATTGTTCAGACGGCCTGACAGACTGCGTGCCAAATCCAAAGGCGTTTCTACGGCTACATCATAAACGGAAGCGGTCAAAATACGGGTCAGATAATCGGAAAGAGGAAGAGGATGGTTCATGGTATTCAGTGTTCGAAAATAAATTGTCATTCGGCCGAATCGGCCTGAGGAAAAAGTTAAAACCATACCCCTGAGGCCGTCTGAAGGCAAGAAAAATCTTAGCAAAGCCTGAATGAAACGGTATAATGTCCGCTTACTATCTATTTAGTATGCCAAACTGTTTACTCGATAACAGTATCCACCCATATTCAAATTTACAAACAATGATGAAAAAAACGCTACTTAGCTTAATTTTTGCTGCCCTCCTGAATACCCACGCCCTTGCCGCCGACCCGGTTGCCTCCGCACCTGCCGTACAAGGCGAGGCACAGCCGCAGCCATTGTTGCACAGCATCAACAGTCCGACAACGCCTCCGGAAATCGCGGCAACCGCCTACATCGTTACCGACCTGCACAGCAAGCAAACCTTGGCATCCAACAATGCCGACGCGCCTATCGAACCTGCCGCGTTGACGCAAATGATGACTGCCTACCTTGCCTTTAAAGCATTAGAAAACGGTACACTTGAAGCAAGCCAAATGCTGACCGTTTCCAATGCCGCATGGAAAGTCGAAGGTTCGCGTATGTTCCTCGACCCAAAAGTGCCTGTCAGCGTCAGCTCCTTAATTAAGGGGACAACCATCCAATCGGCCAACGATGCCGCCATCACCCTTGCAGAAGCCATCGGTAACGGCTCTATCGATGAATTCGTCAAACAAATGAATGAAGAAGCCAAACGCTTGGGCATGAAGCACACCCACTTCAACAACCCGACCGGCATTTCTTCTAACGGCCATGTTTCAACCGTTGGCGACTTGGCCATTTTGGCAGCCGCGCTGATCAACGACTATCCGAAATACTATCCTTTGTTTGCAAATAAATCTTTCAAATACAATAATATCGAGCAGCCCAACCGCAATCTTCTGCTCTATCGCGACAGCAGTATCGACGGTTTGAAAACCGGCTATTCTGAAGGCGCAGGCTATCATCTTGCTGCTTCCAGCAAACGTAACAACCGCCGTATTGTTTCCATCCTTGCCGGTGCCGAATCCACCGAAGCGCGCGCAAGCGAAAGCAGCAAACTGCTCAACTGGTCATTGCAGGCATTTGATACGCCTAAACTTTACAACGGCGGAGAAGTGATTTCCCAAGTCAAAGTTTACAAAGGCAGCACCAAAGCCGTAGACATCGGTTTCTTGGACGATGTTTACATTACCATTCCCCACGATACCGGCAAAAACGTCAAACCAATCTTAGAAACGCTTCAGCCCGTCCTCGCCCCGATTGAAAAAGGTCAAGTATTGGGCAAACTGAAAGTCATGAAAGACGGCAAAATCATTGCCGAAAAAGACGTCGTCGCCCTAACCGGCGTGGAAGAAGGCAGCTGGTTGCGCCGTATGTGGGACGCGATTGTGTTGTGGTTTAAAGGTTTATTCAGTTAAACAATCAACCATAACAAAATAAGCCACAAAAAGGCCGTCTGAAACCTGTTTGCCAGATTTCAGACGGCCTTTATTCAGCCTAAAAGACAGCTAATTAGATAATTCCAGCGTTGGCGGTAGATGCTGTGTCATCGTGAACATCAACCGTATCGACAGACGAGTAGCTCATGCGGTCAGTATGCGTATTGACGTCTGACAAATTACTGATATTGTCATTACCTGACAACCTACCCATCAACTCTTGCAGGCTCAATGTGCCTTCATCGAAACGGAAGGTATCAATCACGGCATTGTTAGTGTTACCGGAAACGAATTGGTCATTGATGGTAATGCTGTCCCCTTCTGATCCCTTAACGGTAATTTTCCAATCGATATTGCCTCGAACATCAGTGATGGCATCAATATGCAGGTCATTAACAGAGATATTTTGGCCAAATTGCAGTGCATTATGTTCGCCCACATTATCGGTAATCGTATCCTTACCTTCTCCAAGGCTGAAAACATAAGTATCGGCACCCTTACCGCCTACCAAGTAATCGGTTCCTTGTCCGCCAAATAAAACATCGTTGCCATCGCCGCCATTCAAACGGTCATTGCCACTTTCACCCCATAAAGTATCGTTGCCGTTACCTCCATGTATAGAATCATTACCCATACCGCCATTGAGACGATCGTTTCCATCATAGCCAAAAATAATGTCATTACCTGAATCACCGTTAATCGTATCATTGCCCAAACCGCCTCTGATACGGTCATTGCCATCGCCGCCGCTGACAAGAGCATGGCTGCTGTCTGTAATTGTGATGATATTATCAGCACCTAAATGATTCGCAGCTTGGGTAAGACTGTGATCATCTATTTCCGCTACATTTTTTGCAGAAGTATTTTCTGCTACCGAAAGGCTATGATTATTTTCGATGGTTAATGTAGTCTCATTTACAGGCTCCGGAATATTGCCTTCTTTAGGATTACGGGTTTTGGTAATCTCTTGGTCGGAAAGATTATTCACAATAGTGTTATTTTCAATTTTGATATTGTTGAGTTCTCCCAAAATATCTTTTTCGGGAGTAGCATAATCCCTGCCTTCTTCCAAATCGATAGATCCTTTAACACGGCCATATGTGTCGGCATTAGTCCCGTTGTTTACCAGTAAGTTATCGTGAACGGAAATACCCGTATCATTGAAATCAAAATTATGGCTGTTTTTGAATACAGTGTTTAAGCGTACGCCACCCCAATTGGCATTATCTTTGATAAGGTTATTGGCTACTTCATGACCTTTACCGCCAAAGATACCAATACCTGCTGCACGCCAGCCTAATTCAACGGTATTATTCAAAAAGCGGTTATTTTCAGCAACATGGGCATTGGTATTCTCATGATGACTTGACCATGTTGCTAAGCCATCATCACCATTGCCGCGGATATTGGAATTGATAACGGTGGAATTGCTGGTCCCTTGGGCAAAGTTAACGCCGTCTGCAAAGTTGTTGCGAATAGTGGCATTGGAGATAGTCAAACCATCAGTGTAATTTAAAGGTTTGTTTTTAGAATAATCCCCAATCCATACGCCAGCTTCAAAATGTTCAATTTTGATATCGTGAATAGAAGAGCCAGTACCTAAAGTGCCGGATATCCCTTTATAATTGGCTTTCTCATCATGTCTTGAATTTAGATTTGAATCCATAGAGAGATTGCCCAAATCTATATCTTTACTACCGGGTTCAAAAGTAATACCACCGCCACCGCTCGCATAACCCTTATCATCGTATTTAGCAGCTTCAGTATTCAAAAAATGTAACTTAGTGTGCCATTGCCCTGCACCGGTAATCTTAATACCATCAGGAACATAAAGGGAAATCGGTCGTGAAAAATCAAATTGACCTTCAGGAATGTAAACAGATTTTTTAGACGCTTTTGCAGATTCAATCGCAGCTATGAATGCTTGGTAATCATCCGAGCCGTCATTGGCGACTGCGCCGAAATCAGTAATGCTGACACTGTTTTCAGGCTGTCTAATGGCGTCCGGTGCCTTTTCCAAATCAACCAAGTCAATGCCTACGGGCGTGCTGTCGATATTAGTGATTGTAACCTTATCCCCTACCTTGATATTGGCCTCTTTAAATAATTGGCTGACTTCGTCAAATTGGAAGCGGGCAAGCCTATCTGCCGCAGGCGTATCATGAACTTTAATATCATCATTCGGATGATATGTATAGTTATCCAAATATTGCCAGTTAGATTTGGAAGACAAATCCAAAGTACCGATCACTGTATTATTGACTTTGACTTCTACTTTACCGCTTTCACCGTCAGGAACGGTATAACGGATGGTTACGGCATTGGCATCTGCTTGTGCAATAAATGACACAGATGCATTAGTAGGCAAATCAACATATGCCTGACCGCTTGCTTCACGGGCAGTTGCGCGTTCTGCCTCTGAAGAAGAGGCATTTTTAACAACGCCGTTTTTCAGTTCACTTTGTTCTGCCTCATAAGTCGTATAGCCAAGTTTGGCACCATATTGAGAGGCATTGGGTACTGCTGTTTTAATGTTTACCATTTAATATATTCCTTCAAAAATGTCGTAATATTGAATTATTCTTTTGTAAAATGCTTTTATTAGTCATAATTTTGGCATAAAAGTTCAATATACTATTGTTTAATTTTGAAAAGAAAATGCCGTCTGAAAATATAGAAATTTTCAGACGGCATCTCAATGCCTTATTAGATTGTTGATAAAGATTTAAGCCAAACCTTTTTTCTCCAGATAGCTTTCGTAATCGCCCAAGTAGTGTTCATATCCGCCTTTGCCATCCAATTCGATGATTTGGGTAGCCAATGAAGATACAAACTGACGGTCATGCGATACAAAAATCAGCGTGCCGTTGTATTTTTCTAGTGCCATGTTCAAGGATTCGATGCTTTCCATGTCCATGTGGTTGGTCGGTTCATCCATGACTAAGACATTGGGTTTCAACAGCAACAGTTTGCCGTAAAGCATACGGCCTTTTTCGCCACCGGAGAGAACCTTCACTTTTTTCACAACATCGTTGCTGCCAAAGAGCAAGCGGCCCAAAGTGCCGCGGATGACTTGCTCGTCATCGCCTTCCTGACCCCATTGGCGCATCCATTCGCTCAGGTCCATATCGACGTCGAAGTCGTTTTCATGGTCTTGCGGATAGTAGCCGACACTGGCTTTTTCCGCCCATTTGATGGTGCCTTCGTCCGGCAGCAGGCCGCCTGAATATTCGGGGTTGTACGCACCTGCCAAGAGTTTCAGCAAGGTAGATTTACCCGCGCCGTTCGGGCCGATGATGGCAAGGCGTTGGCCTGCTTCAAGGATGAAGTTCAGGTTTTTAAACAACTGGGTTTCAAAGCGTTTGGCCAGTTTTTCAACTTCCACAGCCTGACGGTGCAATTTGGCTTTTTCGTCGGCTTCAAAACGAATATACGGGTTTTGACGGGTAGAAGGTTTGACTTCGACCATTTCCGATTTGATTTTGTCTGCCTGCTTCAGACGGCTGGTTGCCTGACGGGCTTTGGATTTGTTCGCAGAGAAGCGTGCAACGAACTCTTGCAGCTCTTGCAGTTTCTCTTTGGCTTTGGCGTTGTCTTTCAGGGCGCGCTCACGCGATTGGGCGGAAGCAAGCATATAGTCGTCGTAGTTGCCCGGATAGATGGTGATGGTGTTGTAGTCCAAATCCGCCATATGGGTGCAGACTTCGTTCAAAAAGTGACGGTCGTGCGAGATGATAATCATGGTGGAGTCGTACTGGTTCAACACGCCTTCCAACCAGCGGATGGTATTAATGTCCAAGTTATTGGTCGGTTCGTCCAAAAGCAATACATCTGGCTTGGAGAACAGGGCTTGCGCCAGCAATACGCGCAGCTTGAAGCCCGGGGCGACTTCTGCCATGGTCGCATTGTGCAAATCTTCGGAAATGCCCACGCCGCTCAACAATTCGGCAGCGCGTGCTTCGGCAGTGTAGCCGTCGTATTCGGCAAACTTAGCTTCCAGTTCGGCGGCTTTCATGTAGTCGTCTTCGGTAGCTTCGGGGTTGGCGTAAATCGCATCACGCTCGGTCATCGCCGCCCACATTTCGGTATGGCCCATCATCACTACGTCCAGCACGCGCATGTCTTCGTAGGCAAACTGGTCTTGGCGCAATTTACCCAAACGCACGCCGTTTTCAATCGCTACTTCGCCGGCAGTCTGTTCCAAATCGCCGCCGAGGATTTTCATGAAGGTGGACTTGCCTGAGCCGTTGGCGCCGATCAAGCCGTAACGGTTGCCTTCGCCAAATTTGACGGATACGTTTTCAAACAGCGGCTTTGCGCCGAACTGCATGGTGATGCCGTTGGTAGAAATCATTATTCGTAAAACCTTTATAAATAGAATGTTATAATCGGACGCGATTGTAGCATATTTTTGCAAAGACCTCAGGATTGAGGCCATAGCAAGTGTGCCCAATGCCTATGCAAGATAAAAACAGACAGCGCTTCACGCAAAAATGCGTTGTAGGCAGCATTTCAGGCCGTCTGAAACGGAGAAACAATATGGAAACGCACAAAATCTATTACGCCGTGATTATTTTGGTATGCGCCGCTTCCATGCTGCTCAGCCCGTTTTTCTATATCCGCCGCACACGATCTGGCGCTGAATTACGACGTGCGCCCAGACAGTGGAAGCCCATCCTCTTCGCCAACATCATCATGATTGCGGCTTTGCTTGTTTGGTGGAAATGGTTTTAAGGAAAAATAAAAATGAACAAAATTTGGATCAGTACATTACTACTCACTTTGACAACTGCAATTTCCGCCGCGCCTATTTTTGAATGTACCGATTCTGCCGGCCGCAAAGTCTATACCCAAGCCGGCGGCAAAAACTGCAAAGCCAGCAATATCGGCAAACCGTCCGTCTATACTTCTGCGCCTGTTTCAACACCGGCAACGCCGATTTCCCCAAGCAAAACCGAGCAAGCGGAAGAAGCTGTCGCCCCGGTCAATCCGGCTGACGTCGGCGCAGCCAAGCGTGCTTTGGATACCGCCAAGAAAAACTTGGAAGAAGGCAAAAAAGTGCGTTATGGCAATGAACGCAACTATGCCCGCTATCTCGAACGGATCAAGGGTTTGGAAAAAGCCGTCCGCTCGGCTCAGGAAAACTATGACGCGGCGCAACACCAGCCTGCATCTCAAGATCCTGTTGCCTATTGATCCTTACCACACCAGCAAGGCCGTCTGAAATTTGGTTTTCAGACGGCCTTTTCATGTCTTCAATATAACAAAATCGTCTTTATACCAAACAAAGCATTCTTTCCAGTTTTCAGACTGCCTTGTTAAAGTAAGCGTGTATTAAATTCTGACGGTTGCCATTATGTTGTTACTCAAAACGCCTTCTGTATTGCCGGGTTTCAAGCTCAGTTTGGGTTTGACGGTTTTATGCCTGTCGCTTTTGGTGGTTTTGCCGTTTGCGATGATGGCGGCCAAAGCAGCAGAAATCGGCTGGAGCGGATTTTGGAACACGATTACCGAACCCAATGTCTTGGCGGCCGTCTGGCTGAGCTTGCGGATGTCGTTTTATGCGATGTTAACCAATATCGTGTTCGGCACGTTGGTCGCCTGGGTATTGGTGCGCTATGAATTTCCGGGCAAAGGGTTGGTAAACGCTTTGGTCGATTTGCCGTTTGCGCTGCCGACAGCGGTAACAGGCATTGCGTTGGCAACCCTGTATGCGCCCAATGGCTGGATAGGCCGTTTTTTCGAGCCTTTGGGTATCAAAATCGCCTTTACGCCCATCGGTATTTGGATTGCGCTGATTGTCGTCAGCCTGCCCTTTATCGTCCGCGCCGTACAACCGGTATTGGAAGAATTGTCGGGCGAGTATGAAGAAGCAGCGGCAACTTTGGGCGCAAGCCGTTGGACTACGTTCCGCCGTGTTCTCTTGCCTGAAATCACACCGGCCTTGTTGACCGGTGCAGGCATGATGTTTGCCCGCTCTACCGGCGAATACGGCTCGGTCATTTTCATCGCGGGCAATATTCCGATGGTGTCTGAAATCCTGCCCTTGATTATTACCGGCAAACTGGAGCAATACGATGCTCAGGGCGCGTCTGCCGTTGCTCTGTTTATGCTGATGATTTCGTTTGTCATCCTGCTGATTTTAAACATTATGCAATGGACTTTGAGCCGCCGTGCCGGAGCGAAGGTTTAACAAACAATAGGCCGTCTGAAACATCAAGCAAACATTTTTTAGACGGCCTAAACGGATACAAGAATAAATAGAGACTTCACTAACATGAAAACCCATTCTACCAATCCAAACCTGAGCGAACCGCGTTGGCTGCGCGTATTGCTGACTGCTACCGCCTTGGGCTTTCTGCTGCTGATGCTGGTCGTGCCTTTGGTTGCCGTATTCTACGAGGCCTTAAAAGGCGGTTGGGATTTATACCTGCAATCCTTGACCGATCCCGAAGCATGGTCTGCCATCAAATTAACCCTGATTACCGCTCTGATTGTTGTTCCTATCAATGCCGTATTGGGTGTGGCGATGGCGTGGCTGTTGACCCGTTTCGACTTTCGCGGCAAGCAGTTGCTGACCACCCTGCTCGATTTGCCGTTTTCCGTATCGCCCGTGGTGGCCGGTTTGATGTTCGTCTTATTGTTCGGCACGCATACGGCATTGGGCGGCTGGCTTGAAGCGCAAGGCATACAGATTATCTTCGCCATCCCCGGCATTATTTTGGCGACGCTGTTCGTTACCTTCCCCTTTGTCGCGCGCGAAATCATTCCTTTAATGCAGGCGCAGGGCGACAGCGAAGAACAGGCCGCGCTAATACTCGGCGCAAGCGGCTGGCAGATGTTTTGGCGCGTTACCCTACCCAACATCAAATGGGCGCTGCTCTACGGCATCATCCTCACCAACGCCCGCGCGATGGGCGAATTCGGCGCGGTCAGCGTGGTATCGGGACACATCCGCGGCGAAACCAACACCATCCCGCTTTTGGTTGAAATCTTCTACAACGAATACAACTTCACCGGCGCATTCGCCCTCTCCGGCGTATTGGCACTTTTAGCCTTGGCCACATTGCTGGTGCAAAACATCATCACAAAATTACAAGACAAAAAACTCGCCGCCGCTGAAAGGAACGCAGCATGAGCATTACTATTCAAAATCTAAACAAACACTTCGGAGCGTTCCACGCGCTGAAAAACATCAACCTCAACGTCCCCACCGGCAAACTCGTTTCCCTGCTCGGCCCATCCGGCTGCGGCAAAACCACGCTCCTGCGCATTATCGCCGGACTGGAAAACGCCGATGGCGGCCAAATTCTCTTTGACGGCCAAGACGTAACCGCCAAGCATGTGCGCGAGCGCAAAGTCGGCTTCGTATTCCAACACTACGCCCTCTTCCGCCACATGAACGTGTTTGACAACGTCGCCTTCGGTTTGACCGTATTGCCCAAGTCCGAACGCCCGTCCAAAGAACAAATCCGCGCCAAAGTCGAAGAATTGCTCAAACTCGTGCAGCTTTCCCAACTCGCCAAATCCTATCCGCACCAGCTCTCCGGCGGCCAACGCCAGCGCATCGCCCTCGCCCGTGCGCTTGCGGTCGAACCGAAACTCCTGCTTTTGGACGAACCCTTCGGCGCGCTGGATGCCAAAGTGCGCAAAGAATTGCGTACCTGGCTGCGCGACATTCATCATAACCTAGGCGTAACCAGCATTCTGGTGACGCACGACCAAGAAGAAGCCCTCGAAGTTTCCGACGAAATCGTCGTCATGAACCACGGCAAAATCGAACAAACCGGCAGCGCCGAAGCCATTTACCGCAAACCCGAAAACGCCTTCGTTACCGAGTTTCTCGGCGAAACCGACGCATTTGAAGGACGCATCGAAAAAGGCATCTGGCATTACAACGGCTTTGCATGGAAATTGGACGCGCACTACAAATGGCAGGAACAAACCGCCATCGGCTATATCCGCCCCCACGAATGGCAGCTTGCCGCCGAACATGAAACACCGATGATCCGTGCCAAAATCGAAAAAATCCACGCCGTCGGCGCATTGACGCATATTTTGGTAAAACACGACAAACAAGACGTGCATATCACGCTGGCAGGCAGCGATGCTGCGTGTTACCAAATCACCGAAGGCAAAGAATTGAACCTGATTCCAAAACAGGTTTATGTCTTTTCTCAAAACGAACTGATTGAATATTCGATTTGAGACTAAATCATAAGGCCGTCTGAAAATCTACTTTCAGACGGCCTTTCATCTTATTTAAACCTGCCAATCAATCGGCTCTAAACCATGCGCCTGCAAATAAGCGTTTGCCTGCGAAAAATGTTTGCAGCCGAAAAAGCCGCGATATGCCGATAAAGGGGAAGGATGCGGCGCGGTCAGCACCAAATGGCGGTTGCGGTCGATAAACGCGCCTTTCTTCTGCGCATGGCTGCCCCACAGCATAAAGACTAAATGCTCGCGTTCCTTATCCAATTGTCGGATGACTTCATCGGTAAACGCCTCCCAGCCAAAAGTCGCATGGGAATGCGCCGAACCGGCACGAACAGTCAACACCGTGTTCAACAGCAATACGCCCTGTTCCGCCCAATGCTGCAAATAGCCGTGTTGCGGAATCTGAAAACCCTCAATATCCGTCGCCAACTCTTTATAAATATTGACCAGCGACGGCGGCACCGCAATTTCAGGCTGGACGGAAAACGCCAAACCATGCGCCTGACCCGCACCGTGATACGGGTCTTGCCCTAAAATCACTACCTTTACATTTCCGAATTCAGTCGTCCGAAAGGCATTGAATACATCGCGCTCGGGCGGATAAACGGTTATCCCCGCCTGCCTTTCATGGCGCACCTTCTCCAAAATCGTTTGAAAATACGCCTTTTCTTTTTCCGCACCAATTGCCTCGTGCCAAGTCTGCATTATTTGCCGCTCCGTATTTGAATGGGCTTATTATAAAGGATATGCCGCATAACGATATGGTTTGTTGTCGCCGCAGGACTGAAGATTATCGACAGCAACAAACCTAAAGCGTCATAATAGCGTTCTGACTCAGGCCGTCTGAAAACCCAATACGGCTTTTCAGACGGCCTTTTTATATCGTTCGATTTTTATATGAATACACAAACCATCAAAACCTATCTTGTCGGCGGCGCTGTCCGCGACCATCTTTTAGGCCTGCCCGTCAAAGACCGCGACTGGGTAGTCGTCGGTGCAGATGCGCAAACCATGTTGGCTCAAGGCTATCAACCTGTTGGCAAGGATTTTCCCGTCTTTCTCCACCCGGACAGCCACGAAGAATACGCCCTCGCCCGTACCGAGCGTAAAACTGCCAAAGGCTATGCCGGATTCAGTTTTCATGCCGATAAAGACGTTACGCTGGAACAAGACCTAATGCGCCGCGACCTGACCATCAATTCCATGGCTCAGGATTCAGACGGCACGATCATCGATCCTTTTGGCGGACAACAAGATTTGGCGGCCGGCATCCTGCGCCACGTTTCGCCTGCCTTTGCCGAAGACCCTGTGCGGATTTTGCGTATCGCCCGTTTTGCCGCGCGTTATGGTTTTCAAATTGCCGATGAAACCATGTCGCTGATGCGGCAAATGGTAGAAAACGGCGAAGCGGATGCCTTGGTTGCCGAACGTGTCTGGCAGGAATTGGCCAAAGGCTTGATGGAGAAAAATCCGCGCCGAATGATTGAAGTTTTGCGCGAATGCGGCGCACTCAAAGTTTTACTGCCAGAAGTCGATGCCCTTTTCGGCGTACCGCAACGCGCCGACTATCATCCCGAAATCGACAGCGGTATTCATACGCTGATGGTTGTACAACGAGCCGCCGAGATGAACCTGTCCCTCGCTGAACGCTATGCTGCCTTATTGCACGACTTGGGCAAGGCAAAAACACCGGCCGATATACTGCCGAAACACTACGGACACGACCTTAACGGCGTCGAACCCGTCCGCGAAGTCAATCAACGCCTGCGCGCGCCCAAACACTGCGCCGAGCTTGCCGAACTCGTCTGCCGTTGGCACATCATGCTCCATCAAGTCGGGCAGTTCAAAAGTAAAACTATTTTGAATGTTTTGAAAAAAACCGACGCATTCCGCCGCCCCGAACGTTTTCAGACGGCCTTAAACGTCTGCGTGGCCGACAAACAAGGCCGTCTGAATCTTGAAAACACGCCTTATCCGCAACGTGAACACTGGCTGGCCTTACTTGAGGCCGCCAATCAAGTAGATGCAGGCAAAATTGCCGCCGAGTGCCGCGCACAAGGCAAAGCCCATTTAATTGCCGAACAAATCGATCATGCCCGCTTGGCGCAAATTAGGCCGCTGCAAAAAGCGTATCAGGCTGAAAAAATAGGAGGCTATTGATGGCATCTTCGCGTTATAAAATCGAACGCATGCCCGACGGCATTGCCGTATCTGCTCGTGTTGTACATGACTCGCAGGAAATCGGTTTTACCGCGGTATTTCTTATGTTTTCCTTTGTTCTTACATGCATCGCGCCGTTTTACCTTGAAGAGCACTATTTCACTAATTTAGAAGCCATTCTCATCCCTTTACTTTTTACTTTCTACTTAGTCGGTTCACTTGTTTACGGCCTTCTTTGGCAACTTTTCGGACGTGAAAACATCAAGATCCGTAACCATACGCTGTCTCATGGTTATACCTTGTTTTCCATTGGGCGTTGGCGTAGTTTCCCGTTGTCAGAAATCTCCGAATGGCATTCTCGTGACCATATTCCCCAAGCTCCTGTTGCACAAGGAAGGAAACAGAGGTTGCCAAACGAAAACCTCTACCAAAATGGTATGAAACGAAAAATTCACAATGTCCCCAATATTTTACGTATCCAAAAATGTGTACAAGGTGCATGGTCTTTCGATTATCAGGGAAAAACCATACGTATCGGCGATTTTTTTGATAGCCGCGATTTTCAGGCAGTCAATATTGAATTGAACAGATTTATCCCCACATTCGCCAAAGCCCGTCAACTTAAAGACGCCCTTTGAAACAGCCGACACGATATCCGCTATAATCCGCACCTTAACCATCTTATTTCAACAATAAAATCATGACTATCCAGACCAATTTACTTCACGAAAAAATCAGCAATAAAGATTATCAACGCCTCATTGTCAAACACAGCGAATCTTTCAGCGACGGCGAAATCTGCCTATTGAATGAGATTTTGGAAAAATTTGAATTTGATGTCGTACAGGAACAAGCATTGGCGCAAGCTGTGATGCAGCAGGTGCGCTTCGATCCAAACGACTACCATATCGACAGCGACGATGAAGACACAACCGGCATCTGTCCGCACTGCATCAATCCGCCCATGCCACCCCTGCGCGATTATTTGGTTTGGCGCGAAACACGCGGCTGAAAATTTTCCTAATCGATTTTGATAAGTTATTAACAATTCGCTATCGAATAAGGCCGTCTGAACAGGTGTCATCGTTACATATGTTCAGACGGCCTTTTGTAAATAAATGTTCACAATTAGGATAAATCAGTATAATCTGCGCCATTTGAATTTTCTTCGGAGCTTTTATGAATCAGCTTAAAACGGCGGTAGCCGGTGCGCAGATTTTGTTTGTCGCATTCGGTGCCATGGTGCTTGTGCCGCTTCTGACGGGACTGAACCCGGCTTTGGCATTATTGGGCGCAGGCTTGGGCACTTTGTTGTTCCAATTGGTTACCAAACGTAAAGTGCCGATTTTCCTCGGCTCTTCTTTTGCCTTTATTGCACCGATTATCTACTCCATCGGCGAATGGGGCCTGCCTTCTACCATGTTCGGCCTGTTTGCGGCAGGTTTCATGTACTTTGTCTTTGCCGCGCTAATTAGATGGCGCGGTCTAGATGCGGTACACAAGCTGTTGCCGCCCGTGGTTATCGGTCCGGTGATTATGGTAATCGGTTTGTCCGTGGCCGCTGCAGCCAGCAGCATGGCCATGGGTCAGGCGGATGGAAAACAGGTCATCGACTATATCGACTCGCTGATTCTGTCCGGCTTTACCTTTGCGGTAACCGTCATTGTTTCTGTCTTCGGCAGCAAAATGATGAAGCTGATTCCGATTCTGATCGGCGTGGCTTCAGGCTATGTGTTGGCTTTGATCATGGGCTTGGTCGATACCAGCGCCATCATCAACGCTCCTTGGTTTGCCGTCCCTCATTTTGAAACGCCTCAAGTCAACTGGCAGGCTGCCTTGTTTATGTTGCCCGTTGCCATCGCCCCGGCCATCGAACACATCGGCGGCATTATGGCCATCGGTAATGTAACCGGCAAAAACTACACTAAAGACCCGGGCTTGGACAAAACCCTCGCCGGCGACGGCTTGGGCGTGTGCGTGGCCGGTTTGATCGGCGGCCCGCCTGTGACCACTTACGGTGAAGTGACCGGCGCGGTGATGATTACCAAAAACAGCAACCCCGTTATCATGACTTGGGCGGCAATTTTTGCGATTTTCATGGCATTTTTCGGTAAGTTCAACGCGTTTTTGGCTTCGATTCCTATGCCGGTTATGGGCGGCATTATGTTGCTGCTGTTCGGTACAATCGCCTCTTTGGGCATCAAAACATTGATTGATGCGAAAGTCGATTTGATGCAGCCGAAAAATCTGGTTATCGTCAGTTCCGTATTGACGACAGGTATCGGCGGCATGATTATCAAAGTAGGTACTTTGAGCTTCGCCGGTGTAGGTTTATGCGCCGTATTGGCCATTATCCTGAACTGCGTTTTGCCCAATACAAAATCAGAAGAAGCATAAATAGCTGGCTCATAAACTCAAAGGCCGTCTGAAAATGAGATTTCAGACGGCCTTTTTATTACGCTTTATACAATGAAAAATGCCGGAGACTTAACCATCTCCGGCATTTTTGAATAAGGTGGCGAGCCGAACCCCCGGCACTGGCTCATCAGAGTGGGCTGCTGGCTTCCGCCCCTGACCCGGTGTTCCGAATTACCATGCGGGGAGACCCGCCATAGAAGAAACGCATTATAGCGGTTTTACAGAAAAACTCAAGCGATAAAATCTGTCAGGCCGTCTGAAAATCATTTACATGACAAGATTGTAAACAATATTACCTAGTTGAAAATCATTCCCATTGAAATGTTTATTGTCTTTTCCGTTGAAAAATATCGAAAATTACACTACATTAACACTTTACGCCATCAAGAAGAAATTGCATTTTTCAGACGGCCTTTAATATAAAAACATTACATCCATCAACGGAACACGACCATGACCACGACTACTGCCCCTCAGCGTATTCGAGAAATTCCCTATAACTATACTTCTTATACCGACCGCGAAATCGTCATCCGACTGTTGGGCAACGAAGCGTGGCAAATCCTGCAAGACCTGCGCGGTCAACGCAAAACAGGACGTTCGGCACGAATGCTGTTTGAAGTATTGGGCGATATTTGGGTGGTCGTGCGTAATCCGTATCTGGTCGATGATTTGCTGGAGCATCCGAAACGCCGCGCCGCGCTGGTGCGGGAAATGCGCCACCGCTTAAATGAAATCCGCAAACGCCGCGACGATAATCGGCAAGTGGATGTCTTGGTTGCAGCAGCAGAAAAAGCAGTCGAGCGTTTTGATAGCAGTTTTGATGAAACCAGCCAAAAACGCCATCAAATTTTGGATCGCTTAAGCAAAATTACCAAGCCGCACAATATTATGTTTGACGGATTGGCTCGAGTAACGCACGTTACCGATGCGACTGACTGGCGCGTGGAGTATCCGTTTGTTGTCGTTAATCCTGATACCGAGGCAGAGATCGCGCCTTTGGTGCGCGCTTTAATTGAGTTGGACTTGGTCATTATCCCACGCGGTGGCGGTACCGGCTACACTGGTGGCGCAGTACCTTTAGACGCAAACAGCGCAGTCATCAATACCGAAAAACTCGACAAGCATCGCGGCGTCGAATATGTTGAGCTGGCAGGCTTGGACGGCAGACATCCGATTATCCATTGTGGCGCAGGCGTAGTAACCCGCCGGGTGGAAGAAACCGCGCATCAGGCGGGTTTGGTGTTTGCCGTTGATCCGACTTCCGCCGATGCGTCTTGCGTGGGCGGTAATGTGGCGATGAATGCAGGTGGCAAAAAAGCTGTGCTGTGGGGTACTGCCTTGGACAACCTCGCCTACTGGAACATGATCAACCCTCAAGGCGAATGGTTGCGTATCGAACGCGTTCGCCACAATTTTGGCAAAATCCACGATGAAGAAATCGCCTTGTTTGATGTACATACGTTGGATTCAGACGGCCGCAATATCGTCAATACCAAACGCTTGGAAATCCCCGGCCACAAATTCCGCAAAGTCGGTTTGGGCAAAGACGTTACCGACAAATTCTTGAGCGGTCTGCCCGGCGTGCAGAAAGAAGGCACAGACGGCATCATCACCAGCGTCGCCTTCGTATTGCACAAAATGCCGAAATACACGCGTACTGTATGTATGGAATTTTTCGGTACAGTCGCCACCGCAACGCCTTCCATCGTCGAAATCCGCGATTTCCTGCTTACCCATGAAAGCGTTCGGCTGGCGGGTTTGGAGCATTTAGACTGGCGTTACGTCCGCGCCGTCGGTTATGCCACCAAAGCGGCAGGTAAAGGCCGACCTAAAATGGTCTTGCTGGCAGACGTGGTTTCCGATGACGAAGCCGCCGTACAGGCAGCCGCCGAACACATCTGCAAACTTGCCCGCGCCCGCGACGGCGAAGGCTTTATCGCCATATCTCCAGAAGCGCGCAAAACCTTCTGGCTTGACCGCAGCCGCACCGCCGCCATCGCCAAACATACCAACGCCTTTAAAATCAACGAAGACGTAGTGATTCCGCTGGAGCGGCTCGGTGAGTATTCAGACGGCATCGAGCGCATCAACATTGAGCTTTCCATTCAAAACAAACTCAAACTCTGTGCCGCCTTAGAGCAATATCTGTCCGGCAAACTCCCCATCGACAAAATGGGAACAGACCTGCCAACCGCCGAACTATTGGGCGAACGCGGCAAACACGCCCTAGCCCACGTTTCCGCTGTCAAAGCGCGTTGGGAATGGCTGCTTGCTAACTTAGACGCGCCGCTTGCCGACTATAAAGCACGCTATGGCGCAGCCGTCCACGCTGCGCCCGAAGCCAAAAACAATGAAAGCTGCTTTATTGCCTTCCGCGATTTCCGCCTGCGCGTGTCTGTCAAAGCGGACGTAATGAAGCCGCTTTCTGAAATCTTCAGCGGCAAAACAGATACCAAAATTATCCAAGGCTTGGGCAAAATCCACGCCAAAACCGTACGCAGCCGCGTCTTCGTCGCCCTGCATATGCACGCCGGCGACGGTAACGTTCACACCAATATTCCGGTTAACTCAGACGATGCCGAAATGCTTCAGACGGCCTACCGTTCTGTGGAACGCATCATGAAAATCGCCCGTTCGCTCGGCGGCGTAATTTCCGGCGAACACGGCATCGGCATTACCAAGCTCGAATTCCTGACAGATGAAGATTTGCAACCGTTTTGGAATTACAAAAACCAAGTCGATCCCAAACACACCTTCAACCGTCACAAACTGATGAAAGGCTCGGACCTGCGCAACGCCTATACGCCGTCTTTCGAGCTTTTGGGTGCGGAATCGCTGATTATGGAAAAATCAGACCTCGGCACCATCGCCGATTCCGTCAAAGACTGCCTGCGCTGCGGCAAATGCAAACCTGTTTGCTCTACTCATGTTCCGCGTGCCAACCTACTGTATAGCCCCCGCAACAAAATCCTCGGTGTGGGCTTACTGACCGAAGCCTTCTTATACGAAGAACAAACCCGTCGCGGCGTTTCCGTCAAGCATTTTGAAGAACTGATGGACATCGGCGACCACTGCACCGTGTGCCACCGCTGCGTTAAGCCCTGCCCTGTCAACATCGACTTTGGCGACGTTACCGTAGCCGTCCGCAACTACCTTGCCGATTCCGGCCACAAACGCTTTGCGCCTGCAGCTTCAATGGGTATGGCATTTTTGAACGCCACAGGCCCGAAAACCATTAAAGCCCTTCGCGCCGCCATGATACAGACCGGCTTCCCAGCGCAAAACTTTGCCTACAAAATCGGCAAGCTTCTTCCGATTGGCACTAAAAAGCAAAAAGCCGAACCGAAAGCCACCGTCGGTACCGCCTCAATCAAAGAACAGGTTATCCACTTCATCAACCGTCCTTTGCCGAAAAGCGTGCCTGCTAAAACTCCACGCTCCATGCTGGGTATAGAAGACGACAAGAGTATTCCTATCATCCGCAATCCGGCTTCTCCGGAAGATGCCGAAGCCGTGTTCTACTTCCCCGGCTGCGGCTCTGAGCGCCTGTTCAGCCAAATCGGACTAGCCGTTCAAGCCATGCTCTGGCATGTCGGCGTACAAACCGTCCTGCCGCCGGGCTATATGTGTTGCGGCTATCCGCAAGACGCAGGCGGAAATAAGGCTAAAGCCGAAGAAATGAGCACCAACAACCGCGTGGCTTTCCACCGTATGGCGAACACCCTCAACTACCTCGACATTAAAACCGTCGTCGTCAGTTGCGGTACCTGCTACGACCAACTGGAAAAATACCGTTTTGAAGAAATCTTCCCAGGCTGCCGTATCATCGACATCCATGAATATCTGCTTGAAAAAGGTGTGCAGCTAAACGGCGTACAAGGTCAGCAATACCTCTACCACGACCCTTGCCATACCCCGATCAAAACCATGAATGCCACCCAAATGGCCAGCAGCCTGATGGGACAGAAAGTCGTCTTAAGCGACCGCTGCTGCGGCGAGTCCGGTATGTTTGCCGTCAAACGACCCGACATTGCCACTCAGGTCAAGTTCCGCAAACAAGAGGAAATTGAGAAAAACCTCAAAGAGCTGCCTCAGGGCGAACCCGTCAAAATGCTTACCTCCTGCCCAGCCTGCCTGCAAGGCCTGAGCCGCTACGCCGACGACAACAATATGCCTGCCGACTACATTGTCATCGAAATGGCGAAACACATCCTCGGCGAAAACTGGCTGGATGAGTTTGTAAAAAAAGCCAATAACGGCGGTGTAGAAAAAGTATTGCTCTAAGGACTTAGACAAAAACTTTTGGATGTAATAAAGGCCGTCTGAAAATCTTTCAGACGGCCTTTTTATTCAAAAGAATCAAAATACAATAATCAAATCAAATGCCTTTACAAATAGCGATGCTACACCAGCAGTATTCAATAAAAAATAAAACTTGAGGCTTTTATCCCCCAGGTTTTATTTTCAAGTCTTATGCTTTTTCTTGCTGACGTTTTCTTTCTGCCATCATCTCATGCAATGTTTGCTTGGCAGGTTTCATCGGAACATGGTTATTGGTCCAGCTTAACTGCTTGCTTGGCGTCAATGCACGGAATTTGGTAGCAGCCCAGCCGAATGCTCGATAAGCCTTACTGCCGCTGAAAATGCCGTTAAACGTACGCCACGCCATTTGCTCGCCGAAGGTATGCGATGCGCCTTGACCACGGATAGGATGAGGAACGGTTTCTGTTGGCGAACGTTGCGCTTCAACACGCAGACGTTGCATTTGTTCGGTAATCGGAATGCGTACCGGACAAACCTCAACACAGGCGCCACACATGGTACATGCAGTCGGCAGATCGCGTGTCGCATCCAAGCCTAACAAATGCGGAGAGATAATCTCGCCAATCGGGCCGGGATAAGTCGTACCGTAGGCCGCGCCACCGATACGGGTATAAACCGGACAGTGGTTCATACACGCACCGCAACGGATACATTGCAAGGTACGGCGCATTTGATCTTCTGCATACGCTTGACTACGGCCGTTATCAAGCAGTACCAAGTGCATTTCTTGAGGGCCGTCCAGCTCTTCGCTACGGCGAGGACCGGTAATCATATTAAAATAAGTGGTAATGTTCTGACCGATGGCGGAGCGTGGCAGCAGGCTGTACAAAGGCGGAACATCCGACAGCTTCGCAACCACTTTTTCAATACCGGTAATGGCGATGTGCACAGGCGGTACAGTGGTACTCAAGCGGCCGTTGCCTTCATTTTCGACCAGACACAAAGTGCCCGTTTCAGCAACGGCAAAGTTCACACCGCTCAAACCGACATCGGCAGTGCTGTAAATATCGCGCAATGCTTTACGCGCAAATCCGGTCAGTTGGTCTACATCATCTGTTAATGGAGTGCCGAGGTTTTGATGGAAAAGCTCGCTAACCTGCTCTTTGGTTTTATGAATGGCAGGCATCACGATATGGGTTGGTTTCTCACCGGCCATTTGAACGATAAACTCGCCCAAGTCGCTCTCAATCGCTTTGATGCCTTGATCTTGCAGATAATGGTTCAGCTCAATCTCTTCGCTGACCATAGATTTGCCTTTCACCATCAGCTTGCCGTTTTTATCGGTAATGATGTTGTGAATGATTTGGCAGGCTTCGGCAGGTGTTTCCGCCCAGTGGACTTTAACGCCTAACTTGGTCAGGTTTTCTTCCAATTGCTCCAACAATGCAGGCAATTTGGACAACGAACGTTGACGGACATGCTCACACAAGTCACGCAGGCTTTGCAGCTCTTCTTCATCTGTCAAAACGGCTTTGCGCTTGGTCATCAGCATATCCATCGCTGTGCGCAAGCTTTTACGCAGAGGCTTGTCTTGCAAAGAAATTGCGGCGTTTTGCTTGAACGTTTCCGGCTTCATATGGAATTTAATGGTTTGGGAACTCATGCTTTTTCCTCCAAATCGGCAGGGGAAATGTGATCAGGCAGAACGGCCAAAACCACCAAATCGCGCGGGCCGTGTGCACCATAGGCCAAAGTCAATTGAATATCGGCAGTCTTAGACGGGCCGGAAATCAAAATAACGTTGGTAGGCATGCCTTTTTCTACCAGTTTTTCGCCTTCAACAGCATTATGGAATTCGTTGTACATTTTGCTGGTGTCAAACAGGCAGAAATGCACAGGCGGAACCAAACTCAGGCTGCGCGGCTCGACAGGGCTGGACTCCAGCATAATCGTACCGGTACGGGCAATACCGCATTTAGAGCCGCTAAAACCAGCCTCAATATCGGTAAAGAATTCGTTTTTCCAGTCGTCGATTTTTCGCTCAAAACCACGAGATTCAATATTGGTATCGGCCAAAGCTGCACGGGCCAGCTGACCATGTTCTGTTTCTAATGGGAGCAGAATGTTTTTCAAGCCTTTGCCTTCGGCTGCTTGGCGGAATACTTGCGGCCAGTTGGATTTGGTAACCCAATAGATTTCAGTTTTGACGGCACGCATGGCAGCCGCCCAATGTTTTAAGCGTTCGACATCGTTTGCCCAAGAAACACCCATTTCACGGTAATAATCGAAAACCGGCGGCTCTTCCATCGGCAAGGCATCGGCTTTTTTCAATTTCGCTAAAATATTTTCGCGCGCGCTCATGCTTTACCTCCGGTACGTTCCAATAGGAAAGATGCAATATGTTTCGGACGTGGCATATTGGGTTCGTCTTTGGCAATTTTGCCACCGATATTCATCATGCAGCCGCAATCCGCGCTGATGATTTCAGTTGCGCCTGTTTCTTTCAGTGCTGCAACTTTGTCGGTTACCATCGCGCCGGAAATATCGGCTTGTTTCACAGAGAATGTACCGCCAAAACCACAGCATTCGCTTTCATGGTCGTGGATGATACGTTCAACATTTTCCATGCCATCAATCAGCTGCCAGCCTGACAAATGGACATTCATCTCGCGACGCGCCGCGCAGGAAGTATGAACGGCCACTTTAACCGGCTCGCCTTTATCTTCAGGTTTGTAACCAATCGCCAGCAGGAAGTGGGTGAATTCAATGATACGGTTGGCGCAATCAATGGCTTTTTGCTCGTACTCGGTACCTTTAAACAAAGTCGGCCAGTGGTGTTTCATCATGCCACCGCAAGAACCGGAAGGCACGACAATCGGCCAATTTTCAGGGAATAAATCCAGTTGCGCTTTGGCAACATCAAAGGCTTCTTTAGGATGGCCTGATGAATAGGCTGGTTGGCCACAGCAGCTTTGCTCCATCGGATAATGGATACGGATGCCCTGTTGTTCGATTAAAGTGATGGCATCCATGCCTGCTTCAGGCATGAAAAGGTCGAGAACGCAAGTACCGAAGAAATAAGCATCGGTTGGCTTGCTGTCGAATACGGTGATTTGTGGTGGTTTGATTGCGCTCATTTTTTTGGAACGGGACAACCCGTTTTCTTGTGTAAAAATAAGATGGGTACTTTAAGTAATTGCTTGTAATGGGTCAAGTCTAATTTTAAAAAATAATATTAAAAAAGCATGACAAACCAGACAAACACCTTTCCCTTATTGACTTGATAATCTACATAATAACCACTATCAATAAGAAAACTAATGGATTCATTTTTTAATAAATGAAACTCGTACATTCCTTCCCTCTTCAAAACACAATCACTGCCTATTTATAGAATCTTGATTTACATCAGAAGTCATGAACTTAATCGCTATGACACGTTTTTAGACGAAACAAGCAATCCACTATGCTGTAAATATGTTTCAGACGGCCATATTTGGAATAAAAAGATATCTAAGATAATAAAAATAAAAGTTTTTCTCACAAACTCAGGCCGTCTGAAAGATAAGTTCGTCAAAAAGCTACTTTCCGTATACTCAACCCTACTTTTAATCAAAATAAAACACTTGAAAAAACCTTTTCCAGAGCCGCGAAAACCCTTTGCACACTCAAGCACTTCCAGTATCATTGAGACAGTTTCTTGACGCAAAATTACAGTCTTAGCCGCCCACAATCGGCATGGATTTGTAAAAGAAGTGAAACCAAGCTTCAAAACAATTTCACCTTAATTTCGGAGTAGGCATTATGTTGACCCAGACTCAACAGGTTGATTTGACCTTGCATCACCTTAAAGAACGCACCCTATCGATATACACTCCCGAACAGCGTGCAAGCATCGAGGCATCTGAAGACTGGAAACAGTTTGACAGACGACTTGAGGAACACTTCCCAAAACTGATGCACGAGCTGGACAACGTATACAACAACAACGAAGCCGTCCTCCCTATGCTGGAGCAACTGATTGCCCAAGCATGGCAAAGCTATTCCCAACGCAACGCATCTTTAAAAGATATTGATATCGCGCGAGAAAACGATCCTGACTGGATTTTGTCCAACAAACAGGTTGGCGGCGTGTGCTACGTCGATTTGTTCGCAGGCGATCTGCAAGGGTTGAAAGCCAAAATCCCTTATTTCCAAGAATTGGGCCTGACCTATCTACACCTGATGCCCCTGTTTAAATGCCCTGAAGGCAAAAGCGACGGCGGCTATGCGGTCAGCAGCTACCGCGATGTCAATCCAGCACTGGGTACAATAGACGACTTGCGCGATGTCATTGCCGCCTTGCACGAAGCAGGCATTTCCGCCGTTGTCGATTTCATCTTCAACCACACTTCCAACGAACACGAATGGGCAAAACGCTGCGCTGCCGGCGATCCACTCTACGACAACTTCTACTATATTTTCCCTGACCGCTGGATGCCCGACCAATACGACCGCACCCTGCGTGAAATCTTCCCTGACCAACATCCGGGCGGCTTCTCCCAACTGGAAGACGGACGCTGGGTATGGACGACGTTCAACTCCTTCCAATGGGACTTAAATTACAGCAACCCGTGGGTATTCCGTGCCATGGCAGGCGAAATGATGTTCCTTGCCAACTTGGGCGTTGATATTCTGCGCATGGATGCCGTTGCCTTTATTTGGAAGCAAATGGGCACAAGCTGCGAAAACCTGCCTCAGGCACACGCCCTGATTCGCGCGTTTAACTCTGTAATGCGTATCGCAGCGCCAGCCGTGTTCTTCAAATCCGAAGCCATCGTCCACCCTGACCAAGTTGTCCAATACATCAGCCAAGACGAATGTCAAATCGGCTACAACCCTCTGCAAATGGCATTGTTGTGGAACACCCTCGCCACACGCGAAGTCAACCTGCTCCATCAAGCACTGACCTACCGTCACAACCTGCCCGACCACACAGCATGGGTCAACTACGTCCGCAGCCATGACGACATCGGCTGGACGTTTGCCGACGAAGACGCATCGCAATTCGGCATCCACGGCTACGACCACCGCCAATTCCTCAACCGCTTCTTCGTCAACCATTTTGACGGCAGCTTCGCGCGTGGCGTACCATTCCAATACAACCCAAGCACAGGTGACTGCCGTGTCAGTGGTACAGCAGCAGCATTGGTCGGCTTGGCTCAAAACGATCCGCATGCCGTTGACCGCATCAAACTTTTGTACAGCATTGCTTTGAGTACCGGCGGCCTGCCGCTGATTTACCTAGGCGACGAAGTGGGTACGCTCAATGACGATGACTGGTCTCAAGACAGCAACAAGAGCGATGACAGCCGCTGGGCACACCGTCCTCGTTACAATGAGGAGTTGTACAACCAACGCCATGACAGCTCGACCACTGCCGGTCAAATCTTCCAAGGTTTACGCCATATGATTTCCATCCGCCAAAGCAATCCGCGCTTTAATGGCGGCAGGTTGGTTACCTTCAACACCAACAACAAACACATCATCGGCTATATGCGCAACAACGCGCTTTTGGTATTCGGCAACTTCAGCGAACATGCGCAAACCATCAGTGCGCACACCCTGCAGGCCATGCCGTTTAAAGCGCACGATTTGATCAGCGGTCAAACCGTTTCTCTGAATCAGGACTTGGTACTGCAACCCTATCAAGTCATGTGGCTTGAAATTGCATAAGCTGAATTTTTTATACATCATTGAAGGCCGTCTGAACAAATCAGCATTCAGACGGCCTTTTAAGGCATAAGATGTATTTTGTATTTTGGGCAGTTTCGCTTAGAATGCATGCTTTAATACTAAATGACACACTTAAAGTCAGGAGTAAAAATCCATGTTGAAAAAATTCGTACTCGGCAGCATCGCTGCAGTAGTTTTGGCTGCTTGCGGCGGAGAAGGCAGCAACTCAGCTTCTTCTACTCCGGCACAATCTGGTTCGGCCTCCGGCTCACTGATTGAGCGAATCAACAACAAAGGTACCATCACTGTCGGTACGGAAGGTACTTACGCACCCTTCACCTACCACGACAAAGACGGCAAATTGACCGGCTACGATGTTGAAGTAACCCGCGCAGTCGCCGACAAACTGGGCGTAAAAGTCGAATTTAAAGAAACACAATGGGACTCCATGATGGCAGGTTTGAAAGCCGGCCGTTTCGACGTGGTTGCCAACCAAGTCGGCCTGACCAGCCCTGAGCGTCAAGCGACTTTTGACAAATCTGAACCCTACAGCTGGAGTGGTGCTGTTTTAGTCGCGCGTAAAGACAGCAATATCAAATCCATCGACGACATCAAAGGCGTAAAAACCGCACAATCCCTGACCAGCAACTATGGCGAAAAAGCCAAAGCAGCAGGAGCTGAACTCGTACCGGTGGATGGCTTGGCGCAATCTCTGACCCTGATTGAACAAAAACGTGCCGACGCAACCCTGAACGACGAATTGGCGGTATTGGACTACCTGAAGAAAAACCCAAATGCCGGCGTACAAATCGTTTGGTCTGCCCCTGCTGACGAAAAAGTCGGCTCAGGCCTGATTGTCAATAAAGGCAATGATGAAGCATTGGCTAAATTCAGTACTGCCATGACTGAGCTGAAAGCCGACGGCACGCTGAAAAAACTGGGCGAACAATTCTTCGGAAAAGACATCAGTGTTAAATAATTTCCTTGCTTCTCTGCCGTTTATGACGGAAACACGCGCTGATATGCTCATCAGCGCGTTTTGGCCCATGGTTAAAGCCGGCTTCGCAGTGTCTTTGCCTTTGGCGATCGCTTCTTTCGTTATCGGCATGATTATTGCCGTAGCCGTTGCTTTGGTAAGAATCATGCCCTCCGGTGGCATTTTCCAAAAATGCTTGCTGAAGCTGGTGGAATTTTATATTTCCGTCATTCGCGGTACGCCGCTTTTGGTACAGTTGGTCATCGTATTCTACGGTTTACCTTCCGTCGGCATCTATATCGACCCGATTCCTGCCGCCATCATCGGCTTCTCGCTCAATGTTGGCGCATACGCTTCCGAAACCATACGCGCGGCAATTTTGTCCGTACCTAAAGGCCAATGGGAAGCAGGTTTCTCCATCGGCATGACCTATATGCAGACTTTCCGCCGCATTGTCGCGCCACAGGCATTCCGCGTTGCCGTACCGCCTTTAAGCAACGAGTTTATCGGCTTGTTCAAAAACACCTCGCTTGCCGCAGTGGTAACGGTAACCGAGCTTTTCCGTGTTGCCCAAGAGACAGCAAACCGTACTTATGACTTTTTACCCGTTTATATCGAAGCCGCATTGGTTTATTGGTGTTTCTGCAAAGTGCTGTTTCTGATTCAGGCGCGTTTGGAAAAACGTTTCGACCGCTATGTTGCCAAATAAGGAGTTGTCATGATTAAAATCCGCAATATCCATAAGACCTTTGGCGAAAATACCATTTTGCGCGGCATCGATTTGGATGTCGGCAAAGGACAAGTGGTTGTCATCTTAGGCCCTTCCGGCTCAGGCAAAACCACGTTTTTACGCTGTTTAAATGCTTTGGAAATGCCAGAACAAGGTCAGATCGAGTTTGACAATGCGCAGCCGTTAAGCATCGATTTTTCCAAAAAACCAAGCAAATACGATATTTTGGCACTGCGCCGCAAGTCCGGCATGGTGTTCCAACAATACAACCTCTTTCCGCACAAAACTGCGTTGGAAAACGTCATGGAAGGGCCGGTTGCCGTACAAGGCAAGCCTGTCTCCAAAGCGCGAGAAGAGGCTGTTAAATTGCTTGAAAAAGTCGGTTTGAGCGATAAGATTGACCTCTACCCCTACCAGCTTTCCGGCGGTCAACAGCAGCGTGTCGGTATTGCCCGAGCATTGGCGATTCAGCCTGAATTGATGCTGTTTGACGAACCAACTTCCGCGCTTGACCCTGAATTGGTGCAAGATGTTTTGGATACCATGAAGGAATTGGCACAAGAAGGCTGGACCATGGTTGTCGTTACTCATGAAATCAAATTTGCCTTGGAAGTGGCAACCACCGTCGTCGTGATGGACGGCGGCGTTATTGTCGAACAAGGCAGCCCGCAAGATTTGTTCAATCATCCCAAACATGAACGGACACAAAAATTCCTGCGCCAAATCCGTGCGGACAATGGCGATCTTCAAATTTAATTGAAACGACAGACAATTTGAAAGCATTTCCGACTGTCATTTCATAAAGGCCGTCTGAATAAGTAAAATAGAAATCAGTGATTTCGTTTTCATACTTGTTCAGACGGCCTTTTATATGTCTTTTCAGGTAAAATAATGCCTTTCGTTTTACACCCCCTTGCCTGCCATCATGATAGAAATTAAAAAACTCACCCTCCAACGCGGTTTGAAAGTCCTACTCGACAAAGCCGATGCCGTAATCAACCCCGGCCAACGCGTTGGTTTAATCGGTAAAAACGGTACGGGAAAATCCAGCCTGTTTGCGCTGATAAAAGGTGAAATCACACAAGATGGCGGCGAAATTCTTATTCCCAAAACATGGCGTCTGGCTTCTGTCTCTCAAGAAACGCCTGATTTAGATATCTCCGCTTTAGATTACGTTTTGCAAGGTGACGCTGAATTGCAGGCTTTTCAGACGGCCTTGGCTCAAGCAGAAGCGCAAAACGATGGCATGAAGCAAGCCGAATATCACGCCAAACTTGAAGAAATCGATGCCTATACTGCTCCGGCACGCGCCGCCAAACTGCTTAACGGCTTGGGTTTCGCACAAGAAGAACATACCCGTCCCGTCAAATCTTTTTCCGGCGGCTGGCGTATGCGCCTCAACCTTGCCCAAGCGCTGATTTGTCGTGCTGATTTGCTGCTTTTGGACGAACCGACCAACCATTTGGATTTAGAAACCGTACTATGGCTGGAAAACCATCTCGCTTCCCTGCCCTGTACGCAAATCATCATCTCCCATGACCGCGACTTTTTGAATGCCACCACAACGCACACCATCGAACTGTCGCAACAAAAACTGACCCAATACGGCGGCAATTACGATTTCTATCAAGCCGAACGCGCCCAACGTCTGGCGCAACAACAAGCCGCCTACGTCAAACAGCAGGCGCAAATCAAACATCTGCAATCCTTTATCGACCGTTTCAAAGCCAAAGCCACAAAGGCCGTACAAGCTCAAAGCCGCATGAAGGCATTAGCCAAGCTCGAGCGCATCGCCCCTGCTCATTTGGATAGCGAGTTTTCCTTTGAGTTTGCCAATCCGACCCACCTGCCCAACCCATTATTGAAACTCGACCATGCCGACTTGGGCTATGGCGACAATACCGTTTTACACGATATCACCTTGTCTCTGGAAAGCGGCGCACGTTACGGCCTATTGGGCGTTAACGGCAGCGGTAAATCCACATTTATCAAAGCATTGGCAGGAAAAATCGATTTACTTTCCGGCAGCATCGTACGCTCCGAAAAGCTCAATATCGGCTATTTTGCCCAACACCAACTGGACACATTGCGCGCCGATCAAAGTCCGGTTTGGCATATCCAACAGCTTTCGCCCGAAGTCCGCGAACAGGAAATCCGCAACTTTTTAGGCGGTTTCAACTTTGTCGGCGATATGGCGGTTCAAAAGACCGAGCCTTTTTCGGGTGGTGAAAAAGCGCGGCTCGCCCTTGCCATGATTATCTGGCAAAAACCTAATCTGCTGCTGCTTGACGAACCGACCAACCACCTAGACTTGGATATGCGCCACGCCCTAACACTTGCCCTGCAAAGTTTCCAAGGCGCATTGATTGTCGTATCGCACGACCGCAGCCTGCTTGAAGCGACTACCGACAGCTTCCTCCTTATCGACAAAGGCCGTCTGAACAACTTCGACGGCGATTTGAACGACTACCGTCAATGGCGGTTGGCACAAGAAAACGCTGCAGCAGCCCCCGCCGCATCTGCCCAAAGCCAAAGCCGCAAGGACACCAAGCGCATAGAAGCACAAATCCGTCAGGAAAAAGCCAAACGCAGCAAACCGATTCAGCAGAAGATCGACAAAGCCGAAAAAGAAATCGCACGATTGACTGATATTCAGACAGCCTGTGAAGCATTTTTGGCACAAGAATCTGCTTATTCAGAAGAAAATAAACCCAAATTGCAAGAGACACTCGCACAATTAACAGAAACTAAAGTAAAATTAACGCAACTGGAAGAAAACTGGCTGCAATGGCAGGAAGAGCTTGAGCAAATCCAAGTTGATGTCGAAGCCGAGTTTTCCCAATAAAAATAGAGCCATCAGGCCGTCTGAAATAAAACACAATACGGAAAAACATGACTTCAACCATCAAACAAGCCGGATACTTCCTCGTATCCTCTTTCGTCTTGGGCATTTCTCTTCATGCAGCCGCCGCAGTCTACTCCTGCGGCAACGGCAGCTATACCTCCGAACCCAAATCCTCCTGCGCACAGGCTCAATTGCCTAAAATCAGCGGCCATCAAGGCAGCGGTTACCACCTTAACATCCGAAGCCTCAATGCCTCTGATGAACGCGCAAGTGCAAAGCCTAAGAAAAAGGCACGCGCGGAAAAATCTGATAAACAAGAGAAAAAAGCCGACAAACCGAGCAAAAACAAAAACAGTGCAAAAGCTAAAAAACAGCAGCCCATACCGTCTGAACAAGAATAAAATGCTCAAGTGCAACGAATCAGCCCTATCTGAATCATGAAAAAATATCTGCTTACCCTATCCCTGCTGCCGCTCGCTGTTTTCAACAGCCAAGCCGACGCCGCAAAAATTTACACCTGTGAAGTCAACGGCTCGATTGTCTATACCTCGCGCCCAAGCGGCAACTGCCAGGCCGTCAACGATTTGCCGATTGTCGGAAAATACAGCAGCAGCCGATACGATGCCCCGGTCAGCGATGCGCCTACACTCAACGCGCCGACATCACAAGCGGCTCCGGCAAAAAGCAAAAATACGGCTGCAAAATCCAACCATAAGGTAACGCCCAAACCTGCCCCTGTCCGCACCACTTCTGAAACAGCTCCTCCTCCGGTTCCAAAATCCTCCGGCGTCAACAGTCGCCGCTCTATTCTGGAAACCGAGTTATCCAATGAACGCGCAGCTTTGGCCGATGCCAAAAAGCAACTGAGCCAAGCGCGGACAGCCAAAGGTGGCAGCGTCAATCAACAGGCCATCAGTACGCTGCAAGGTGCGGTTCTGGATAGAGAGAAAAACATTCAAGCCCTACAACGCGAACTGGGCAGAATGTAAGTCCAAATCAATCAAAACATCAGGCCGTCTGAATAGGTGGAAACGAAATCCAAAATTTTCGTCACGCCAAACAGACGGCCTGAATCCCATAATGATTACGCCCGTTTCAATTTCTTGTGCCTAGTAAATACGGTATAATTTGCCCTTTACGCACATTACCTCCGGTCTTTTCAGACGGCCTTTATCTCATGACTGCAAAATCTTCTAAAACCCAAACAAAAAAACGCGTCTCTACCAAACCGGCAGCCAAACCGACCACACGCAAATCCACCAAAGCACAAACTCAAGCCGACAATAAAGTCTCCCAACGCCTCAAGGCCGCCAAAGAGCTGCAAAGAAACGAAGAAAAAAAAGCGCGCCCCGAGCATGTCGTCAACTTGATTAATGATGCTTTATGGCTGTTTGGCTTGGTTATCACCATTTATCTGGCCATTTCCCTGGCCAGCTTCAGCATGGACGACCCTGCATGGTCGCGCAGCGTTCCCAAAAGCAACGATGTCGCCAACCTCGGCGGCCTCTTTGGCTCCTATCTTTCCGATGTCGGATATTATCTGTTCGGCTTATCGTTTTGGTGGTGGATAGCCGCCTCTTGCGTTTTCCTCTACAAAAATTTCCGCCCCATGAAAAAGCAGGAAAACCACAAGCCCTACAATCATGGCGTAGCCGCTTTGGCATTGTTTCTCCTGCTGGTGTGCAGTCCGATTATCGAACATTTCCTGTTTGACAACGCATTGAGCGAATCCCTTCCCGTTGGCGCCGGCGGCTTGGTCGGCTTATTGGCCGGCTCAGGCTTGGCTTGGCTGTTGGGCAAATCAGGCAGCCTGTTGATTATGCTGGTGATGTTGCTTTTATCCATTTCCCTACTGGCTCAGGTGTCATGGTTGGAAGTCATGGCCAAATCCGGCAGCCATATGGGCGGCCTGTTTGGCAGCCTGATGAAAAAACTGTCTCAATTCCAAAATAAAAAAGAAGATGTCTGCTCCGAAGCTTTGGAAACCCAAAATACGCGCCGCATGGTTAAAGAGGCAAAAACCATTACCGCCACTCCGGTTGCTCCGTTGGCAGGCAGCAGCAGCAACCGTAAAACCGTTGCCGTATCCGTTGCGCCGCCCCCTAAAATCCAAACTTCCCTGTTTGACGATACAGAACCTAAAAACAACGGCGAATACCACAAACCCAACATAAACCTGTTGCGTATGCCGTCTGAAGAACCGGTTGCCGTCAATCCGGATGAATTGCAACAAACCGCAGAATTGATCGAAGCCAAGCTGGCTGAATTCGGCATCGGCGTACAGGTTGTTTCCGCCACTTCCGGCCCCGTGATTACCCGCTACGAAATCGAACCGGCACAAGGTGTCAAAGGCAGTCAAATTGTCGCCCTGTCCAAAGATTTGGCGCGCTCAATGTCTCTGCAAGCTGTACGTATCGTAGAAACCATTGCCGGTAAAAACACCATGGGAATTGAATTGCCCAATGAGAAACGCCAAGACGTGATGTTGAGCGAAATCCTCTCTTCTCCCGTGTTTACCGATGCCAAGTCCAAACTGACCGTTGCTTTGGGTAAAGATATTGCAGGTACGCCCGTTGTCGGTGACTTGGCAAAAATGCCGCATCTTTTGGTCGCAGGTATGACCGGCTCGGGTAAATCTGTCGGTGTGAATGGCATGATTATGTCCATGCTCTTCAAAGCCTCGCCCGACGAAGTCCGCTTCATTATGATTGACCCGAAAATGCTGGAATTGAGCATTTACGACGGCATCCCGCACCTGCTCTGCCCGGTTGTGACCGATATGCGCGAGGCGGGACAAGCATTGAACTGGTGTGTTGCCGAAATGGAAAAACGCTATCGTCTGCTTTCCCATGCCGGCGTGCGCAATCTGGACGGTTTCAACCAAAAAGTCGAACAAGCCAAAGCGGCAGGCAAGCCATTGCTCAATCCGTTCAGCTTAAATCCTGACAATCCTGAGCCTCTGGAAAAACTGTCGTTGATTGTGGTCGTTATCGATGAGTTGGCTGACTTGATGATGACAGAACGCAAATCCGTTGAGCAGCAAATCGCACGCCTTGCCCAAAAAGCGCGTGCGGCAGGTATTCACATGATTGTCGCCACCCAACGCCCAAGCGTTGATGTGGTTACCGGCCTGATTAAAGCCAACATTCCGACACGCATGGCCTTTACCGTACAAAGCAAAATCGACAGCCGCACCATTCTTGACCAAATGGGTGCGGACGAATTGCTCAAATACGGCGATTCATTATTCCTGCAACCGGGCAGCGCAGAACCGACACGCCTGCAAGGTGCCTTTGTTTCCGATGATGAAGTGCATCAAGTCGTCAATTTCGTCAAAGAACAGGCTCCGACCAATTATGTGGAAGGTCTGCTCAGTGGCGAAGCGGCCATCGAAACCACCAATATTGTCAATCCGAACGCAAACAGCGATGAGTTATTCGATCAAGCCGTTGCCTTCGTATTGGAGAGCCGGAAAACTTCCATTTCCGCACTCCAACGCCAATTGCGCATCGGCTACAACCGAGCCGCCAATTTAATAGATGCGCTTGAAAATGCCGGTGTTCTCTCTCCGGCAGACATCAACGGCAGCCGACGGATTCTGGCGCAAAAAGACCAGCTGTAAAAAACAACAATATCGAAACACAAAGGCCGTCTGAAAAGAATTTCCTACTTTTCAGACGGCCTTTTTATGTTATTCGTGAAACATTGTGTTATACTAAGCAGCTAAATTTTGACCTTATGCACGCTTCCGAAATTCTTTGGAATACTGAGCAGAAGGATAACCGTTTAAACACAACAAATTTAAGGGCTTACGATGAGCGTAACTGTTGAAACTTTAGAAAATCTGGAACGCAAAGTAGTATTGTCTCTGCCTTGGTCCAAAATCAACGCAGAAACTGAGAAAAAACTGAAACAAACCCAACGCCGCGCAAAAATTGACGGCTTCCGTCCGGGTAAAGCACCGTTCAAAATGATTGCCCAAATGTACGGCGCAAGCGCACAAAACGACGTTATCAACGAATTGGTACAACGCGAATTCTACGATGTTGCCGTTGCTCAAGAATTGAAAGTTGCCGGTTACCCACGCTTTGAAGCCGTTGAAGAACAAGACGATCAAGAGTCTTTCAAAGTTGCCGCTATTTTTGAAGTCTTCCCCGAAGTAACCATCGGTGACCTGTCTGCCCAAGAAGTAGAAAAAGTAACTGCAACCGTTGGCGATGCCGAAGTTGACCAAACTGTAGAAATCCTGCGCAAACAACGCACTCGTTTCAACCATGTTGACCGCGAAGCCCAAAACGGCGACCGCGTCATCATTGACTTCGAAGGCAAAATCGACGGCGAATCTTTCGCCGGCGGCGCGTCTAAAAACTACGCTTTCGTATTGGGCGCAGGCCAAATGCTGCCTGAATTCGAAGCCGGTGTTGTCGGCATGAAAGCCGGTGAAAGCAAAGACGTTACCGTAAACTTCCCTGAAGACTACCACGGTAAAGATGTTGCCGGTAAATCTGCCGTATTCACCATCACTCTGAACAACGTTTCTGAAGCCACCTTGCCTGAAGTTAACGCTGACTTTGCTAAAGCTCTGGGCATTGAAGACGGCGACGTTGCCAAAATGCGTGAAGAAGTGAAGAAAAATGTCGGCCGCGAAGTTGAGCGCCGCATTGGTGAACAAACCAAAGAATCTGTCATGAACGCCCTGCTCAAAGCGACTGACTTGCAAGTTCCTGTTGCTTTGGTCAACGAAGAAGCGGCCCGCTTGGCAAACGAAATGAAACAAAACTTCGTTAACCAAGGTATGGCTGATGCTGCCAACTTGGATCTGCCTTTGGATATGTTCAAAGAACAAGCAGAACGCCGCGTTGCTTTGGGTCTGATTTTGGCTAAATTGGTTGAAGAAAACAAACTTGAGCCAACTGAAGACCAAATCAAAGCCGTTGTTGCCAACTTCGCAGAAAGCTACGAAGATCCTCAAGAAGTTATCGACTGGTACTACGCAGAGCCTTCTCGCCTGCAAGGCCCGACTTCTTTGGCAGTAGAAAGCAACGTTGTTGATTTCGTTCTGAGCAAAGCTAAAGTAACTGAAAAAGCGCTGTCTTTTGACGAAGTAATGGGCGCACAAGCTTAATTGCTCCAAGGCTGTCTGAAACAGACAATCAAAAGCACCGAAGCGCTTTAAATGGCTTTGGTGCTTTTCCATCATTAACAGGAGACAAAAATGTCCTTCGATTTCAATAATTACCTTGTCCCTACCGTTATCGAACAAAGCGGTCGCGGCGAGCGCGCATTCGACATCTACTCACGCCTTTTGAAAGAGCGCATCGTTTTCTTGATCGGCCCGGTGACAGACGAATCTGCCAATCTGGTTGTTGCGCAATTACTGTTCTTGGAAAGCGAAAACCCTGATAAAGATATCTTCTTCTATATCAACTCTCCGGGCGGTTCGGTTACTGCCGGTATGTCGATTTACGATACCATGAACTTCATCAAGCCTCATGTTTCTACCTTATGCTTGGGTCAAGCGGCAAGCATGGGCGCATTCCTGTTATCCGCAGGCGAAAAAGGTAAACGCTTTGCCCTGCCAAACAGCCGCATCATGATTCACCAGCCGCTCATCAGCGGCGGCTTGGCCGGTCAGGCTTCCGACATTGAAATTCACGCTAAAGAATTGCTGAAAATCAAAGAGAAACTGAACCGCTTGCTTGCCAAACATTGTGATCGCGATTTGGCCGATTTGGAACGCGATACTGACCGCGACAACTATATGTCTGCCGATGAAGCCAAAGAATACGGTTTGATTGACCAAGTTTTGGAAAACCGCGAATCTCTACAAGCCTAATCTTTATCAGTTTAAATCAAAGGCCGTCTGAATGTATATATTCAGACGGCCTTTCTTCAATCCTACTTCGTATTGTCTTTACTATTCACTTGAACCGGATATAGTAAAATCAAAGGGTTGGCTTTTACTTGGTTCCAAAAGCTTTTCAGCAGATTGCGTATACTGCCCAAACGCGTACCGCGGGAACGGAGCGCAACAGCCAAAGCCAAAGAAAAGCTGACCACTAAATTTACCATACCGATTGCCAATACGCTTGCCAAGCCGAGTATAAACGTGAATACATCTGCATGGCCGCTGATCGCGGCATAACCTAAGTTTGCCGAAGAAAACGCCACATGGCGAATATCCAGCGGCAAGCCGAAAAGATGGCCAAAATAGCCTGTCATGCCTAAAAGCATACCGAAAATAAAATTACCCATAAGCGAACCATAATGCTTATGAATATAAGCGGCCAACCGGCGGCGCGGCTCCGGAGGCATGATTTTTCGTAAAAACGGATTAAACGGCAGGCGCTGACGCAGGTTCAGATAATCGGAACGGTTGTCAAAAAAGCCGGCAATAATACCCGAACAAAACAACCATACGCCGGCAATAGCGGCATACCATAAGGTCGGTTGGGTAAAAATCTCAATGGATTTGAACTGATAGGCCGTAACTGCCTCATTCAGCAAGGGCTGACCATGCGTATGGGCATAGCCAAAAGCAATCCCTGCCGCCAACAATACCGCAATCGATACATTGCCAAACACGGCGACACTTTGCGAACGGCACACATCAATCAGCAGTTTAGCCAATTTATTGTCCACCGCTTTGCTGCCTTCATTCGAGTCCACCTGTTCGGCAAAGCTCGCCGCCGTCATGGCAGGCTGCTTGGTTGCAACAGTGCAATGCAGCATATGAATCAGCATAAAGCCCAAACCATAATTGAGTCCTGCCAAGAATGAAGTAGTAAATTCGCCGAACCCCAAAGACGCAATATGGATTTTATTCAATGCCATCAAAGCAATAATTACACCGCCGCCCGCTGCGGAATAAAACATTTTGAAATATTCGCTACGGTTGCGCGTAATGTAATGCTCGCCATGATGACTTTTGTTTTCCGTAATACTGCGTGCCAGCATTCGGATACTGCTTTTACGCAAGTGGCTGGTGCTGTATTGCTCCACCGCCGCATAAATCATCGCATTCATCAGATTGACAGTTAAGCGGGTGCGGCTGGTTTCGATTTGAATATTGGTCAACAATTTCAGGCGGTCTATGGTTTGTTGCAGGCGTTCGAGCAAGTGGGCAACTTTTACTGACGAACCAGACCCTGCTCCGGTACCACGACGGCGCAAATAGTCAATTTGCTTTTCACACTGGTCAAACATAACCTCCAAGTGCGCCGTGTCATAAGTTTCTTCACTATGGCGATAGTGTTCAACCATCTTCGCAACTTCGCGCTGTAAAGCGACAAATGCAGAATCCGCTTCCAACAAACGGGGGGCAATCCGTATTAAATCCGGCTCAATCGCTTCGGAAGCAATCCAGATGGACAACATTTCTACCGCACGCAAACGTGCATCTGTCAATTGTCGGCTGGCCGTCTGAAGCAAAGCGGGATCCGCCTTGGCCAACAACAATTCATACATACCCAGCCATTGTCGCAAACTCAGTGTTTGCAACCATTTATCATCGTTTTCAGAATGAAAAAGATACAAAAATACTTCGCGCAAGTTGGAAAAATCTTTATAAGACGGACTGAACCGCTCATAAATCCGTATACCCATTTCTCGGGTAAAACTATGGCGCGAGAAAATACCCAGCTTAATCAGCGCAGGATAAATGTGAACTTTAGACAGCCAAGTATAAAAGCGCAGGCTGAATTGACGGCATAAAGCATCATCTTGTTTTAACGTAGATAAAATCAAATCAAAACGTTCGGAAGCCTTCTTTTTGCCTCCTCGGCGCAAAAATTTGATTAAGGCATTGAGGATAAGAACAAAGTCGGTATCGTTTAAGCGTTCCGACAAAATAATGTGAAGATTTTGATTAGTCAGTTTTTGCATTGTAGTATTATTACATTAAATTAGGTATTTAGCAAGAACCTTGGTAAACAAGTTGGATTATAGCGCATTCTTTATCAAACTAAGGCATAAGAATTTGATCAATTTCCCTAAAATTCAAAGAATAATCAAATTACATAACAATTATATAATATGAATCAATAATCAAGAAAGGCCGTCTGAATTCTTTCAGACGGCCTGTTACAACAACATACTACATTAATTTAATCCTATGCAAACAAGAGTTTACCACCCTCTTCTTTAACATGGATTGTGCTATCGGGCGCATATTTGCCTTCAAGCAAGGCTTTTGCCAGCGCATTTTCAATTTCAGACTGAATAGCGCGTTTGAGCGGACGGGCACCATACACAGGGTCGAAACCGGCTTTGGCAATCAGATCCAAGGCAGCATCGTCCACCTTCAGGTGCAGATGTTGCGCTTCCAAACGTTTTTCCAAACCTTTAAGCTGGATTTTCGCAATGCTGCGGATATTGGCCTGATCCAATCCATGGAACACGACTACTTCGTCAATACGGTTGATCATTTCAGGACGGAAATGTTCTTTCACATCCTCCATTACAACTTCTTTCACCGCTTCGTAGTCCTGAGTACCCATTTGTTGGATATGTTGGCTGCCGATGTTGGAAGTCATGACGATAACAGTATTTTTGAAGTCTACGGTACGGCCTTGTCCGTCGGTCAAGCGGCCGTCATCCAATACTTGCAACAGGATGTTGAACACGTCGGGATGGGCTTTTTCCACTTCGTCCAAAAGAATCACGCTGTACGGCTTGCGGCGGACTTGCTCAGTCAGGTAGCCGCCTTCTTCGTAGCCGACATAGCCCGGAGGCGCGCCGATTAAGCGGGCAACAGCATGTTTTTCCATGTATTCGGACATATCGATACGAATCAGATGATCTTCGCTGTCAAACAGGAAGCCTGCCAAAGCTTTGCACAACTCGGTTTTACCCACACCGGTCGGGCCTAGGAACAGGAAGCTGCCGTAAGGTTTGTTCGGATCGGCTAAACCGGAACGGCTGCGGCGGATGGCGTCGGATACAGCACGCACGGCTTCATCTTGGCCGACCACACGGCGGTGCAATACTTCTTCCATCTTCAGCAGCTTGTCGCGTTCACCTTCCATCATTTTTGACACAGGGATGCCGGTCATACGAGAAACGATTTCGGCTACTTCATCTGCGCCGACTTCAGTACGGAAAAGTTTATTTTGTTTTTTGCCGTCAGGATTGCTTTCTGCCGCTTGCAACTGTGCGCTCAATTTAGGCAACTCACCGTATTCAAGCTCAGATGCGCGGGCAAAGTCGCCTTGGCGTTTGGCCTGCTCGATTTTGACTTTGATGTCGTCCATCTGTTTCTTAATGTCGGCGGTGCTGGAAGACGCGGCTTTTTCGGCTTTCCAGATTTCGTCCAAATCGGCATATTCTTTTTGCAGACCGTCGATTTCTTCGTCTATCAATTCCAGACGTTTTTTGCTGGCATCATCAGTTTCTTTGGCAACGTGCATTTTTTCCATTTTGAGCTGGATGATGCGGCGGTCGAGTTTATCCATCTGCTCGGGTTTGCTGTCCAACTCCATTTTGATGCGGCTGGCGGCTTCGTCAATCAAATCAATCGCTTTGTCGGGCAGGAAGCGGTCGGTAATATAACGGTCGCTTAACTCCGCTGCGGCAACGATAGCAGGGTCGGTAATATCGATACCGTGGTGGATTTCATAACGCTCTTGCAAACCGCGCAAAATAGCGATGGTATCTTCCACACTTGGCTCGCCAACCAATACTTTTTGGAAACGGCGTTCGAGTGCCGCATCTTTCTCGATGTACTGACGGTATTCGTCCAAAGTAGTCGCGCCGATGCAGTGCAATTCGCCGCGCGCCAAAGCCGGTTTCAACATATTGCCCGCGTCCATTGCGCCGTCGGTTTTACCTGCACCGACCAAAGTATGGATTTCGTCAATGAAAATCAGGGTGTTGCCGTCGTCTTTCGCCAAATCATTCAACACGCCTTTCAAGCGTTCTTCAAATTCGCCGCGGTATTTCGCACCGGCAATCAATGCTGCCAAATCCAAAACCAGCAGGCGTTTATTGCGCAGGGATTCGGGCACTTCGCCGTTAACAATACGTTGCGCCAAGCCTTCAACAATAGCGGTTTTACCCACACCCGGCTCACCAATCAGCACAGGGTTGTTTTTGGTACGGCGTTGCAATACCTGAATCGCACGGCGGATTTCATCATCACGACCGATAACAGGGTCGAGCTTGCCGTCTCGGGCGCGTTGAGTCAGGTCGAGTGTGTATTTTTTCAAAGCATCGCGTTGGTCTTCAGCATTCGCATCGTTCACGTTTTGTCCTCCTCGTACCGCATCGATCGCGGCATTGATATTTTGTTCGGTCGCACCGGCTTCTTTCAAAATTTTGCCGGTTGCATCATTCTGCTGAACCAAAGCCAGCAGGAAAAGTTCGCTGGCGATATAGGCATCGCCACGTTTGGTTGCAGCCTTGTCCATCAAGTTCAATACAGCTTGCAGCTCACGGCTAGGCATAATATCGCCACCTTGACCGGATACTTTTGGCAAGCTGCTCAAATGTTGCTGCAAACGTTGTTTTACTTGAGGCACATTCACACCTGCATGAGCCAGTAACGCAGCAGCACCACTGTTTTGATCGTCAAGCAACGCTTTTAAGATAAAGCCAGCCTCAAGGTAGCTGCTGTCCGCAGCCAAAGCCAAACTTTGACCTTCTTGCAGAGCTTGCTGAAATTTAGCAGTCAATTTATCAAATCTCATTTTACTTTCCTCTACAAATATATTTCTGTTAAAGCCTATATAGACGCAAATGTGGATAACTCAAGAGTTATTTTTTCATTAAATAGTAAATTTAATTTATATTATTGTTTTATAATGATTATTTTTATAGTTTTATGTGTATAACTTTTCTTTTCCATTTACCCTATACGTAAAAGGCCGTCTGAAAAATCAAGAATAATCAGGTATAATCGGCACCATATTTATTTTCAGACGGCCTTTGTGCCGAAGGATACTTTCATGAGCAAAAAACGAGTTTTAACAGGCGTTACCACAACAGGTATTCCACACTTGGGCAACTATGTCGGTGCCATCCGCCCGGCTATCCGCGCAGCGCAAGATTCCAATACTGAATCATTCCTCTTTTTGGCCGACTATCACGGCATCATCAAATGTCATGAGCCGGAAATGATTCATCAATCTACTCAAGCTGTTGCCGCCACATGGCTCGCCTGCGGACTCAATCCGGAACAGACCACTTTCTACCGTCAAAGCGATATTCCCGAAGTGATGGAGTTGAACTGGATTCTGACCTGTATCACTGCAAAAGGCCTGATGAACCGCGCCCACGCTTATAAAGCTGCAGTACAGGCAAATACCGAAAACGGTCAGGAAGATCCAGATCACGGCGTGGAAATGGGCCTGTACAGCTACCCTATCCTCATGACTGCCGACATCCTTATGTTCAATGCCCATGAAGTTCCAGTCGGTCGCGACCAAATCCAACACGTTGAAATGGCACGCGATATTGCCGGTCGCTTCAATCACCGCTTCCAAGAACTCTTCACCTTGCCTGAAGTAAAAATTGACGAAAATGTCGAACTCTTGGTCGGCTTGGACGGACGAAAAATGTCCAAATCCTACGGCAATACCATTCCGCTTTGGGAAAACGACAAGAAAACCCAAAAATCGGTCAACAAAATCATCACCAATATGAAAGAACCCGGCGAGCCGAAACAGCCTGATGAAAGTCCTCTGTTTGAAATCTACAAAGCCTTCTCCACGCCGTTTGAAACTGCCGAGTTCACGCAAATGCTGGCCGAAGGCCTTGCTTGGGGTGAGGCTAAGAAACTCTTGGGTGCAAAAATCAATGCCGAGCTCGCAGAGCCGCGTGAGCGTTACAATGAGTTGACAGCCAAACCCTCTCAAATTGAAGACATTTTGCAAGCCGGCGCACAAAAAGCACGTAAAGAAGCACGCGAATTGTTGGATAAAGTACGCGATGCGGTAGGTATTCGTCCGTTGAAATAATAATAAGGCCGTCTGAAAATTTCAGACGGCCATAATATCGTTTATCATTTGAAATATAATCATTTTCTAGGGTTTCTCATATGAAAAAAACCTTCCCCCTTATCTTGCTCAGCCTTTCATTGGCTGCCTGCGGCGGTAAATCTGAAGATACTGCAGCCAATGATATTACTTCAGGCAAAGCACCCAAACCTACCTTCAAAGTTAAATATATCGATGAACAAGCCATAGCCGGTTTGGATTTAGGTACAGCTCAAGAAGGCGAAACCAAAGAAGGTAAAAAACAACGTACCTATCCGATTAACGGCATAGAGGGTGGCGTCATCAATCTGATTGGCAAGCACCCTACCGACTTAGAAATCATCAGCGGCCAATGCATGGAAAAAAATGAAAAAGGCGGTTCAGCCGGCTGGTCAGCCAACGGAGTTTGCCACACAGCCTTTGCAAAAATGGTGGACAATATCGCCCAAGACGGCAGCAAACTGACCGACTATCTGATTTCACACGCTGCTTTGCAGCCTTATACCGAAGGCAAAAGCGGCTATGCCGCTGTACAAAACGGCCGCTATATTTTAGAAATTGACAGCGAAGGCATGTTCTATTTCCGTCGCCGTCATTACTAAACCCCAGATCATCCTATTTTCCCCCAGACACAAGGACTGAATCATGGCTCAAGTTACTTTCCAAGGCTCTCCTATTTCTACAAACGGCAATTTGCCCGCTACCGGCCAAGTTGCACCTGATTTCACATTGGTAGCGGCAGACCTATCTGAGAAATCATTGGCTAACTTTGCAGGCAAACGCAAAGTGCTGAATATTTTCCCTAGCATTGACACCGGCGTATGTGCCCAGTCCGTCCGCACTTTCAACAAATGCGCCTCTTCTTTGGACAATACCGTCGTCTTGTGCATTTCTGCCGATTTACCGTTTGCACAAGCCCGTTTCTGCGGCGCAGAAGGTTTAGAAAATGTTGTGACACTTTCTACATTCCGCAGCAGCTTTTCTAACGATTACGGTGTTACACTGACAGAAAGCCCATTACGTGGCCTTACTGCCCGCGCAGTGGTGGTTTTGAACGAGCAAAACCAAGTTCTCCACGCTGAATTGGTTTCTGAAATTGCGAACGAGCCTGACTACGAAGCAGCTTTGGCTGTTTTGTAATTAACCAAATAAAATCAGGCCGTCTGAAAATTTTCAGACGGCCTGAGACCTTTGCAAAATTCCTTTTCCCCCGACAGCCGAAACCTAAACAAAGATTTTCGGCTGTTTGTGTTTCAAATATCCACTGATTCTACCCAAATACCCCCTTAATCCCTCTTGGATACCTGATTAATCAGGCATCCAACCGCCTTTTAGGCAGCAACAGGCGCACTTAGCCTGAGACCTTTAGCTTATCTTCAAAATAAAAACGGTAGCTTAAAAGCTACCGTTTTCTGTTTCAAACCTTATACAGATTTATCTGTTTTGTCTGCTTCTACTGACTCAGTATTCTGAACCTCATTTTGCTCAACAGGTTCAACAGCTTCAGCAACAGGAGCTTCAGGCTCTTCTACTTTGTCATCGCGGACATTGTGGCTGTAATCCTTAGGCGGACTAGGCTGTTTACCAGCCATAATTTCCAAAACTTGGTCTCGATCGATGGTTTCCCAATCCATCAGTGCCCTGCACATGGTTTCCATCTTATCACGACTTTCATCCAAGATTTTGTAAGCCACTTGGTATTGCTCTTCTAAAATACGGCGGATTTCCGCATCGATATCTTGTTGGGTTTTCTCGGAAATATTTTGAGAACGGGTTACGCTACGACCCAAGAATACTTCACCTTCGTTCTCAGCATAAACCATCACACCCATTTTGTCGCTCATACCATAACGCGTTACCATCTCGCGTGCCATTTGAGTTGCACGCTCGAAGTCGTTAGATGCACCGGTAGAAATACGGCCAATAAAAATATCTTCAGCAATACGGCCACCAAACAAAATTGAGAGCTGGCTCAGCATTTGGTCTTTGTACATACTGATGCGGTCACGCTCAGGCAGTTGCCAAGTCAAACCCAATGCACGGCCACGAGGCATAATCGTTACTTTGTGAACCGGATCGGTAAACGGCAGGCTTTCCGCTACGATTGCATGACCGGCCTCATGATAGGCTGTTGCACGTTTTTCATCTTCGTGCATCACCATGCTGCGACGTTCCGGACCCATGTAGATTTTGTCTTTCGCATCTTCAAAGTCGCTTTGATCAACTTTAACTTTATTGCGACGGCCGGCAAACAAAGCTGCTTCATTGACCAAGTTTGCCAAATCCGCACCTGAAAAACCAGGTGTACCACGAGCCAAAGAAGTCAAATCTACGGAGGCATCCAAAGGTACTTTTTTAGCGTGTACTTTTAAGATTTGCTCACGGCCACGAATATCAGGCAATGGAACAACGACTTGACGGTCAAAACGGCCCGGACGCTGCAACGCAGGGTCAAGTACATCAGGACGGTTGGTTGCTGCGATCACAATAACAGTTTGGTTGCTTTCAAAACCATCCATTTCAACCAATAATTGGTTTAATGTTTGCTCACGCTCATCATTGCCACCGCCCAAACCGGCACCACGCTGACGGCCGACCGCATCAATTTCATCAATAAAGATGATACATGGAGCGTTTTTCTTGGCCTGCTCGAACATATCGCGGACACGGCTCGCACCGACACCGACAAACATTTCTACGAAGTCAGAACCTGAGATACTGAAGAATGGCACCCCTGCCTCACCAGCAATCGCTTTGGCCAGCAATGTTTTACCCGTACCAGGGCTACCAGCCAACAAAATACCACGCGGCACACGACCGCCTAAGCTTTGGTAACGATTGGGGGCTTTTAAATAATCTACGATTTCTTGTACTTCTTCTTTTGCCTCATCACAACCGGCAACATCGGCAAAAGTCACTTTATTGGAATCTTTATCCAACAAACGCGCACGGCTTTTACCAAAAGAGAAGGCGCCGCCTTTACCGCCACCGCCGCTTTGCATGCGCATGAAGTAGAACCATGCACCGATCAACAACAAAACAGGCAGCAGGCTGTAAAACAGACTGGCCAGCATGCTTGGTTTTTCTTCCGGAGTCACTTTGACGCGTACTTTGTTATCCAACAGTGTTTTAACCAAGTTGTCATCCAAAGGCGCATTGGTATAGAAGGCAGTTTTATCGGTGCGCTCACCTTTAATCAGATAGCCGCTGACAACAGATCCTTCAATATTGACATTGGATACTTCGCCACTATTAACTTGCTGAATAAATTGAGAATATTCGATTTGCTGTTTATCTTCCTGCTTATCGCTGAGTGCATTGAATGCTGCTAAAAGCATAGCACCACCCACTACCCAGACTAATATGTTTTTAATGGTATTCCCCACTGAACAGGCTCCATGGTTACAAAATAAATAAAATCAAGGGAAAGAATTTTAAAGCACCTACCCTACATTGTCAGCGTTTATTTTTACCTAATAGGTAAATCTCACTGGAACGATTGCGGGAAGCATCCGGCTTTCGAGTTTGTACACTGGCAAAAATTTCACGCATAGCCGCCGTATACTCTTGATAACCCGCGCCTTGAAACACCTTCACTAGAAAACTGCCTCCGGTTTTCAAATGTTGGGAGGCAAAATCCAAAGCCAGTTCACACAAATAAAAACTGCGTGCCTGGTCTGTTACGGCATTGCCTGACATATTGGGTGCCATATCACAGATTACAAGGTCTAACGGACGATTATCCAATAAGGCTTCAAACTGTTCCAAAACAGCATCTTCCCTAAAGTCGCCCTGAATAAACGACACGCCTTCAATAGCATCCATCGGCAAAATATCCAAAGCAAACACTGCCCCTGTTTTACCGACCAGCTTGGCCGCTACCTGTGACCAACTTCCCGGCGCGCTGCCCAAATCCGCCAAAACCGTACCCGGCTTGATTAATTTATCTTTTTGATTGATTTCCAATAATTTATAAGCCGCTCTGGCACGATATCCGTCTTTTTGTGCCATATGGACATAATGATCGTTGACGTGCTCATGCAGCCATGCTTTTGAAGATTTTGAGCGTACAGCCATCTTGATTTGAAATGCTTAAGTTGAAATCAGCATTGTACGTTATTTCCCCCGTAAATGTTCTAAATCGCGTACAATATAGCCATTATTCTTTTTAATTGGATACTTATCAAAATGAGCGACAACAAACTAAGCACCAAAGAAATTTTGGCCTTGAAAGCCCAAGCACACCACCTTCATCCCGTTGTTATTGTTGGCCAACAAGGTTTGACCGACTCCGTCATTAAAGAAACCGACGCCGCATTGACAGCACACGAATTGATTAAAGTCCGTGTTTTTGGCGATGATCGTGCTGAACGTATTGAAATTTGTGATGCCCTGTGTGAAACACTGGGTGCTCAACTGGTGCAACATATTGGCAAATTACTTGTTTTGTGGCGTAAAAAACCGGATGATAAATAATTTAAACTGAATAAACAGCAGAAGTATTTTCTCAACCCACTTTATCATATCCTTCTGTTGTATTTATGCAGCATAAAAAAAATTATTCCATTATTCTAAGTATAAAAGTACAAATACGGTTGCCTGTTTTTGTAAATAACCTCAAAATTACAAAATCATAACGGCCGCACCCTGTCGGCCGATTATTTTATTCCTAATCCTTCACAAAATATAAAAGCAAACCGATGAATGCTCAACAATATGAAGAATCTTTTCTGCTAGCAGAAAAATTAATCACTCAAGACCCACCTGACTTTGCACGAGCCATCCCATTGCTCTGCGAAGCAGCAGAAGCCGGGCATGTTGAGGCTGCATTTCAGCTGGCAGGATGCCTGTTCGAAAACCAAGAAAACGAACAAGATTTAGCAATTGCAGTTGAATATTTAAAACAAGCGGCAAGAGCCGGTCATCCCTATGCCCGCTACAATCTTCTCCAATTACAAGAAAATAACGGCGCAGAAGTAGAAACGCTTATTTCAGCCTATCAAGAACTTGCCAAAGAAGACTTGGTCCCGGCCCAGCTGCGCCTGATGCGTTTATATGCGGATAGCGGCAATGACCAAGAAGCAGTCAAATGGGCATTGAAAGCTGCCGAGCAACAAAACCCTCAGGCGCAATATTTCTTAGCCCAACACTACCAATACTCAAGCACCCCTGATTTAGAATACTCCCATAAACTCTACCAGCAATCTGCCGCACAGGGGTTTATTGCAGCACACTGGCAACTTGGTCTTCAATATAAATTGGGTCAAGGTGTCGCACAAAATCCTGAAAAAGCAATCGAACATTTACGCATTGCCGCCAATTACGACATTGTTCCGGCGCAAACTTCTCTTGCAGAACTCTTAGTCGCATCAAATCCTGCTGAAGCATTGGAATGGTTTGAAAAAGCTGCCGCACAAGGTGACAGCAATGCGCATGTAGCACTTGCCGAAATCTATCTTTTGGGAAAAAACACCGAGCGAAACCCTCAAAAAGCCTATCAACACGCCAAGTCTGCTGCGGACCAAAATGATCCGGAAGGCTTGCGCCTTTTGGGAGATATCCATCGCTACGGATTGGGACGAGCAGTTGATGCAAACACCGCCCGTCAGTATTATCAACGCGCAGCCGACTTAGGCAATCTTGTCGCTTACCAAAAACTTCTATCTGACAGTGCGTTGAATAACCAGCAAAACTATGAGTTAACCAAAGAAATCGCCCTCCAACGTCAAGAGGCCGAGCGCCTATACAAACTGGCATTTGCAGCGCACTATGGCTTAAAACGTCAACAAAATTACGCTGAAGCACTGGATCTATACCATCAATCCGCAGAACATGGACACAGCAAATCCCAAACCAATCTTGGCATGATGTATTACAGTGGACAAGGTGTACCTGTCGACTATGCCCAAGCTGCAAAATGGTTTGAAGCTGCAGCCAAACAAAGGGATACAATGGCCCAATATAATCTTGCCTGTCTCTATTACCACGGCCTAGGTGTAGAGAAAGACATCAATAACGCATGTTTTTGGCTGCAAGAAGCCATCCAACATGGACATGAGCAGCAAGATGTTCTCAAAGAGCTTTTAGCTCAATGGAAGCAATTTGCCCAAAAATCCTCTGCAGTTTAAAGGCCGTCTGAAATTCTAACTTCCTACATAAATGACATGTTCAGAGCTAAACTAAAAGCCTGTACATGTCATTTTTTCATTTACTCTTCCTAAATAATTATCATCTTCAAATCCCATTTCCTCTTAATCTCTTTAAAGTCTTCAGACGGCCTATTCTCTTTGTAAAGAATCAGATAATCTAAATTTTCTCTTTCAAACCCTAAATCCAATATAAACTTTCAATTTAAAACGAAATTTGAAAAATATTTTTCGTATTCGAATCCATTTACTCAAATATCTGATGCTTTTTTACTGTATCCCCTCAATATCCCGATTTAAAAACAAGCTCCATAACTCTTTTAAAAAATCTTATTTTAACCTTTACATCCTATCAATATCTACAGCATGATTTGCCAGTTTGCCCAATTACTGATAGCATTTGCAGGTTGGCCGGTTCGCAAAAAGTTCTATTCTTTCTGATTTTTCATCAACGGTTATAACGTATTGAAAACATTTCAGTAATTAAGACTTTTTCGAATTTGACTCTAGGAATTTTCGTTTTTAACTCATATATGTTCACAAACGAAAATATCGGAGTAATACTCCGTCATTGAAAAACACTCAACACAAGGATAGATATTATGTCCACCCAATTACACGATGTTGACCCAATTGAAACCAAAGAATGGTTAGACGCGTTAAGCTCTGTTTTAGAATATGAAGGCAGCGAACGCGCCCAGTATCTGCTGGAAAGTTTGGTCAAATACAGCCGTGACAAAGGCATCCGTATGCCCCATGGCACCACTACTCCATACTTGAACACCGTTTCCGTTGAAGACGAAAAAGGCATCCCTGGCGACCAAAACATCGAACACCGTATCCGTGCATTCGTTCGTTGGAACGCTGCCGCTATCGTTTTGCGCGCAGGTAAAAAAGATTTGGAATTGGGTGGACACATTGCATCTTTCCAATCAGCCGCCACTATGTACGAAGTCGGCTTCAACCACTTCTGGAAAGCTAAAGGTGAAGGCGAAGAAGGCGATTTGGTATTCTTCCAAGGCCACGTTGCCCCTGGTATCTACGCACGCGCTTTCGTTGAAGGCCGTCTGACTGAAGACCAATTGAACAACTTCCGTCAAGAAGTTGCCGGTCATGGTCTGCCTTCCTATCCTCACCCTCACCTGTTGCCTGACTTCTGGCAATTCCCAACCGTATCTATGGGTCTTGGCCCATTGATGGCGATTTACCAAGCCCGTTTCCTGAAATACTTGGAATCTCGCGGCCTAGCTAAAACCAAAGGCCGTAAAGTATGGGTATTCTGTGGCGACGGCGAAATGGATGAACCTGAAAGCCAAGGTGCTATTGCTCTGGCTTCACGCGAAGGCTTGGATAACCTGGTATTCGTCATCAACTGTAACCTGCAACGTTTGGACGGTCCAGTACGCGGTAACGGCAAAATCATTCAAGAGCTGGAAGGCAACTTTGCCGGCGCCGGCTGGAATGTTGTGAAAGTCATCTGGGGTCGTCGTTGGGACCGCCTCTTGGCAAAAGACAAAGATGGCATCCTGCGCAAACGTATGGAAGAGTGCCTGGACGGTGACTACCAAACTTACAAATCCAAAGACGGTGCATACGTTCGCGAACACTTCTTCAATACGCCTGAACTGAAAGCATTGGTCGCCGATATGACTGATGAACAAATTTGGGCATTGAACCGCGGTGGTCACGACCCTCAAAAAGTGTACAACGCTTACGACCGCGCAGTGAACCACGCCGACGGCAAACCTACTGTCATTTTGGCTAAAACCATTAAAGGTTACGGCATGGGTGCATCCGGCGAAGGTCAAAACGTTGCTCACCAAGCCAAGAAAATGGACAAAGCTTCTCTGAAACAATTCCGTGATCGCTTTGACATTCCTGTTACCGACGAGCAAATCGACAGTGGCAACCTGCCTTACCTGACTTTTGCTCCCGACAGCGAAGAATACAAATACCTGCATGCACGCCGTGAAGCTTTGGGTGGCTACCTGCCTCAACGCAAACCTACCCAAGAAGTTCTGGAAGTGCCTGAACTGTCAGCATTTGAGACTCAACTGAAATCCAGCGGTGACCGTGAATTCTCAACCACCATGGCTTTCGTCCGCATCCTGTCTACTTTGTTGAAAGACAAAAAAATCGGCAAACGCGTGGTGCCTATCGTTCCAGATGAAAGCCGTACGTTCGGTATGGAAGGTATGTTCCGTCAATACGGTATTTGGAACCCTAAAGGCCAACAATACACTCCTCAAGATAAAGACCAACTGATGTTCTATAAAGAATCTGTTGACGGTCAAATCTTGCAAGAAGGTATTAACGAACCAGGTGCTATGGCTGACTGGATTGCTGCTGCGACCAGCTACGCAAACAACGACTTTGCCATGATTCCTTTCTACATCTACTACTCTATGTTCGGTTTCCAACGCGTCGGCGACTTGGCATGGGCAGCAGGCGATATGCATGCACGCGGTTTCCTGCTGGGTGGTACAGCCGGCCGTACAACACTGAATGGCGAAGGTTTGCAACATGAAGACGGCCACAGCCACATTCAAGCAGATTTGATTCCAAACTGTGTAACTTACGATCCGACATTCCAATATGAAGTAGCCGTTATCGTACACGATGGCTTGCGCCGTATGTATGTTAACCACGAAGACGTGTTCTACTACATCACCCTGATGAATGAAAACTATACCCATCCGGACATGCCTGAAGGCGTAGAACAAGACATCCTGAAAGGTATGTACTTGCTGAAAGCCGGCGGCAAAGGCGATAAAAAAGTCCAATTGATGGGTTCCGGTACCATCCTGCAAGAAGTCATTGCCGGTGCCGAATTGTTGAAAGCCGACTTCGGCGTAGAAGCAGACATCTGGTCTTGCCCATCATTCAACCAGCTGCACCGCGATGCCATCGAAGTGGAACGCTTCAATCGTCTGAACCCATTGGAAACTGCAAAAGTACCGTTTGTTACTTCTCAACTGCAAGGTCATGACGGTCCGGTTATTGCCGCTACCGACTACATCCGCAGCTATGCTGACCGTATCCGTGCCTACATCCCTAACGACTACCACGTCTTGGGTACCGATGGCTTCGGTCGTTCCGACAGCCGTGCCAACCTGCGCAGCTTCTTCGAAGTTGACCGCTACAACGTTGCCGTTGCTGCATTGAGCGCTCTGGCCGAACAGGGCAAAGTCAGCAAAGAAACCGTTCAACAAGCCATTGAAAAATATGGTATTAAAGCCGATGCAGCTCCTAGCTGGAAACGCTAATTGATGTTTCAGACGGCCTGTTAACATTAGGCCGTCTGAAAACCAAATGCTTGAATGGTTTGAACAAACTGTACCGATGCCGTGTGAAACAGTTTTTCAGACGGCATCAAACTGAAAATATTAAAGGAACTCAAATGAGTATCGTAGAAATCAAAGTCCCTGATATCGGCGGTCATGAAAACGTCGACATCATCGCCGTAGAAGTTAAAGTAGGCGACACTATTGCCGTTGACGACACCCTGATTACTTTGGAAACCGACAAAGCCACTATGGACGTACCTGCTGATGCAGCCGGCGTCGTGAAAGAAGTTAAAGTTAAAGTGGGCGATAAAATCTCTGAAGGCGGCGTTATTCTGACCGTTGAAACCGGTGCTGCCGCTGCTGATGCCGCTCCGACCCCTGCAGCAGAAGCTCCTGCTGCTCCAGCTGCTGCGCCTGCAGCTGCTCCTGCCGGTGGTGCTACTGTACAAGTTGTTGTACCTGATATCGGCGGCCACTCTGACGTAGACGTTATTGCCGTTGAAATTAAAGTTGGCGACACTGTTGCCGTTGACGACACCCTGATTACGTTGGAAACCGACAAAGCTACTATGGACGTACCATGTACCGAAGCCGGTGTGGTTAAAGCCGTATTCCTGAAAGTTGGCGACAAAGTATCCGAAGGCTCTGCCATTATCGAAGTAGAAACTGCCGGCTCTGCCGCAGCAGTCCCTGCTCCTGCCGCTCAAGCCGCTGCACCTGCACCTGCTGCCGCTCCGGCTCCTGCTGCACCAGCTCCTGCTGCACCAGCCGCTGCGCCTGCACCTGCTGCTGCCAAAATCGACGAAGCTGCATTTGCCAAAGCCCATGCAGGTCCTTCTGCACGTAAACTGGCGCGCGAATTGGGCGTAGATTTGGGCCAAGTCAAAGGTACCGGTCTGAAAGGCCGTATCATGGGCGAAGACGTTAAAGCCTTCGTTAAATCCGTTATGCAAAGCGGTGCTGGCAAACCTGCAGCTGCCTCTTTGGGCGGTGGTCTGGACTTGTTGCCATGGCCTAAAGTTGACTTCTCAAAATTCGGCAGCGTCGAAGTTAAAGAACTGTCTCGCATTAAGAAAATCTCCGGTCAAAACCTGTCTCGCAACTGGGTTGTGATTCCTCACGTTACCGTACACGAAGAAGCGGACATGACCGAATTGGAAGAATTCCGCAAACAACTGAACAAAGAATGGGAACGCGAAGGCGTGAAACTGTCTCCATTGGCCTTCATCATTAAAGCCTCTGTTGCTGCGCTGAAAGCCTTCCCTGAATTCAACGCCTCTCTGGATGGCGACAACCTGGTGCTGAAAAACTACTTCAACATCGGTTTTGCAGCCGACACACCAAACGGCTTGGTTGTTCCAGTCATCAAAGATGTGGATCAAAAAGGCTTGAAACAAATCAGCCAAGAGCTGACCGAATTGTCTAAAAAAGCCCGCGAAGGCAAGCTCAAGCCACAAGAAATGCAAGGCGCATGCTTTACCATTTCCAGCTTGGGCGGTATCGGCGGTACAGGCTTTACGCCAATCGTGAATGCTCCTGAAGTTGCTATCTTGGGCGTGTGCAAATCCCAAATCAAACCGGTTTGGAACAGCAAAGAATTCGCTCCTCGCCTGATGTGCCCATTGAGCCTGTCCTTCGACCACCGCGTCATCGACGGTGCCGCCGGTATGCGCTTCACCGTATTCCTGGCTAACCTGTTGAAAGACTTCCGCCGCATTACCCTGTAATCCGAGCATTTTCAGACGGCCTGTATAGAAAGGCCGTCTGAAAAAAGAAGTCCGAACATCATTCAGAAAGATTAGACATGAGCTTAGTTGAATTGAAAGTGCCCGACATTGGCGGTCACGAAAATGTAGATATTATTGCGGTTGAAGTAAATGTGGGCGATACCATTGCTGTGGACGATACCCTGATTACTTTGGAAACCGATAAAGCGACTATGGACGTACCTGCCGAAGTTACAGGCGTAGTCAAAGAAGTTAAAGTTAAAGTGGGCGACAAAATCTCTGAAGGCGGTTTGATTGTTGTCGTTGAGGCCGAAGGTGCAGCTGCTGCTCCTAAAGCCGAAGCGCCTACTGCTCCTGCACAAGAAGCACCTAAAGCAGCCGCTCCTGCCCCTCAAGCTGCTCAATTCGGCGGCTCTGCCGATGCCGAATACGACGTAGTCGTATTGGGTGGCGGCCCTGGCGGTTATTCTGCTGCATTTGCCGCTGCTGACGAAGGCCTGAAAGTTGCCATCGTTGAACGTTACAAAACTTTGGGCGGCGTTTGCTTGAACGTCGGCTGTATCCCTTCAAAAGCTCTGTTGCACAATGCTGCCGTTATCGATGAAGTACGCCACTTGGCTGCCAACGGTATCAAATACCCTGAGCCTGAACTCGATATCGACATGCTGCGCGGCTACAAAGACGGCGTGGTTTCCCGCTTGACTACCGGTTTGGCCGGTATGGCGAAAGGCCGCAAAGTAGACATTATCCAAGGTGACGGCCAATTCTTAGACCCGCACCACTTGGAAGTTTCGCTGACGACCAGCGAAGTGTACGAACAAGCTACACCTACCGGCGAGAAAAAAATCGTTGCCTTCAAAAACTGTATCATTGCAGCAGGCAGCCGCGTAACCAAACTGCCTTTCATCCCTGAAGATCCACGCATCATCGATTCCAGCGGCGCTTTGGCTCTGAAAGAAGTACCGGGCAAACTGTTGATCATCGGCGGCGGTATTATCGGTCTCGAAATGGGTACAGTTTACAGCACTCTGGGTTCTCGCCTGGATGTGGTTGAAATGATGGACGGCCTGATGCAAGGCGCAGACCGCGACTTGGTTAAAGTATGGCAAAAACAAAACGAATACCGTTTTGACAACATCATGATCAACACCAAAACTGTTGCTGTCGAGCCTAAAGAAGACGGCGTTTACGTTACCTTCGAAGGTGCAAACGCGCCGAAAGAGCCACAACGCTACGATGCCGTACTCGTAGCTGCCGGTCGTGCGCCAAATGGCAAACTCATCAGCGCAGAAAAAGCCGGTGTTGCCGTAACTGACCGTGGCTTCATCGAAGTGGACAAACAAATGCGTACAAACGTGCCGCACATCTACGCTATCGGCGATATCGTCGGTCAACCGATGTTGGCACACAAAGCCGTTCACGAAGGCCACGTTGCCGCTGAAAACTGTGCCGGCCACAAAGCCTACTTTGACGCGCGCGTTATTCCGGGCGTTGCCTACACTTCTCCTGAAGTGGCATGGGTGGGCGAAACCGAGTTGTCTGCCAAAGCTTCCGGCCGCAAAATTACCAAAGCCAACTTCCCATGGGCTGCTTCCGGCCGTGCAATTGCCAACGGTTGCGACAATGGTTTTACCAAGCTGATTTTTGATGCTGAAACCGGCCGCATCATCGGTGGCGGTATCGTCGGTCCTAACGGCGGCGATATGATCGGTGAAGTCTGCTTGGCGATTGAAATGGGCTGTGATGCAGCCGATATCGGTAAAACCATCCACCCACACCCAACCCTGGGCGAATCCATCGGTATGGCTGCTGAAGTGGCATTGGGCGTATGTACCGACCTGCCTGCTCAGAAAAAGAAATAAGTTCACTCAAATAAAATTTGAACGAACTTGATGGAACAAAGGCCGTCTGAATGTTTCAGACGGCCTTTTCGCAAATAAGGAGACTCAATATGAAAAAAATCGAAGCTATTATCAAACCTTTCAAACTCGACGATGTACGCGAAATCCTGACTGAAATCGGCATTACCGGCATGACTGTCAGCGAAGTCAAAGGTTTCGGCCGCCAAAAAGGCCACACGGAAATTTATCGCGGCGCGGAATACGCAGTCGATTTTCTGCCTAAAGTGAAAATCGAATTGGTATTGGCTGACGATAAAGTCGATCAAGCTGTTGATGCCATCTTGGAAACCGCACATTCCGGCAAAATCGGTGACGGTAAAATCTTCATTTATCCTGTTGAAGAAGCCATCCGTATCCGTACCGGTGAACGCTCAGAAGCAGCGCTTTAATAGAAATCTCAAAACACAGAATACAAATGCCGTCTGAAAAAAGTCATGACTTGTTTTAATCAAGACTTATTTCTCAGACGGCATTATTTTAATAACAACAACCATCCATTTTCTAAAGTCTATCCAAATAAACCGGTTACCGAAAACCTCACGCCATCAAGCATGGAGGAGTTCGAGGCAATGCTTCACCTGACCTTCGTGAACGACTTTACCGTATCAAATAACTCTTTCCAAAGTAGTGCTTACCCAATCCCATACTTGCAAAACCTCAATGCCCTCCTTTTAAAATCAAATTCCTCGTATTTTTTTCCTATTCTTATTGTTGCCTAACTTTTCAGACGACCCCTTTATCCAAACTCCGTTATAATGACGGCTTTAAAATTAATTTATCCAAAGACAGCCTTATCATGAAACACATCCACATTATCGGTATCGGCGGCACATTTATGGGCGGCGTAGCGGCTATTGCCAAAGAAGCAGGTTTTAAAGTCAGCGGTTGCGACGCGAAGATGTATCCGCCGATGAGTACCCAGCTCGAAGCCTTGGGCATTGATGTACACGAAGGCTTTGATGCCGCTCAATTGGACAAATTTAAAGCCGATATTTACGTTATCGGTAATGTTGCCAAACGTGGCATGGATGTGATTGAAGCCATTCTGAACAAAGGCCTGCCTTATATTTCCGGCCCGCAATGGCTTGCTGAAAACGTATTACACCATCATTGGGTACTCGGTGTAGCCGGCACACACGGCAAAACGACTACCGCCTCCATGCTCGCCTGGGTCTTGGAATATGCCGGTCTCGCTCCGGGCTTCCTGATTGGTGGCGTACCGGAAAACTTCAGCGTTTCCGCCCGTCTGCCGCAAACTCCGCGACAAGACCCTAACTCAAAATCGCCATTCTTCGTTATCGAAGCCGACGAATACGATACCGCCTTTTTTGACAAACGCTCCAAATTCGTACATTACCGTCCGCGTACCGCCATTTTGAACAATCTGGAATTTGATCACGCCGACATTTTTGCCGATTTGGGCGCCATTCAAACCCAATTCCATCATTTGGTACGCACCGTGCCGTCTGAAGGCCTCATTGTCTGCAACGGCCAGCAGCAAAGCCTGCAAGATACTTTGGACAAAGGCTGCTGGACGCCCGTAGAAAAATTCGGTACCGAACAAGGCTGGCAGGTTGGTACCGTCCATACCGACGGCTCGTTTGACGTACGCCATCACGGCGAAACGGTCGGACACGTCGCTTGGGAACTGATGGGCGAACACAACCGCATGAACGCACTCGCCGTTATCTCCGCTGCACGTCATGCCGGCGTCGATATTCAGACGGCCTGCGAAGCTTTGAGTGCATTTAAAAACGTCAAACGCCGTATGGAAATCAAAGGCACGGTGAACGGCATCACTGTTTACGATGACTTCGCCCACCACCCGACCGCCATCGAAACCACCATCGAAGGCTTACGTCAGCGCGTCGGTAACGCACGCATCTTTGCCGTCCTTGAGCCGCGTTCCAATACCATGAAGCTCGGCACCATGAAAGCCGCCCTGCCCGAAAGCTTAAACGATGCCGACCAAGTGTTCTGCTACGCCGGCGGCTTGGACTGGGACGTCGCCGAAGCACTCGCACCTTTAGGTGGCAAGCTGCATGTCGGTAAAGACTTCGATGCCTTTGTTGCCGAAATCGTGAAAAATGCCGAAGCAGGCGACCATATTTTGGTCATGAGCAACGGCGGTTTCGGCGGAATTCACGGGAAGCTGCTGGAAGCGTTGAAATAAGGTTGGTTGAAATTTTGGAATGATTGAGGTCGTCTGAAAACCGGAGTTTGGTTTTCAGACGGCCTTTTTGTTGTGAAGTAATGAGATGGGGAAAAACCGATATTTTCGGCGAATCAAGTTTGGCTATAAACCAAGTCGGGTTTGCCATTTGCCTTTATTTAGTTTTTTTAGGCAGTTTGGTATTTTGGCTTTCTATTGCCTTTCGGTATAGGTCAAACAGGAAGGCGACGCGTTCTGCCTCGTCGTCGGTGTTTTTACCTTTTTTGTAGCCGTAGGCTTTATCGACGGCTTTGTCGAGGGCGGCGTGGGCTTTGATGAGGTCGGAATAGCCTGCGTCGGGCGCATAGAGTTCGGCAAGCGTAGGGAGAGGCAGATCGTCATCAAGCGCATCGGCGCGGTATTTCTCGCGAATGTCGAGGATGGCTTGGGCGGCAGCTTCGATGGCGGAACGGAGGGGATTGTTTTCAGACGGCCTTGGCGTTTTGCCTTTTTTGCCCGAGGTTTCCTGACAGGCAGTTTCGTCATCGTTGGATTTACGGCAGCTTTCTGGGAAGGGAAAGTTGTTGTACACAATGCCACCAGAGTATTGGAAATCACTTTTCAACCTACCAGTAACGGTACGCATAAAAGCATTGTGCATAGTAGAGTTGAGGATACCAAAATGATAAAGCGGCGTATCGCTTGCGAGCATATAAAGTTTGTTGCTGGCAATATTTTCAGAAGATAAGAAACCAATAGGAATAAAACGACGTGTTTCCGATGATACTTCGGGAATAGCAAGATAATTGCCGTCTGAAGGCTGACGGATTTCGTCGAAGAGCCACGGGGTAGCCGCTTTTTTTTGCGTGGCGGCTTTTCTGCTGGCTTCGCGCATGGCTTTGACCGCCTGAATACGGGCTTGGACTTTGGGCATCTGTTTCAGGTCGTGGTTGCGTTTGACGTCGGATACGCCGTGAAACCACAGGCACCAACGGGTTTTGCCGTTGATAAATTCCTCGGCGCCGATAAAAGGGCAGATGTATTGTTCCGCTAATGGTTCGGCGGCAATCAAAGCTTCTTTTTCATCAGTGGAAAGGATAAGGTTGCCACCGTCGGTCGGTTGATTGCCTTTGCACATTTCATTTTCCCTGCTGATTTGGGTTTTGCGCTTGGTAATAATCAAATCGGGCGCATCAATCAGATAAGGATTGATGTTGGCTACGGCGTTTTTTACGGGTTCGCCTTTGATGTCGGGATAGTCGTAGAGGTATTTGGGCAGAGCGGGATTTGCCGAAGCGTTTGCGCCGCCGTTTTCAGACGACGTTTGCGGTTTGCGGCTGAAGCTGACGATGATGCAATGGACGGCGGCTTTGCCTGCGGCTTGGCTCGTCCATTGGAAGGTACGGTGGGCAAAGTTGATTTCGATGCCTTGGTTCAAAAGGCTGCCCCAAAGGATTTCGACCTGCTGGCCTTGGCAGATGGAATTGGTGGAGACAAATGCCGTCTGAACTTGGGGATTCTGCGCCATGATGCCGGCGGCTTTGACATACCAGTTGCAGACGTAATCCAACAGGCCGTAGCCTTTAATATGGCCGCAGATGCTTTCAAGGTCGTTTTTCTGCTCTTTGGTTTGGTAGGTCGAGCCGATAAAGGGCGGATTGCCGAAGATGTAGTCCGCCGCCTGCCAGGGTGTCCGAAGGCTGTTGGCGTGGATGATTTCGGCGGCATCTTCGAGCGGCAGCGTATGGCAGGCGACTTCGCCGTCGAAGCGGATTTGCGTGCGGATGTTGCATTGGTGGTTTTTGAGCCACATGGCAGTACGGGCAATAAGAACGGCAAATTCGTCTATTTCGATGCCGTGGAATTGTTTCAGACGGCATTGGACGGACGGGCTGTCGAATAAGCCGCCTGCTTTGTCTTTGAGGGCTTCGGCGATGATGTCGTCTTCAAGGGCGCGGATGCGGTCGTAGGCAACGATAAGGAAATTGCCGCAGCCGCAGGCCGGGTCGAGGAATTGCAGGTTTTGGATTTTTTGGTAGAAGGCGGCGAGTTTTTTGGCTTTGTCGCGTTTGAGGGCTTTGACGGCTTCAAATTCGGCGCGCAGGTTTTCTAAAAAAAGGCCGTTGATGACTTTGTCGATATTGGCGGCTTCGGTGTAGTGTGCGCCTGCTTCGCGCCGCTCTTGCGCGTCCATGACGGATTGGAAGAGTGTGCCGAAGATTTCTGGACTGATGTTGCGCCAGTCGAAATTACCGCAGTCGATTAAGGCGCGGTGCTGCTTGGCAGTGAAGTCGAAAGTGCGCAGGCGTTCTTTGAAAAGACCGCCGTTGACGTATTCGAAACCTTTAAATTTTTCGCTTTGGGTCTTGCTGCGCTTTTGGTCGGGGGTATTGAGAAATTCAAAGAGTTGATTGAGCTTGTCGCCGAGCGTATCGGCCTCTTTGCAGCTTTCTAAAAAGTCTTGAAAGAGGTAGTTGCGCTGGAAAACGGCGCTGTCGTCGGCAAAAAAGAGGAAAAGCAGGCGCGTGATGAAGAGCCTGAGTTCGTGTTCTTCGTAAATGCCCTCTTCCTGCAAGGCATCGTGCAGTCTGCCAATGGCCGTCGCCGCTTGAATATTGGCTTCTTCTTGAATTTGGCGGACTTTGGCTTCGATGCCGAACATAAAGTCGAAAACGCCGCGCGTAATGTATTCGGGCAATTCTTCCAACGGGAATTGCCATTGGTTTTCTACGCCTTCTTTAGGATCGCGACGATAAAGGTGGAAATGGGCAAAATCGCTGACGGCGTAATATTCAGGTAAGGCAGACGGCTTGGTGCGCTCGATTTCCTGCAAATAACGCTCCGCCTGTTCTTTGGCTTTGGCTAGGTTTTTGTTGGCGGATTTGTGTTCTGCCAGGAAGATGCCTTCCCAAAAGACATCGACAAATTGGGTGTTGTTGCTCGGGTCTTTAACGGCATATTCGAAGTGGACGACGTTTTTGCGGTCAATGCCGAAAATCGCAAAAAATTCATTCCAAAAGGTGTCTTTTTCACGGCGTTCGTCGGTTTGGTTTTTATAGTGGTCGGCGAAATTTTGTGCGGCGCTTTGGAGTTGGAGCAAGGTTTTCATGACTTTATGGAATGAATGTATTGTGTAAATGGATGGGGCGTTATTATAACGGTTTGCGTTAAAAAGGTCGTCTGAAACCTCTTTTCAGACGACCTTTCTTCTTTCTGGTTATCAATATTTAACCGCAACCGCCACATTTACCGCAGCCACTGCTACAGTCGCGTTTTTTCGGTTTGAACACGAATTTTCGCAAGAGGAAGAATACGCAGGCAAGCATAATCAAGCCGACGATAATATATTGAGTCATGATGATAGTATCCTTGAAGAAATTTGGTAAACCACGAATGCGGCAAAATAAGCCATCAGGAACAAATAGCCTGTAATCATAAGCATATTTTTCGTGGATTTGGTTTCGCGTCTAATCACGGTCAAAGTCGCGGCACACATCGGAGCATACACATACCAAGCCAAGAAGGCAAAGGCGGTCGGCAAGCCCCAGTTGTTGTGTATGATGGGAATTAATGCGTTTTGTACGGCATCTTCAGACGACGCGCTGACGGCATAAACGGTACCCAATGCGGCAACGACCACTTCGCGCGCGGCAATACCCGGAATCATGGCGATACACATTTCCCAAGTAAAACCCAAAGGTGCAAAAAACGGCTGAATAGCATGACCAAGCGTACCTGCCAAGCTGTAATCGATGGCGGCACCGGTTGCGCCTTCAGGCGGTTGCGGCCAGCTTACCAAGCCCCACAAGACCACGGCCAACGCAAAAATGATGGTACCCGCGCGTTTCAGGAAGGCTTTTACCCTATCCCACAAGCTGGTCATGATGTGTTTGAAGTTAGGCGTACGGAAAGTCGGCAATTCCATCAAAAGTGGGAATTGTTGCACATTGCCTTTCATCCGCGCCAAGCGTTTCATGATATACGCTGCCAATGCAGCCGACAGAATGCCTACGATATAAAGAATAAACAATGTCAGGCCTTGCAGGTTGAAAATCCCACCCACTGTACGGTCAGGAATAACAGCGGCGATAATCAGCGCATACACTGGCAAACGTGCGGAACAAGTCAGCAACGGCGCAACCGCGATGGTAACAAGGCGTTCGCGCGGGTCGTTAATGGTACGCGCCGACATCACGGCAGGAACGGCACAGGCAAAGCTGGACAAAAGGGGAATAAACGAACGGCCGGACAAACCGCTTTTTGCCATGATGTTATCCAGCAGGAAGGCTGCACGCGGCAGATAGCCTGAGTCTTCCAATAGCAGGATAAAGGCAAACAAAATCGTAATCTGCGGCAGGAACACCAACACGCTGCCCAAACCGGCAATGACGCCGTTGACGAGCAAGTCGCTGAGGATGCCCGGCTCCATGTTGGCGCCTATCCATTCGCCCAGCGCGGTAAAGCCGCCTTCGATGGCGTCCATAATCGGCGCCGCCCATGTGTAAACCGCTTGGAACACCATAAACAGGATGACCAGCAGCATAATCATGCCCCAGACGGGGTGCAGCACGATGTCGTCGAGTTTTTTGTGCCATGCGGGCAGCGTCATCTGGGTGCGTACCACTTGTGCCAAAATCGATTCGACTTCTTGATAAAGTTTGTCGCTATCCAGCGCATCGAGCGTGCGTTCGGCAGAGGCGGGGTTTGCGGGGAAAGAGCGTTTGCGCGGCAGCTTCGCCACGGCTTCGCGTACAGCCTGTACACCCGACGCGCTCACTGCAACTGTTTCCAAAACAGGTGCATCCAACAACTCGCTCAGTTTGGCCGCGTCGATATTCAAGCCCCTTTTGCGGGCCACGTCGCTCAAATTCAGCGACACCACCATAGGCAGTCCCAGCGTTTTCAGTTCCAAAATCATGCGCAGGGTCATACGCAGGTTGGTCGCGTCGGCAACGGCAATAATGGCATCGGGCGGAATGCCCATCTTGCCTACCATTACATCTTTCGCCACCGCTTCGTCGGGGCTGGTCGTGCGTAGGCTGTATGTGCCCGGCAGGTCGATAATGCGGACGGCCTCGTCGTCGAGGAAGGCGCCCTCGCGCTTATCGACAGTTACGCCCGGATAATTGGCAACCTTGGCATGTGAGCCGGTCAAACCGTTGAACAAAACGGTTTTGCCGCAGTTTGGCGCGCCAATCAAGGCAAAATAGCTTAGTTCCATCATTTTTCCTTATTCTTTCAGACGGCCTTAAACGGCCTCAACGATACGACACATAATCTTCCCGGCCTCTTCCGAACGCAGGGAAAATTGAGATTGGTTACCCAAACGTACCGCAAACGGGCCTCTCCCAAAACCACCCACTGCAATCACTTGCAACGGCATTCCGCTGGAAAAACCCAAATCTGCAAGACGACGGGTTACCAAGGTATCCAAATCACCAAAAACAGGATTGGGAGCAATGGAATCAATATGTACGACTGCGCCTTTTTTCAGGCGCGACAAAGGAACAGCAGACATAAGTCTCTCTTTTCTTTTTGTTTTAAAAATAGATTATTGAAAAAACGTGAGAAGTATGATGAATGTGTAGCACATTTGAAAGATTGTTTACGAATGGCTATTTGCCCCTTCTTTCGATAAGTGCGGTTTGTTTTGAATACTGTTATTGTTTCCCTTAATGATAAGGTATATCAATATAAAAATCAAATGTAACAAGATAAACTAAAAAGGCTAAAATCCTTTTATCATTAGGATTTCAGCCTTTTTATGCACTCAACAAACTAAAGGCCGTCTGAAAGGTTTCAGACGGCCTTCAAAATAAAAAACCGAATCAAATCGGTTTTTTATTCCCATTCAGGGAAAGACTCTAAATTACAGAGCGTCTTTCAATGCTTTACCGGCACGGAATTTAGGAGTTTTAGCAGCAGCAATAGTCAAAGGCTCGCCAGTTTTTGGGTTGCGGCCTTGACGTTCGGCGCGTTCGCCGACGTAGAAAGTACCGAAACCGACCAGAGTAACAGTGTCGCCGCTTTTCAATGCGTTGGTTACGGCATTAGTAGTAGCATCCAAAGCTTTTTGCGCAGCAGATTTGGAAATGCCGGCTTCTTGAGCAATTGCTTCGATCAATTCAGACTTGTTCACAATTAGTCCCTTCCTATCGTATAAAGATGATGAAATGCCCGAATACTCGGGGCTTGAGCGCTTTCAAAGCACATACGCACTTTATAGCAATTCTGAAATTATCATGTCAAGTAAAAAATGTGGAATTGCCCTATTTTTGGGGCATTCAGGGCAAAACCACATTTTTTGCAACATCAGACGGCCAACTTAATGCTTGGTTGCTTTTGTTCTTGACTTTGTCTTAGGAGTTTGCACGGTCTCGGCAACTGCCAATTCGGCAACCCATTGCTCAGGCTGAGTTTCCAGACTCAAAGCCAACACTTCATCAATCCATTTGACCGGATGGATGGTCAGACCGGTTTTGACATTTTCAGGGATTTCTTCCAAATCTTTGACGTTGTCTTTCGGAATCAATACATGCTTGATGCCGCCGCGCAAAGCAGCCAGCAGTTTTTCTTTCAAACCGCCGATCGGCAACACTTCGCCACGCAAAGTGATTTCACCGGTCATCGCCACATCCGCACGCACCGGAATTTTGGTAAAGGCAGAAACCATCGCCAAAGTCATGGCAATACCTGCGCTTGGACCGTCTTTCGGCGTCGCACCTTCCGGCACATGGACGTGAATGTCTTTCTTCTCGTAAAAATCAGGAGCCAGACCCACTGATTCGGCACGGGAACGGACAACCGACCATGCGGCCGATACCGATTCTTTCATGACATCGCCCAGTTGGCCGGTACATTGAATCGTACCTTTGCCCGGCAAAGCTACTGCCTCAACAGTCAACAACTCGCCACCGACTTCGGTCCAAGCCAAACCGGTTACCTGACCGATGCGGTTTTCGCTTTCGGCCACACCATAGTCGAAACGGCGCACGCCCAGATAGTCATGCAGATTTTTTTCAGTAACTTTAATCGCTTTAGGTTTGGCCTTGCTTACTGTTTTGGATTTGGACGCTTTTTTCTTGTCCTCATTCAAAGTAACCTGCATCACCACTTTACGGCAGATTTTGGCAATTTCGCGATCCAACGAGCGGACACCGGCCTCGCGGGTGTAGTAACGGATAATATCGCGCACCGCACTTTCATCAACCACCAACTCACCCTCTTTCACACCATTGCGCTTCATTTGTTTCGGCACAAGGTATTGCATGGCGATATTGATTTTTTCGTCTTCTGTATAACCGGACAGACGGATGATTTCCATACGGTCAAGCAGCGGAGTCGGGATATTCAAGCTGTTTGAAGTGGCAATAAACATCACATCGCTCAAATCATAATCGACTTCGGCATAATGGTCAGCGAACTTGTTGTTTTGCTCAGGATCCAGCACCTCAAGCAAAGCACTGGCAGGATCACCACGGAAATCGCTGCCCATCTTGTCGATTTCATCAAGCAGGAACAATGGGTTTTTCACACCCGCTTTCGCCATATTTTGCAAGATTTTGCCCGGCATAGAGCCGATATAGGTACGGCGGTGGCCGCGGATTTCGCTTTCATCACGCACGCCGCCCAACGCCATACGCACATATTGACGGCCTGTGGCTTTGGCAATCGACTCACCCAAGGAAGTTTTACCCACCCCCGGAGGGCCAACCAGACATAAAATCGGGCCTTTGAGCTTGTCCATACGTTTTTGAACGGCCAAATATTCCAAAATGCGCTCTTTAACTTTTTCCAAACCATAGTGGTCGGCATTCAAAATCAAATCAGCCTTGGCAATATCTTTGCTGACACGGGATTTTTTCTTCCACGGCAACTCAAGCAAAGTATCGATGTAGTTGCGCACGACGGTAGATTCCGCAGACATCGGCGGCATCATTTTCAGTTTTTTCAATTCAGACAGACATTTTTCTTCAGCCTCTTTGCTCATGCCTGCTTCTTTGATTTTGTTTTCCAGCGCATCCAGCTCGTCGCGCTCGTCTTCTTCGCCCAATTCTTTCTGAATCGCTTTTACTTGCTCATTCAAGTAATACTCACGTTGGGATTTTTCCATTTGACGTTTCACACGGCCACGGATGCGTTTCTCGACCTGCATGATATCGAGTTCGGCTTCCAACTGCGCCAGCAGAAATTCCAAACGGTCAACAATGCCGGCAGTCTCCAGTACATATTGACGCTGCTCTAATTTCAGCTGCAAATGCGCGGCAATAGTATCGGCAAGACGGCTGTTGTCATCGATACTGCTGATGGTACTGATAACTTCGGCAGGGATTTTTTTGTTCAATTTCGCATATTGCTCAAATTGAGTCAGCAAGGTACGGCGCAAGGCTTCAATTTCGGGATTGTCCTTGTCGCTGTTTTCATCAATCGCCTCCACATGGGATAAAAACAGTCCGCCTGTTTCGTCAACCGTCAATGCGCGCGCACGACGGATACCTTCTACCAACACTTTAACGGTGCCGTCAGGCAGCTTCAAAACCTGCAAAACTTGGGCAACCGTACCAGTTTGGTGCAAATCTTCAGCTTTAGGGTCTTCTGTATTAGGGTCAAGCTGGGCCAACAGGAAAACCGGATCATCATTAGCCATTGCCGCCTCAAGGGCTGCAATCGATTTAGGACGACCGACGAACAGCGGCAATACCATATGCGGATACACCACGACATCGCGTAAAGGCAAGGTAGCCAGCGCACTGTATTCCTCGAAATATTTGTCTTTTGTCGGCATAGTTAGAAATCTCAATCATTGTTAAATCAGAATGTAGCTCAAAATTGGGCTGAAGCGCTCCATTTCAAGACTTGAAAACAGCTTATCCGCACCTATTTTCTAAAACATCATTTTTAATAGCCCGATATGGACGTTTACGATAAAATATATCGGATTTTGGGCCGTCTGAAAACTTTTCAGACGGCCCTGGCTAACCAAAAAAGGTAGTAAACCATGACAGACTCAACCGAAAAAAAATCATTAATTGAATTCCCTTGCACCTTTCCTGTAAAAGTCATGGGCGTGGTTCATCCGGAATTTGAATCCGCCATCTTGGAAACCGTGCGCAAACACGCTCCCGATACCGAGCCGCACCACATTACTACGCGCCCAAGCAGCAAAGGCAACTATACCGGCGCGACTGTCCATGTAAATGTTGAAAATCAAGAGCAGCTCGACAATATCTACCGCGACCTGACTTCACACGAATTGGTAAAAGTGGTGCTGTAATGAAAATCGTGCACAAAGGCTTGGTCGATTACCTGCCGACTTTCGAAGCCATGAAGGCATTTAATGCCTCGCGTGACGAAAATACCGAAGACGAATTATGGGTGGTCGAACATCCGCCCGTATTCACTCAAGGCTTGGCCGGTAAGCCCGAACACCTCCTCATCCGCGACGATATTCCCGTTGTCCAAATTGACAGAGGAGGTCAAATTACCTACCACGGTCCTGGCCAATTGGTCGTTTATACGATGATCAATTTCAAACGCCGTAAGACCAGTGTGCGCCATATCGTTTCCGCACTTGAAAACAGCATCATCGCCACCTTGGCAGAATACGGCATCGAAGCAGCCGCCGACCCCAAACGTCCCGGCGTTTATGTCGGCGAGCGTAAAATCGCTTCCCTGGGCCTGCGTATCAAAGACGGCTCCGTTTACCACGGCTTGGCGCTTAACGTGAACATGGATTTAAGTCCGTTTACCCATATCAACCCCTGCGGTTATGCCGGTATGGAAATGACCCAAATTGCCGACTTTGTCTCTCCGGCACCCGGCTTGGCAGAAGTTTCAGACAAACTGACCAAGCATTTACAGAAAGAGCTGGCATAAGGCCGTCTGAAAATATTCGACCCCAACACCATCTTTTAACTGCCCCTCTGAACCCACAAGCCCTTAGTTCATAAAGACTACAATAAGCTTTTCAGACGGCCTTTATAACGACAGAAAGAACACATCACCATGAGTGAAGAAGTAAAAAACGACCCAAAACGCGGCATCAAACTGAAAGGCGCAGATAAAACTGCACGCATTCCGATTAAAGTTGTTCCATTGGAACAAAAATTGAAAAAGCCCGAATGGATCCGCGCCAAATTACCGGGCAAGAAATTCTTTGAAATCAAAAACATTCTTCGCGAACAAAAAATGCATACCGTGTGCGAAGAAGCATCTTGTCCAAATATCAGCGAATGCTTTACCAAGGGTACGGCCACATTCATGATCATGGGCGATATTTGTACCCGCCGCTGCCCGTTCTGCGACGTTGGTCATGGCCGCCCCAATATGCTGGATCCTGACGAGCCTAAACACTTGGCCGAATCCGTTAAATCCATGAACCTGCGCTATGTCGTGATTACTTCCGTCGACCGTGACGACCTGCGTGATGGCGGCGCCCAACACTTCGCCGACTGCATCAAAGCCATCCGCGAAACCAGCCCGAATACCAAAATCGAAATCCTTGTTCCCGATTTCCGCGGCCGTTTGGACATCGCACTGGAAATCTTGGCAGAAACACCGCCCGACGTGATGAACCACAACTTAGAAACCCATCCAAGCCTGTATAAAAAAGCCCGTCCGGGTGCCAATTACCAACACTCCCTCGAGCTTCTGCGCCGTTACAAAGAAATGATGCCCCATATCCCGACAAAGTCCGGCATCATGGTCGGCTTGGGCGAAACAGACGAGGACGTACGCGAAATAATGCGCGATATGCGTGCCAACAATATCGAGATGATTACCATCGGCCAATATCTGCAACCTTCAGACGGCCACCTGCCCGTCCTACGCTATGTAACGCCTGACCAATTTAAAGTTTTTGAAAAAGAAGCATACGAATTGGGCTTTACTAATGCCGCGATCGGCGCAATGGTTCGCTCCAGCTACCACGCAGACGAACAAGCAGCCGAAGCTTTGCGTGAAACTGTGAATTCTAACAATAAATGATACTGAACATCGCTCTTTGGTGCTATACATCGCTAAATGGTGCTAACATGGAATAACAAGATGCCGGTGATCCAGATTAAAGAATTTCCCAACGACGGAAGAGTTTGGAGAATTGATTGGTTCGGAGCAGTACGAAAAAACGATAACGTACCTACGGAACCGACCATCGACGTTTATCTCAGACCTGTATCAGTAACAGACAAAACGTCTATTGCTGATTTTGGCTGGTTAAATAAAGAGCGAATATGCTGCACTATTGGTGTTGGACAACTGCCGGTACTTACTATCGGTTCTCTTTGGAAAAACGGTAAGTTATTGGATTACCAAGTTATCGTGCCTAGTAATCTACCAAACGTTAACATAGCTGAAGATTCTGTACGTTTGATTGAAGCAGCGCATAAAGATCAAACCGGTTATATCATCAATAAAGCTGCCTTTGATATTGGCGGTTTCAAAAATGGATTATCTGCAAGATGTTTGGCTATTGAATCTGATGGAGATCCCTATTCAATCATTATTCCCGTTGCTGAAGTTATTCGTTTTTATTACGCCATTTCAACCAATTTGGCCAAGATTGCTTTTTTGGGGTCATATGAAACTAATTTCGATCAAATCATCGGTGAGAGATGCGGTTTTGATTCAAAAACCAAGATTCTCATAATCCATTTACGACAATGGCTTTACGATAATGAGGGATGGGTTTTGGGTAGGATTTTAAGGGACAAAAATGCACAGCAGGGATTTTTCCAAATTCATCGTTCGTTAGTCAAACAATCAGTGGGGAAGTATCATCAGCCGATGCCGGAAACTAATTTCCCGTTTCAAGGAAAAACAGATTGGGCTGCACGCTGCCTAAGTTTTACGAGCGGTGGAAAAGTTCGTACCTTAATCTTAGAATTATTGCGTTGTACTGCTCCCTTTCCTTTTTCTAATTTAGTGGTTATTAGAGACAATGATGGCAGGCAAGCATCTCCAGAAACTGATCTACCGGAATCAAATAAACGTCCTTATCTAAGGAACCAGGGATTAAAATCTGGTACTTCAAAAAAACTGCATAGCATAGAAGAGCCTGTGCAGAATATGAAAAGAATGGTTATTGACTATGTAAAAGAACGTTTTGGAGATCTTTGGAATAAAGAACTCATCAAGCCTGAAAAAGAGTTTTGTAATTATAGAAAAACAGACTTACTGTTTTTGCCGCCATCGGAATCGACCACAGCATTGGGAACCGGCGACGGTACATCAGGACAGTCCAAAACTGCTCCTATTTCAATCTCTATTAATGTTGGAAAAGAAACAGGCATCGCTCAAAAGCTACGTTCTCACAGTCGTTCCGAAGCTCTGCCTGCTACCTTTGAAAATATGATGGCCGCTGTCCGATATTTATCAGAGAACTATCAAGATAAAGGTGTTACGGCAAAAGTATGGCTGACCCTATATATGCCGTTAACTTCTAATCGTAGCAGTCAATGGTCTTATTTAGATACTTCTGCAACAACAACCAACCTAGTCAAAACTCCAAGAAGAGTTTTAATTGCCGAACTCAATATAGATAATATGCTATTTTGGTTGGTAGAGTTTGAACAAAGAGAATCAGAATCCTTAACTGCTGCTATGATATATGGAGCAAGTTCAATGAAGGCTGAAGAAATAAAAAAAATCCTGCATTTGCTTGCTCGGTCAAAAGGAATTTGGAAAAATATTTCAACAAACGGAAAGTTTCATATCAGGTCTATGAAGCATAGTTGGCCTAGCATTGAGGAGTATGCTTTATCTATCTATAAAATCTGTTCAACAATTTCCGGTTAAAATATCCTGGAGCTATCTTTATCAAAGTTAAGTTGAGAATAATAAAATGAAACTAAAAAAAATATCTTTCGATGAAAAAGGATTTCGTAAGTTAAAGAATATTGAAATTCCCATTGCTCCGTATATTACAGCAATTGCAGGACATAATGGCATTGGAAAATCTACTATATTAGGTTTGATTGCTAACTGCTCTGGACTTTCTAAAGGGGAGAAAAGTTTTTTCGGAAAAGTATTTCAATCTAATTTTCAAGAAGCTTTCCATTTGGACTACTTTCAAGATTATGACAACTACCATATAAATGGGACTAAAAAAGCAGATACGCCTAAGGTTACCGTTCAATATCATGTCGAGACAAACCAAGATGGCAGCTTTATTGAACTCAATAAAATATGTGCAGTAAGTATACAAAAACATGCTATCAAGGAGCGGCTCTATAAAAATCATATGATTAAGGTGCCGGAAGATAAGCATATAGATCCAAACCATTCTCTTGATTTAGAAGATGTTGATAACAATTCATTATCTTCATCTTCTGAACCACTAATTAATATCTGGCGGCTACGTATTATTCCACGAACACAACAATTACCTAATACTCCAGAGATAGAGGTGTTGGATGAAAAACTTAAAGGAGCTGGTAAAATGCCAATTCCTACCCTGTACTTAGGAATGAGTAGAATGACACCTATTGGTGAGTTTGATGCGGAACTTATCGATAAAAAAACCATTAGAAAAATGAATGGAGAAGACAAAAACTTTATTGTTAATTCTTTTAAAGATGTATTGTATTTTGATGAATCTGATAATGAAATTACAGCTCACTCTTTTTCGAGCTCTAAAAAAAGCTCATATCTCCCTTCTTTTCCATATCATTCTTTTACAGTTTCGTTGGGACAAGATTCACTTAGCTCAATAGTGACTGCCTTAGCTTCATTCAACTATTTAAAAAGAACCTCCCCTCAAACTTATAGTGGAGGTATTTTGGTAATTGATGAGGTTGACGCTGGACTACACCCTAGAGCCCAAGAAAAACTGATAAATTTACTTCATACACAAGCTAGGAAACTTAATCTTCAAATTATCTTAACCACACATTCATTAACTGTCATTAAAACTATACTGTCCAAAAACGAACATCCAGGAGAGAAGGTAAATAATGTTGTTTACTTACAAGACTCAAACTTTCCTAGGATTATGGAAAATCCCACATATACAAAAATTAAAAATGATATGCTTGTGTTAGCCCCTCTTGAAGATAAGCCAGAAACAATAAAGCTTTATTTTGAAGATGATGAAGCATTATTTTTCTTTAAACAGATATTAAAATACAAAAATATCATTCATGATAAAGACTACTTTGGGAAAGAGCTGGAACTGATCAGCTTAAGTGTCGGATGTAATATTTTATTGGATCTACATAAAGGAGATTCATATTTTCAAAGTGTTATTTTAATTCCAGATAATGATGTTTTCTCTAGTGAGTCCAATCGAAAAACAATTGAAGAAAACCCAAATATATGTCCATTGCCAAATGACTCCACTTTCACTGACAACACAAGACATACTGAACGCAATCCGGAGATGATTCTATATCGTTTCTTGCAAAGAAAGCTTGAAGGACATAATGATAACTTCTGGAAACAGATGCCTGGTGCCTATACAAGCGACTATGTTAGAGACAGGGTTATGACTCTAACATCAAATTCTAATCGGGATGAGAATAAAAAATGGTTTCAAGATAATGTGAACTTTATTGAAAAAAGTGGCATCATTGAAAAGTGGTGCGGAGAAAATGAAAAACAAGTAGATATGTTTTTAGAGAGGATTGTTGAAGCAGTAAATATTGTTTCATGTTCTAAAAGTTACCGTCAAAATTAGCTGGCCAAATAGATTAGCTTACTTTATAATCAACAACTAAACAGATAGTAAAAAGGTTTCTCAATGGCTGGACATTCCAATCCTCTTACCCCTCTACGTTACCCTGGAGGGAAAGGGGCTTTTGCACCTTTCGTAAGGGCTGTAATGGATGTCAACAATCTAACGGGAGGGCACTATCTTGAGCCTTTTGCTGGTGGATGTGGCGTGGCTTTAGATCTACTTTTCAATCAATATTGCTCTGACATCCATATTAATGATTTGGATTTAGCTATTTATAACTTTTGGAACTCTATTACGAACGATTCAGAAAATTTTCTAGCACTTTTGTATGATGTGCCACTATCTGTTGAAGAATGGGAAAAACAAAAAATTATATTGCAGCATCCGGAAGAATATTCTTCGTTGGCTCATGGGTTTGCTGCTTTCTATCTAAATAGAACCAACCGGTCGGGTATTTTAAAAGCTGGAGTAATTGGAGGGAAAAGTCAAAATGGAACTTATAAACTAGATGCCCGATTCAATAAAGAACGATTGTCCAAATTGATTATTCGCATTGCGAAATATGCAAATCATATCCACATATACAATGAAGATGCTTTATCATTGCTGCAAAAAGTAAATACCTTACTACCAGAGAAATCACTTATTTATCTAGATCCGCCATATTATGTAAAGGGACAAGGACTGTATAGGAATTTTTATAATCATAATGACCATGTCAATATTTGTAATGCCTTAGGTTCTGTGAATCGAAAATGGATAGTCTCGTATGATAATTGCTCTGAAATAAAAAAAATCTATCAGAAATACAGGCAGGATGAGTATTTTTTGACCTATTGTGCATACAATAAGGTAAAAGGATCTGAGATCATGATTTATGGAAAGGACATAAATATCCCAGAAAAGAGACTATTAATCAATAAATAAATGGGGAATTATAAGAAAATATTTTTTATAGTAACTGTTATTTTAAATGTTGTTTACGATAAAGATTTTTCCTGCTGTTTCTGTTTAAAGTGGCAACTAGTTTTCTGAATTCTTCTGGACAATCATCAAAATCTTTCAGCATATGGTTATAGCGCAAAACACCATCTTTCCATGCCTGAAAGAGATTGTCCGGATAATTATCCATCAGCCACCAACATAAATCCAAAGTATGGTGGCGTTCGATCAGTTCTCTGCTTTCCCATGCTGTACGCTTGCTTTTATCAATTTTTTGTGGTTGTGAACCGGTTTTTAGGCATAAATAGGAATATAATTTCGGTGCCAGCCGTTGTGAAGTTAATAGCGTGACAAAGTGGTGCAATATTTTCAAACTGTCTCTATAACTGTTTTGTGAACTTTCTATCGGGTAGTGTTCCAACCAAACTAACAGTCTTCGCCATTGTTCAAGTGTATTACCACTCCAAGCTGTAACGGGTTGTGTTTCTGTACAAGCCAAGTCGGTTTTACACTGCCAGCAGAATTTGAGGGGCCGAAACGCTGTTTCTTGCATATTTCCCATCTCTTGCCGATGGAATGCAACACCCGCACCGCAATGTGAACATCGGTCGTGAAGTATCACTTTGTGCTTTGGGCAAAAGGTATAGCAGGCAACACGCCATGACACCCTAAAATAAGGTTCATAGTCTTCTGCTAAGCACAATGGACAGAACAATAAACCGTATCCTACGCGTTTCCGATGGTATATCTGCAAACTGTTTACCCACGTCAGATGTCCTGATGGACGTACTTTATCAAACAAAATGCCCTGAAAACGCTGTAGTGAAGTTCTATCGATTTTCTCCGCACTTATTCCGCTTTTTTCACTTAGCTTTGTAACTATCCACTCTGGAATATATCTGTCAATGTCCCGATTCCATATCTCATAATTGTTCCCAAAGACTAAGTTGCAAAATGTCTGAACTTTTAGTCCGTTCGCATGTGCCGTTCGAACCAGCCATGAAGACAGTAATTCATTATGATACGGATGGGGATGTGCTGGCCAAAGATGTAAGTCAGACATATCTAAGCCAGTTTGTCTATTTGCCGCTTCCGCTCAGTAGGTGTTACCCAGCCGATTGAATCAAGCACTTCATGATTTATTTGTTCCGTTTCATTTTGTACAGCAGTTGCGGCAGCTTCTGTCAGTACCCGAGATAGCTCTCCAATATATCCTTCGCTCATATTGTACAATCTGACGGCAAGTTCTCTCGTTTGCAGTTCAGACGGTCTTTTCAGGGGGATCATTCTTTCAAAGCTAACCAACAACCGAAGAAAATTTCTATCTAAGTTCCATCTAGGCAGGACAGCCGGTTCGAATCGGTTGGATAACTGCGGATCAGTTTGCAACGCACGGAAAGCATCCTTAGTGCCTATACCGACAATCGGTATTTGTAAATCGTTTCCTAGATATTTGATGACATTCAGAAAAGCCCTTTGCCGGTTCATGCTACCAGCCAAGATATGATGGATTTCGTCAATAATCAGCATTCTAGTTTGCATACGTTTGAGTAAGTGTATGACTTGAGTCTGCTTCTTATCTATTCTGTCATGCGATTTATATGGTGCAAAGATTGCATCTAAAATGGTATTGTAAAATCTTCCTTCATCCGGAACAGGTGGAGCCTGAACCAGCAGTACAGGAACTAATACACTGTCACCATCCAAATTTTGGTCAGCAGGATGTTTTCTCAAAAAACGGTGAGCCAGCATGGTTTTACCGTTATTGGTATCTCCGACAATCAGAAGATTCGGCATACGGTGGATTTTGGGATAAACCAAAAGATCTTCCAGTTTGTTCAAAATATGCTCAGCTTGGGGATAACCTATCCAATGCGGCGAACGGATGTGCCAGATGCGTTCCTCTGTGTCAGCATCCAAATATGTGGCGGTTTTTTTGTGCAAATGAGGATATTTCATGACAAATCATCCAAGTCGTCAAACGGCTGTACATTTTCAAAAGACATTTCAGTCTCCAGCGAATCCGTTTGCGAAAAAGCAGTGGCTGTATTATTGATACCGTTATTCTCTTTGGGAACCGGTTTGGTTATAGCAATACTTTCATTTTTTTTACGTCGTTGCATCGCTCTGCGTACCGCTTTGGTTTTACCTTGAGCTTGTTCTTCCATCTCGCGCATCTTGCCATAAGCTGAAAAAATCATTCTTTCGTCAATGTTGGATTTGTGTTCCTGTTTGAGTTGGCGGTTGATTTCCCTTAACTCCCAAATACTCATAACTGGATGGGAACTGTCCCGGTAAGGGATAGCAAAATAGCTATTCAATTCAGGGTCAAAAAACCAGATTACGCTGAGATCACGAGGGTCAAATCGAAACACAAACTGACGAGCCCTTTTCGGGTTTCCCGGTTCTGTTGCACCAATCCAAGTGCGAAGTACATCATGCCAATAATGAATTTTATGGATGGATACGCCATATTGTTGGACGGTTCTCATTTCAAAAGGCATGAAATCCAATCGGAATTTGATTTCATCTAGGACTTTAGGCGGCATACCCGTTCCCGGGAGAGAGTCAGTACCGAATATACCTTCTTTATATTTGGCCATCGGCGACATACCCAATGCTGAATGCATCCTCTGGTGATACACACCGGTAATGAAAGTTGTCAGCCATTTTTCAAATTCTGACAGTGTAAATACTGCACTGTCTTCGGAATCATAATTACGACGTTCGACAACATTGGAAAAAGTCGTACCGGGCAAAGTATGTATTTCCTGTAAAACCGTACCCAGCAGTCGCTCTATATGACCACCGAAATGTGGCCGCGCCACCGGACGCCATTCAATGTCGATACCGTATTGTTTACAGGCTTTTTCCAATACTTTGCCGTGAAACTCCCTTGCATTGTCCAAATGGATTTTTCGTGGTAATCCCCAACACGGCCACAAGCCTTCCACTTCATGCTGGGCAAGCCATTTTTCTTTTGTCAGTACAGAATGAGCTAGACACAATCCTGCCGATAATGCACTAGGTGGATCAAAGGAAATGTAGAATCCGGGAATCATCCGGCTGAACACATCAACTGCCATTGTGATCCACGGGCGACCAATTGGTTTACGGTAAACATCATCCACCAGAATAATATCTAGTTTCGTATGGTCTATCTGAATGACCGCCAACGGAAAATCCGCATTGGGAAAACTGCCCTTAGACGGTTTAAACTGCTCCTCAGCAGCTTTTTTCCCCTGTCTTTTCGCTATCTTAAACTGAGGATCCAGCTTGCTGATGCGGGCACGGATAGTATTGTTATGAGGATATGCCAATCCTACATCCAAGCATTGCCGCTTGATCTCGTTAATTATTTGTTGGACTGGCTTTTTTTGTTTGGTCAGATATTCTTTTTCAATAACGGATTGGACGATCTCTTCGACATTGCTGTCAATACGATAGCAACCTTTGTCTTTTCGGTGTTGTTTGAATAAACCCGTCAGCAAACCTGTTTCATGGTATTGTCGAAGCCAGCGGTAAATGGTATTGGCATGAACACCAAACTGTGCAGCTCTTTCTTCAACAGCTTTCTTTGTCCGTTTTTTATCGTCCAGTAAAGGCTTGATAATCTCAAAACGTTTTGTTGCCGTGGCCCATTCTTGTGCATCGATGGTACTTAAATCTTGGGCGGAAGGAGGTTCATTCGTTATGGAGGACAACTCCGCCACTTTAACTTGATAAGTTTTACGGCTTTCTACCTCAGTCAGAAAAACCGTGTCCAAATCCACAATGTCTGTAATTACACAGCAGATCCCGTTAAATTCGACCATTGCCCCCGGTTGAATATCTAACACAGCCTTTCCGGTATTCATCGCTTTCTCCATAATGTAGAATTCATCGTCAGCGGTAGGTTCAAATCTGCACCGATTTCTCCTACGGCCACTAGATACCATAACACTGGTAAAATTTTTGCCTGATTCCACTCATCTTGAAAAACAGCTGCAACTAGCTCTCTCGGAGTAGCTGTTTTAAGCTCTTTTAATTTTTGGTCAAGTAGTATCATATATGGCTCGTAATATTCATGCACAACGGCATTCCTCATATAGGGCAGCAGAAATCGCACGTTTTGAAGATAGACTGTATGAATTTCAACTTCAGTGACCAGTTTGAACATCCAGCCCTTTTGTCGGCAAAATGCTCTTGCTGCCTTAAATTTTAGCTGCAATACTGACCAGTTTTTCCTCAAATCGCTTCGGTATTTGACTTCATAGAGAATTATCGTAACAGGTTGCCGACTAGGTTTGTAGTGCACCAAAACATCAGGTGTGTACATATGCTTTTTGCCGGAATCATCAAACCATTCGATAGAAACCGGTTGTACCTCGAAGCGGATTACATCGGGACAAAACTCCAATAAACTAAGGAAATCCCGTTCCAAAGAAGATTCATAAGCTGCGCAGCCTACAGACTTAGAATGGGCGGCCATTCCAGTGATATTACGGTAATTTTTAGGAATTTTTCTGACAGGCATGATAATTCAGTCTCAAATATTGTTGTAATTTTGACTTAAGGATAAATTTTTAACCCGTTTAGCACTAAATAATAATGTAGAAAATAAAGTTTTAGGTCGTTTGGGCACCATTTAATGATGGAATTTACAGAAACCCACGGCGGTTGCAGCCACCACTAAGGTTTAAATCATATAAGGCCGTCTGAAAAATCAGGGGACTATTTTTTCAGACGGCCTTTGTTTATGCAAAACTCTTTAGATTTTCAAAAAATAAACCTTAGTCGGGCCCTATTGAGCCAATCTTAAGTAATACAAAAAAGCGGCTAAACAGGATAAACACTGTTTGCCGCTTTTTAATTTATTTCTTTATTTTACTTCTTCAACAATTTTGCCGCTTCAATCGCGTAGTAAGTCAAAATACCATCGGCGCCAGCACGTTTGAATGCCAATAAGCTTTCCAAAATGGTTTTTTCGCCATCCAGCCAACCGTTTTGAATGGCAGCCTGAAGCATGGCATATTCGCCGGAAACTTGGTAAGCATACGTCGGTACGCCGAATTCGTCTTTGACTCGGCGGACGACATCCAGATACGGCAGACCCGGTTTTACCATAACCATGTCTGCGCCCTCTTGAATATCCAATGCTACTTCGTGCAAGGCTTCGTTAGTATTTGCAGGATCCATTTGGTAGGTTTTCTTGTCTGCCTTACCCAGATTGCCGGAACTACCGACGGCATCGCGGAACGGGCCATAGAACGCTGAAGCATATTTTGCCGAATACGCCATAATGCGCGTATGGATATGTCCGGCATCTTCTAAGGCTTCACGGATGGCAAGAATACGTCCGTCCATCATGTCTGACGGGGCAATGACTTGTGCGCCTGCATCGGCATGACACAAAGCCTGTTTTACCAAAACTTCAATGGTTTCATCGTTGAGGACATAGCCATTTTCATCGGTTAAACCGTCTTGACCGTGAATGGTGTAGGGATCCAAGGCAACGTCGGTCATGATACCCAGCTCTGGGAATTTCTCGCGCAGGGTTCGTACTACTGTCGGCACCAAGCCTTCAGGATTATAAGCTTCCTCCGCAAACTCGGTTTTGTTTTGCGTTACCACGGGAAACAAAGCCAGCATAGGAATGCCGAGCTTCAGTGCTTCTTCAGCAGTGAACAACAATTTGTCCAAACTTTGGCGTTTGACACCCGGCATGGATGGGACTGCCTCTTCCTGATTCTGGCCTTCCAATACAAAAACCGGATAGATCAAATCATCTGCCGTCAAAGTATGCTCGCGCATCAGACGACGTGAAAAATCATCTTTACGCATACGGCGCATACGGGTGTTTGAGACATAACGCGGAGGGAAATTCATAACAATTGCCTTTCAATAATGAAGTCTTAAAATCAGTCTTCGACTTGACGTATGGCTTTGACCGAACGTTTGATTTCGCTGAACGTACCGGTTTTATAACTATTACGTTCCTGTTCGGTCATACCGTTTTGATCCAATTTGGCGATATTTTTCAATGCCTCGGCATACTGGCCGTCTGAAAGTTTTTCCTGTTTGATGCGCCAACGGTTGTTCACTTCGGAAGCCGTCCATAAGCCTACTTTGTTGTAGTAGAACAAAATGCTTGCCGCCAGCGTCTTCATATCGCTGTCGGGTTTGGCACTGCCGATACTGCGGCCGATACGGTTATTACGTTGATCGACTGCCTGGTCGGCAAGGTAGCGGCTGAAGTAGTCGTCTTTACCTTCTCGCAACTCCATATCCGTCAGACGCGCATTACCTGCTTTTTCTGCAATAATGCTGTCGAATTTAGAAGCAATCGCCGCCTGCCACAATGCTTGGCGTACGGCATTGACCTGTGTTCCCCTGCTGTCGCCGTTTGCTTTGTCGTCCAAACCTGTACGCTCGGCAAAGCGTGTGGCATTACTGGTCATATTGATTAAGCCTTCGTCTTCCATCCCGATAACTTGGGCGGCCACGGGATGGTTAAGCGCGAATTGAGCCATTTTACTGCGGCGGCTTTGATCTTCCTGATACGATTGGCAACCGGACAATACCAGCATGCCGAAAACGGCGCATTGAATGTGTTTTTTAATATGTTTCATGATGTAACTATCGATATTATTGTGTGAGTTCAACTTCTTTGTTTAACATAGAAACGCCCGTAAGCGCAAAATAATTTCCACACGGCCAAATCAGCGCATGAATGGCTATTTTATAATAAAAATAAGGCCGTCTGAAAACTTTCAGACGGCCTGAGTATTTTTAACCCAGTAAGCTGCGAATCTGCGGCCAATAAAACAGGCAGGCTATCGAGCAAATAGCAATACTGATACCGGCTGCATTAATGCTGCTGATTTTTTCCTTAAATATTGCCGCACCGATCAGCGTACCCAAAACAATCACGCCAATATTCATACCGGCAAAGACCAAGGTTGGATTATCCTTCATGATTTGGTGTGCCGAGATGTAGGTAACAATATTCAAAAAGTTCAGACAGCCCAAAATCATACCGCCCACTATGCCCTCTTTGGTCCATTTGCTTCCTTTGGCAAACAGGTAGCCAAACATCAAGATACCGGCCAAACAAAACGCCACCAGCAAATTACCGGCAAAAGCGGTACCGCTTTTCGCCACTTGTTTGAACAAAATATCGATGACGCCGTAGCCGCACCAGACGCTCAAAAGCAGCATTACTTGCGTGCTGAAGCCGCCGGATTTCTTGCCGCCATCGCTTTTCCAAAGCAAGAAAAACAGTGCCGTAAATGCCAATACCAAACCGATCAGACGGCCTTCGGTCAACTGCTCATGGAAAAGCGTGAATGAAGCGACAATCGGCAGAAACAGCGATAAGCGTTGTGCCGCGTCCGATTTGACGATACCTGCCGCATCTACGGATTTGCCCATAATGACAAACACGCTTGGCAGCAATATGCCCAAGGCCGCAAAAAGCCACCACGTCGGTAAAAATACCTGCGGATTGCTCAAATCGGGTTTTAACACCAGCATGGTCAAAGTGACGGCAACGATATAATTCACCGCCACCGCCTGCTCGATATTGATTTTTTGCTTGCGCGCCACTTTCAGCAAGACAGACACCAACACGCTGCAAACGATACTTGCCAATAAATATGCCATGCTTTAAAACCATCCTTGATTGGAAACAGGCTTATCTTCATTCAGTTTAATCAGTCCGACGACTACACGGTAAATAAACCAAATGGCAGTTACCAATAAAATCAGCCAACCAATTAAGATCAGTGTAGTAAAAGTTCCCAAAACCGTACCCACTAAAGACACCCAAAATGTCTTAATCAAATAATCGATATGACTGGCGTAAATACTGCCTTGAGCCTCATCGCGTTTAACATACGCCATAATCACACCGACAACGGGGGTAAACAAAATCAATAAGCCCACAGCATATGTAACATAAGCAATAAAAACATAGTTTTTTACGTCAGAGCTGGGCGTGTTGACCACATTTGTCGCCGTATTATTGAAGCTGTTGTCTTTGGCTTCCTGACGCTCGTACTGCATAGCCGCATCATAAGCCAAACGTTTTTCCGGATGAGACAATACTTCAAACGCCTGTCCGATGGCTTTGAAACGCTCCGCATCTTTCTGAATATCCGGATTGGCCACCAATTTGCCGTAAGCTTCGCGGATAACGTTGATATCCGCATCCTGAGATACACCCAAGATTTCGTATAAATTCACTTGTTCCATCTGTATTCCCCTCCTTTACGCGTCCACTGCAACATGAACATCTTGCGGATTAAGCGTCCGCAGGTTTTCAGGCTTCATGCCTACGATAAACCCACGTTTGCCGCCATTGATAAAAATCTCGTCCAAAGCCCAAATACTTTCTTCCACATAAACCGGCAACGCGGTTTTCATACCGAACGGCGACGTCCCGCCGACCAAATATCCTGTCCATTTCGCCGCCTGATCTGCCGTTGCCGGTTCGATGTGTTTCAAACCCAGTTCGCGCGCCAGATTGCGGGTGGAAATATGTTTGTCACCGTGCATTAAAACAACCAAACCTTTTTTATGCTCATCCTGCAAAACAATCGTTTTGATGACCTGATGCTCGGGCTTGCCCGTACATTCGGCAAAACGCGCCGTACCACCATGTTCTTCATATGCGTAAACATAAGGGACAAAATCGATTTTCTTACTGCGTAAAAAGCGTACTGCCTGCGTAACCGGATATTCTGCTTTACTCATGGGTTGTTTTCCGCCATCCTTTTCAGACAGCCCCTCTTAAATGTGGAACGTAAACAGTCGCAATGTTACCATACCTTCTTTTTGAAATCAGGAGACAACATGGACATCCGCTATCTTGGCACAAACAAACGCTATTCGGAAGCCGTCGTGGCCAACGGCTTGGTTTTCCTCTCCGGCATGGTTCCCGAAAATCCTGAAGCCGATGCCAAAGCGCAAACTGAAAATGTTTTGGCGCAAATCGATTCATGGCTCACCCAATGCCAATCCAACAAAGCCCACATTTTAGAAGCCACCATCTATCTGCCCGATATGAACGACTACGCCGCTATGAATGAAGCCTGGGACGCATGGACAGCGCCCGAACGCGCTCCGGCCCGCGCCTGCGTGGAGGCGAAACTGGCTTCGCCCGACTGGAAGGTTGAAATCAAAATCACCGCCCTTCAAATCAAATAAAGCACAAATATCAGGCCGTCTGAAAACGCCGCTTCAACCAAGCAGGCGCAGTTTTTCAGACGACCTTTATTCTTTTGCGGTACAATACCGCCCTTAAATTTTTCTATTATTTCAAAGCACAAACAGCCATGTCCAAAAAAACCAAGCAAGAATTAGAAAACAACAAACTCAGCAAACGCCTGCGCCACGCTGTCGGCGATGCGATTAACGATTTCAACATGATCGAACCGGGCGACAAAATCATGGTCTGCCTCTCAGGCGGCAAAGACAGCTACGCCCTTTTAGACATTCTGCGCCAGCTTCAAGCCAGCGCGCCGATTGATTTCGAACTGGTCGCCGTCAATCTCGACCAAAAGCAGCCGGGCTTCCCCGAAGAAGTATTGCCAACCTATCTCGAAAGCATCGGCGTTCCCTATAAAATCGTTGAAGAAGACACTTATTCCACCGTCAAACGCGTGTTGGACGAAGGCAAAACGACTTGTTCGCTGTGCAGCCGCCTGCGCCGCGGCATCCTCTACCGCACCGCAAAAGAATTGGGCTGCACCAAAATTGCCTTAGGACACCACCGCGACGACATTCTTGCCACTATGTTCCTGAATATGTTCTACGGCGGCAAACTCAAAGCCATGCCTCCCAAACTAGTCAGCGACAACGGCGAACACATTGTCATCCGTCCTCTGGCGTATGTCAAAGAGAAGGACTTGATCAAATACGCCGAGCTGAAGCAATTCCCAATTATTCCATGCAACCTCTGCGGCTCTCAGCCCAACCTGCAACGCCAAGTCATCGGTGACATGCTGCGCGATTGGGACAAACGTTTCCCCGGCCGTATTGAGTCTATGTTCTCCGCGCTACAAAACGTCGTTCCATCACATTTGGCCGATACCGAACTTTTCGACTTTGTCGGCTTGGAACGCGGTCAAAGCCTGAAACACGGCGGCGACTTGGCATTTGACAGCGAAAAAATGCCGGAACGTTTCTCCGACGGCAGCGAAGAAGACGAAAGCGAAATCAAAATCGAGCCGCAAAAAGCTGAACGTAAAGTCATCAATATTTTGGCAAACAAACCCAAAACCTGCGGTTTATAATTCCATTTAATTTTCAGACGGCCTTTTGGTAGCTATTTACCGAAAGGCCGTCTGAATATTCATATTTGAAATTTTTTCTATTCTTTTTTATCTATTCTTTCCCTGACAAACCGTGCAGCAGCAACCCCAATATATCCTGCGGCAGCTTTTGTGGTGCAGCGGTATAAAGTGCAGTCAGTTGCGGATGGTGCATCAATATATCTGCCTGACGGATGAACAGGTCAATGAGCTCCACCGGCAAATCGGGCTGAATCAGGCGGCGTTGTTGTAGAGTATGGAAGAAGCCGCGCATAAAAGCGTATTTTTCTTCGTTCAATTCGTGGAAAAATCGCTCCAGCTCCAAATCGGTGTTCTCTTCAATGTCGCGCAGGAAAGCGGCGGAATAAAGTTCTTCAAACGATTGTTTTTGCAAGACAAACACAGCCTCGGCGGCTTCGCGCAGGCTGCATTGCCGTTCAAGCAGATTTTCAAATTCGGCACGGACGCGGTTTTTCTGCTCGGTAACAATTTCCTGCAAGAGTGCGTTTTTACCGCTGTAATATTTGTAAAAAGTGACGCGGCTGACGCTGGCCTCGGCGCAGATACTGCCTACGAATACGGCGGAAAAGCCATGTTCGCGGAATAGGCGGCGGGCGGTGTCGGCGATGGTTTGTTGTTTGCTGGCAGTCATGACGGTAAGAAGATTTTGATTTTGTTCATAAAGGTTTTTCATTAAAGTTATCCGCAAGTCGGATACTCATCATATTTCCCCACAGCGGCAATGGCAATATAACGGCTTTCAGACGGCCTCTTTCCTTATCCTTCCGCTCCGCCCTACGAATGAGGACTATCGGATGCTTGGCAGGCCAAATTCATGAAGATTACAGAATCTGCCTCCTCCAACCTTCTCCCAAAAATAGGAGAGGGATTTTTTTGGATGATTCACAAGATAAGAGGGAAGTAAAGTGAATGATAAACACTTGCATTCCTGTTTCTTATTTCTTATACTTTACATTAATAGTTTGTTTTATGTAAATGTGTAAATACAAATATTTGCATACTGACGGAGCAATTGGATTACCTGATGTTCAATCCACCCCGACGTATGCCGTCTGAAAGGATAAGGAAATGCAGAAACACACCCTCCGCCGCCTCCCCCTATTGATTGCCGCCGCTTTCGCCTCCGAATGGATTTATGCCACCGATGCGGTGCAAGATGCGGAACAGGTGCAGTTGGAAGAAGTCGTCGTCACCGGCGAACGCACCAACCGCAACGGCTTTGAAACCGCCACGTCCAACCGCGTTTTCTCCACGCCGAACATCGACCGCAGCGGCCACAATCTTTCCGCAACCGACCTGATCAAACAGACTGTGAACACGGTGGACTTGGGCAGCGGCAACGATTTGCCGACCGTGCGAGGCGTGGACGGCTCCGGCCCTGCCGTCGGCGCGGTAGCGTTCTTTGCGGGCACGCGGCCGCGCCTGAACCTGTCCATAGACGGCCGCTCCGCCACTTACAACGAATACGCCTTCGGCACGCAATCGCTGTGGGACATGCAGCAGGTGGAAGTCTTGCGCGGGCCGCAAAGCCATGTGCGCGGGCAGAACGCGGTGGCGGGCGCGGTGGTGATGCGTTCCAAAGACCCGACCGACGAATGGGAAGGCGCGCTACGCTTGGGTTTGGGCAACCAGAAAACGCGCAACATCGCCGGCGTAGTGTCCGGCCCGATTGTGAAAAACAACCTTGCCTTCAGATTGAGCGCGGAACGGCAGCAACGCGAAAGCTACGAGCCGTTCGTGTCCTACGAGCCAACCGGCAATCCGCGCCGCGTGGAAAACACCAACGTGCGCTTCAAACTTCTGCTCACGCCCGAAAACCATCCCGATTTTTACAGCCGCCTGACGCTGAACCACATCCGTTCGCGCGCGCCGCAAAACGAAATCATGGGCAACACTGCCAGCCGCCGTTTTTTAAAAGAAAAACCCGTGTTCGTAACCGGCTCGACATCGGGCATCTGGGACGTATCGTGGCAGCTTAACGACTATCTGAAACTGGAAAACAAACTGGTTTACGGCCGCTACCACAACGAGCGGCTGCACCTGCCAATGACCGTCAGCCCGCAAGGCGTGCCCGCCGAACTCAAAGGCCGCGAACTGCAATGGGAGCCGGTATTGCATTTTTCAAACAAAGGCCGTCTGAAAGGCCTTGTCGGACTGCACTACTTCCGCAGCAAACAAGACGAATGGGTGGACATCCGCAGTGTCGGCGGCCGCAACACCTTTGACGACCGCAACAGCGTACGCGCCCTGTTTGCCGAAACCACATACAGCCCCAGCGAAAAATGGGACATCACGGCCGCCGCCCGCCTTGAAAAAGAAACGCACAAAAGAAGCGGCGGCAGCGGCGCACTGCACCTTAATTTAGACAAAGGCCAGACCGTGTTCCTGCCCAAAATCGACATTGCCTTCAAACCCACCGACCAATGGGTCAGCGGCATCAAAGCCGCACGCGGCTACAACCCCGGCGGCGCGGGCATCACCTTCGGCCGCCCCGTCGTAACCTACACTTATGAACCCGAATATGTGAACAACTACGAGTGGTACACCCGCTGGCGCAGCGCAGACCGCCGCCTGCAACTCTCCGGCAACCTGTTCCTGAACCACTACCGCGACATGCAGCTCCCCTTCTATCTCGGTACCAACTCCGTCGTCATCCGCAACGCCAAAAAAGTCCATACCTACGGCGCGGAACTTGCCGCCGACTGGCAGGCGACCGACAGCCTGAAACTCACCACCGGACTGGGGCTGCTCAACACCAAAATCAAAAGCTATCCCGACAGCGGCATCGAAGGCAACAAACTCGGCCGCGCGCCCAAATACACCGCCAACATCGGCGTGAAATACCTGAACGACAAAGGCTGGGAAGCCGGCGGCGACGTGCGCTTCTACGGCGGCTACTACTCCGCCGCCGATAATGCCGAATCGGGCAAAATCGGCGCATACAACCAAGTCAATCTCTACACCGCCTACAACTTCAAACAAGGCCGCGTCTCACTCTACGCCGACAACGTGCTCAACCGCCGCCAACCCATATTCATTTCCAGCGCCGACCGCCAAGACGCGCTCTACCAACGCCCCAGAAGCGTGGGCGTGAGTGCGGAATGGAAGTTTTAAATGAAGCTGAAATGATAGAGGCCGTCTGAAAAAACATAGGTCGGACATTTATGCCCGGCCTACCGTTTATTCCTCCAAAACACCCAAAGGAATCCCATGCACTACTTCACCCCCGCCAAAACCCTGCCCGAAGGCACCATCTACCTGACCGACCTGACCCACGTCGCCGACTTCGCCGGCTGGCTGACCGAATTCGAAACCCTGTTAAACCAAAACCCCCGCTTCGCCACTGTCTGCACCCCGATGCGGCGGCAGGTAAGCGACGAACAGCGCATTGCCGACCGTAAAACTTACATCGAATGGATAAAGGCACATCGGCCGCAACTGTCCGAACGCTGCGCCGCCATGCTCCTTATCGAACCCGACGCGGCACAACTGGCGTTATTCCGCGAACAATCGTCCAAACTCGGCCCCGCGCTGGGCGTGAACTACATCGTTGAAGCAGATGAAACAACCGCCCTACTTCGCGCAGAAGAAGCGTTGAAGGCCGTCTGAAAAGATACTAAACCTATTTAAATACAAATCAAGTATTACCACCCAATATGTTCAGACGGCCTTGTCCCTTTATTTGCCTCATCTTCAAAAGAATCATGTGATGTCCGACAATCAGACTTCCCCAAACTCACGCGACTGGCTGCTGCTTATCGGCGGCAGCACTTACAAATTCACGCTAACCGGTTTTTATCTGGTCGCACTGGTCGCTATTTTGAAAAATCACGGTTATAGCCTGAATCAACTGAGCTGGATTCATTTAATCGGCAGTATCGAAGCAGCGAAGGTATTGTTTGCCGCACTGATGGAACGGCGGCCGGCGGGGCGGTTCGGGCGGTTTCGCGGCTGGCTGCTGGCGGCGACGCTGGGACTTTCGGCAGTGTTCGGGCTGATGGCCTGTACCGACATAACGCAGAACTTCGCGCTGCTTTTGACCTGCTGCGTACTGCTCTCGGCGATGTCGGCGGTGTACGGCTGCGCGATGCTGGGTTTGTCATGCATCGTCCTGCCGCACCGCGAACGCGGTTTCGGCGGCGTGATTCAAACGATGGCCGCACGCGGCGGCAAAATGATCGGCGGCGCGCTGGTATTGTGGCTGTATCAGGAATACGGACAGACGGCGGCGGCTGGCTTTATGCTGGCGTTCAGCCTGCTGATGTTGCTGCAACTCTTGTACTACCGCGAGCCGGAAAGTCCGACTGCGCAAGGTAGTTGGACGGCGTTGGCAACGCGGCTAGTTTCTTTTTGGCAGCAACCTGAAACGGGCTGGCGGTGGCTGGTTTTGCTGTTTGCCGTTGCCGTACCGTATGCGTTTATGGCGGCAACCTTTGTGCCCAAGCTGGAGGATTTGGGCTTCAACCCGAAGCAGACGGGCGGGATTCTGGCGGTGGGCATTCCTGTTGCCTGCCTGATTGTAACGCCGCTGTCGGGCTGGTTTTCGCGCAATTATCCGCGCCGCAAACTCGTATTCCTGCTCTACGCGCTGCAACTGCCGCTTTTGGTGTCCATGACCGCCATCGATACGCTCGCACGTGCCCACCCTTGGCTGCCGCCCGCGCAAATCATCGCCCTGAGCCTGAGCTACACGCTGCTGCTGCCGGTGATACTGGCGTTGGTGATGGACAAATCAGACCGCGCCACCGCTGCACTCGACAGCAGCCTGCAATTTTCCGTCGTCCTGCTCGGCAGTTACGCAGCCGGTTTCGCCGCCCTACGGCTGGCAAAGGCTATTGGTTATACAGATGCGTATTGGGTTGCAGTGTACTTAGCCGTATTGGTAGGCCTGCTTTTATATTTGAATAGAAATTTATTCAATCATTCAGAACATGATTCACAATAATTCGCTTAGATATTTATCCATCAATTTTAATTGAGCGCGCCTCCGGATAATTTTTCATTTTATTGCACAATCTCTCATGAAAATATAACAAAACGTGCCCATAATACTGCCGTTATTACACTCTTAAATTTAAAAGGAACCTCATGACTGCTGTTCTCATCGTTCTCGGCTTGATCGCCATTGTTGTCGGTATTTTAGGCACTATTTATCCTGCCTTGCCCGGATTGGGTTTGATGTTTGGTGGTGCATGGCTGTTGGGTTATGCCGGCGATTATCAAGTGTTTGGCTCGGGTACGCTGACCTTTTTGGCTATCGTTGCCGTATTCGGTACTGCAATGGACTATGTGGCGGGCGCATTGGGTGCAAAATATACCGGCGCAAGCAAAACCGCAGTTTGGGGTGCATTTATCGGCGGCATCGTCGGCGCATTCTTTTCCATTCCCGGCTTGTTGCTCGGCCCGTTGACCGGTGCGGCCATCGGCGAATTTATGGCACGCAAAGACACTTGGCAGGCAGGCAAAGTCGGTATCGGTACGTTTATCGGCTTCATCATCGGCACCGTGGCCAAAATCGGCTGCGCCTTGACCATCGCACTGACCATCCTGTTTGTTTGGTTGGCCTCGTTGTTCTAAGACAAAACATTAAAGGCCGTCTAAATTTCAAGCATTCAGACGGCCTTTTCATTTCACTGTTTATTTGCCGCAGCAGGCTTTGTACTTTTTACCGCTACCACACGGGCAAGGATCGTTGCGCCCCACTTTTTCGCCTTCGCGGCGGACGGTTTGCGGCTTATTGATGATGGCCTGCCAGTACCAGTAAATATCAAGCAGGACATGCGGCAAATCAGATTCCAGCTGGGTCAGCTCTTTTTCATTCAGATGCAAGATGACTTCGCCGTTTTCCTCATCGTCATAGATACCGCCCAAAGCCATAATCGGATAGAACAAATCTTCAAACTCTTCCTGATCGACTGCTTCAAACCAATCGGTAGGCACAATATCCAGTGCGTAAAGATAGGCGTTACACCAAGTGTAGAAATCCGGATTGCCGGCTTCATCTTCATAAAACCACAAATCAGGCAAAATCTTCTCGTCGAGCTTCATGCGCATATCAGCAGCCATTGCCATTACCAAACGCTCGATTTCGGTGCGCTCTTTAGCATCAAACAAAGATTCTTCACCCAAAATCTCAGGCAGCCAGTTGGTCGGGTTCAAAGCATCCGGACCGCTCAATAAAGCCATCATAAAACCTTGAACCTCATCACAACGCATGGTGTTGTGGGCTTCGGATTTGGCATCCAGCAATTCCATCAAGCGGCTGCGTGCCGCTTCATCAAAAGTCAGTATTTGCATTTTTGTTCCTTAAAATAAAATCGTATTATTGTTTTCAGACGGCCTGGGCATGGATACGCTGCCGCATTTGTTCAAACAGACAAACCGTCGCCGCCATCGCGACATTCAAGGATTCGGTTTGCCCCAACATGGGAATTTTGACACAGGCATCGGCCTTCTCTTTTACCGTTTCACTCACGCCGCTGCCTTCGTTGCCAAACACCCAAGCACAGGGTTGACTGAGGTCCATCTCATACAAACCGATATTGCGACCGCCCAAGGCAGTTGCCCAAATTTGATGCTGATACGTTTCCATCCAAGCTGATAATTCCACTCGGCTGAAAATAGACAGCAGAAAATGCGCGCCCATCCCCGCTCGCAACACTTTGGGCGACCAGATATCCACGGAATCATTGCTGCACACAATTTGCCTGACTCCGGCAGCCGCTGCGCTGCGCAAAATCGTCCCAGCATTGCCTGGGTCTTGTACCCGCTCCAATACCACGCAATCGCCGTCTGAAGGCAAGCCTGCCTGCTGCGGAATATCAATCCAAGTCATCACATCATCGGCATCGGTCAGACTGGTGATTTTAGACAGCGCTTCGTTACCGACCCAAGTAATCAATCCCTCGTCCAACTGCGCCGTAATTTCTTGAATTTCAATATGTTGCTGTTTCTTTTCAGGCAGATAAACCTGTTTGGGCGTACCTCCGCTTTGCAAATAAGTTTGCAGCAAATGTACGCCTTCCAATACGGTTTCACCGCTTTCACGCCTTGCTTTGGCCTGCGTCAGCAGACGGAATAAATGTTTGAGCTGTTCGTTTTGAGCAGAGGTAATCAGTTTCATGGAGCGCATTATAACTGTTTTGACTTCGTTGAAGCTATGCTTTCAGACGGCCTAACGGTTTTACTACGAAAATAAAAAAACCTTGCAATAAAGCAAGGGTTTCACATGATTTCATTTTTTACTGCACAACAGTCTGCTGCTCATTTTGCTGCTCGGTGCGAACAGTAGGACGGTTTTCAAGTTTGCCGTCTTTTGCCGCATTCGGTACAACAGTCTCGCCAGGCTCAGAAGCCGCTTTATCACTAGGCGTACCGCTTACCGGAATGATATTTTGGGCAGGCTGAGTATTAGACTTCTCTGCAACCGGCATAGCGTCACGAGAAGATTGCGGTGTAAATTGCCATACTGCAACAGCAATCGCACACACACTGGCAGCAGCTGCGAAGAATTTGAAGAAGCCGCTATTAGCCGCTTCACGCTGGGCATATTTTTCCTGTTTGCCTTCAGCTTCGGCTTGAGGCACTGTAAATGCTTTGCTTTGCATGGTTTCACCGGCAACACTTGCCGCTGCACCCTGACGGATACAGTCGCCGATAATGTGGTACTCATGCCAAGCGCGCATAGCTTCCTCGTCTGCCAATACGGCATCCAGCATCTCATCAGTCAATGCTTCACCGTCCATCAATGCAGACACATACTCCAATGCTTTATTTGTTTTTTCGTTCATTTTTATTACCACCTTTGATCTTCAGAAGTATCCAACAGCGGCCGCAAATCTTTTGCAATCAGTTCACGCGCTCTGAAAATACGCGAACGTACAGTACCTATCGGACAATCCACTACCCGAGCTATTTCTTCATAAGACAAGCCATCCATTTCCCTAAGCGTAATGGCTTGACGCATATCGTCTGGCAGTTGCGCAATGCTTGCTTCGACGGTCTGCAAGATTTCCCGATTCATCATTTCAGCTTCCGGCGTATGGTAATCCGCAATCTGATCGGTTAAATCAAGAACATCTCCCTCCTCATTGGCTGCTTCCGAACTGACAAAAAACTGGCGACCCGAAGTGGTCAGAAAATTCTTTGCCGTATTGATACCGATACGGTACAGCCATGTATAAAACGCACTCTCACCGCGAAAATTAACCAGCGCACGATAAGCCCTAATCATTGCTTCTTGGGTTACATCGTGCACTTCATGCTCATCCTGAATAAAACGGGAAATCAGTCTGTTTAGCCGACGCTGATACTTGGACATCAGCATCTCGAATGCCTTATGGTCACCTTTCTGCGCGCGCTCCACCAAAACTTGATCTATTTGGCGATCGTTCATACCCAACCTTTAATCGTTTTACTGCTTTAAACCAAAAAATAGTAAAGCGTGCTGTGCACAATAAAGACAGCATCGCTTTGAAATAGTTCCACAAGATTACATTTAATCGCAAAAGTTTATTCGTGCAGATGCTCTAACATAAGCTGTATTGCTTATTATATATACACTTAGCACAAGTAGTTAAATTACTAATACTTACTAAATTTAAAGTTATTCTCTTTACTTTTCTGCTATATATTTGACCAACTTTTCATGAACAGGCAGATAGCCTTCGCCTATTTGAACATCGCTTCCCACCCGAAGATTAACAACAGCAAGGCACTTGTTGCCCATACTTAGGATAATCGGCCAATATTTACGGACGAGTGGCACAATATGACACTCTTGCAATAGTTTTTCGACTGATTTTTCCCTCTGTCCCGACTGAATCACATCACCTTTGACCACACTTCTAAGTACCGCCGGCTTCTCCAACTCCTCTTCCGACAAACCTCCCTTAAACGGTAATAAAACAAAACCATTTTCGAGCAAAATATCTTTCAGACGGCCTTGAACTTCCCTGCCATTACACCAAGGCAGTTTTTGAAACTCACTTTCCTGACAAACAAACAGCTTGTCCCGATATGCGACCAGTTCCCCATCTGGCAAATTCAACTGCGCCTGATCAGCGGTTTCCAATACTCGGGCAAAATCGGCAATACTGTGATAAGAAGGCAATGATTCCGTTTGCTTTCGCAAAAAATACCAAAGCAGTCGACGACGCAAAAGCGGCGTACATTGCCTCCACAGGCTGATGCTGAATATTCCGTTTGGACTAATGCGCTGGTATTCAGACTCAATCAATTCATCTAAAAGCTGCAAATCTTCCTGCAATAATCGAACATTGGCACAAATTTGCTGCTCAAAATTCGGAATACGCTGCTGCCATTGCGGTAAAGCCTGATTTCTCATCCAATTGCGTAAATAGCCGGAGTCTTCATTACTTTCGTCTTCAACAAAAGATAATCCCCACTGTTGCGCATACTCAGCCAATTCCTGACGAGAAAATGCCAAAAGTGGTCGCCAGATTTGAATTTCTTCATTTAAATTACGCCATACAGGCATGGCTGCCATACCGCGTAATCCGCCCCCGCGCACAGCCGACAACATAAATGTTTCGATTTGATCATTGTGGTGATGGGCCAAAACAATAATTTTCCTCAGGCCGTCTGAAAATGCCTGATATCGGGCAGCCCTAGCTGCCGCTTCCAAACCTTTTCCTTGGTTTTGCACATTAACGCGGCACACCCGCAAGGCAACATCCAGACGCTGACAATAATCCTGACAAAATTTTGCCCAACTGTCGGCATTGGTGCTTAAACCGTGATGAACATGAACGGCACGCAAATCAAAATGGCGAAATTCGCGCATCCGATGCAAAAGATGCAGCAGGACGACAGAATCTAATCCGCCACTCAAGCCAACTTCAAAAACAGTATGGTTCGGCAAATCAGGAAAAGCTGTTTGAAAACTTTTAAATAGGGAATCAGGGGATACTTGCGACATTTCAGACGGCCTGAAATTGTGAATGACTCAAAAATAGAACACAAAAAAAGCAAGCAGCGACATCTGCTTGCTTTTTCAGCAGTCAAACTTATTTATCGGTAAATTTACCGTAAGCCATGATGCGGTCAAAACGGCGAGAAAGCAAGTCAGGCATGGTCATACTTTGCGCTTCGCTTAATTGCTGCTCCAAAACGGTTTTAACGTTTTTCATCGTGGTTTCAAAATCACGGTGTGCGCCGCCCAAAGGCTCATCAATCACTTTGTCGATGACATCCAATTCTTGCAGGCGTTTGGCGGTAATACCCAATGCTTGCGCGGCATCTGCTGCTTTTTCAGCAGTTTTCCAAAGAATAGAGGCGCAACCTTCGGGAGAAATCACCGAATAAGTCGAGTATTGCAGCATATTAACATAGTCGCCGACAGCCACTGCCAACGCGCCACCCGAACCACCTTCGCCAATGATGGTGCACAATACCGGCACATGCAGGCGGGTCAGTTCGTACAAATTACGGCCGATGGCTTCAGACTGGCCGCGTTCTTCTGCACCAATGCCCGGATACGCGCCTGGTGTATCGACAAAGGTCATAACTGGAATATTGAATTTTTCGGCAGTCTTCATCAAGCGCAATGCCTTACGGTAACCCTCAGGACGCGGCATACCGAAATTACGGCGGATTTTTTCTTTGGTATCGCGACCTTTTTGATGGCCGATAACCATCACGCTTTGGCCGTTGAAACGCGCCAAACCGCCGACAATGGCATGATCGTCAGAATAATGGCGGTCGCCATGCAACTCTTCAAAATCGGTAAAAATACCGTTGATGTAGTCCAAAGTATAAGGACGTTGCGGATGGCGGGACACTTGTGAAATTTGAGCCGGAGTCAGCTTGCTGAAAATTGACTTGGTCAACTCGCTGCTTTTCTTTTGCAGTCTGGCAATCTCGTCGGAAATATCAACGGCAGATTCGTCTTGTACGAATCGCAACTCGTCAATTTTATTGGTTAATTCGGCGATGGGTTGTTCGAAGTCCAAAAAAACGGGTTTCATAAAACAAAGCTCTCGGTAACGGTTGCTGACATGATACGCTAATCAGACGTATTTGACAGCATTTCTCAAAGGGAAACTGCCATCTTTTGCAATAAAAAATCTTTCAGACGGCCTTTAACAAAGAAATAGTATATCTGCACTAAACTCATGAAGTGCCGTATCTTATGATAAACTTCAATTCAGTTCAATCATTTCAAACAGGCTATGAAAAACGATCATGACAATTCGTCCATGCGCTTGGACAAATGGCTTTGGGCCGCGCGCTTTTTCAAGACCCGCGCGCTGGCACAAAAACATATTGAGCTGGGCAGGGTTTTGGTAAACGGCTCAAAGGTGAAAAACAGCAAAAATATTTCTGCCGGCGACACCATCGACATGACTTTGAACTCCCTTCCCTACAAATTCAAAGTTGCCGCGCTCAATCATCAACGCCGACCGGCACCGGAAGCGCGTTTACTCTACGAAGAAGACATGAAAACGGCTGCCGAACGCGAAGCTCAAAAACAGCTCGACCAAGCCAGCCGCATCAGTGCCGCTTATCCGGACGGACGCCCAACCAAACGCGACCGCCGCCAGCTTGACCGTATGAAACGCGATAGCTGGTAAGCGTCGAATCCATTATTTCAGACGGCCCCATATCCATGCCGTCTGAAAACCAAAAACAGGCAGGACATCCTGCCTGTTTTTTATTTGTAATGATTAAAATTTATATTCTAACTGACCACGAATAACGTTTACATCCTGCTTATCCGTGCCGACAGTAGGTGTAACCTGTTTACCGGCCAAATAGAAGCCTTTGAGTTTCCAGTTTTTCCAAGGAATATAGGTCGCACCGATTTGCACGCCTTGGACGTTTTTGCTGTAATCCTCAACAGAAGAGACACCGGACAACAAACCGACACGGCGGTAGTTCAAGAATACGTCGTAAGAATTGCGGACGTTCCAGTCGGCCAATTTATAGCGTACTTCAGTGAACACGCCATCATTTTTAATTTTTTGTCCGGCATCATTATAGGCTTTGATATTGGACTTGCTGACTGCGGCCATCCAATGCCAATCGTCATTAAACTTGATATCCGTACCGATTTCTCCAAAGACCGCATTTTTCTTCGCACCGCGTACATCGATGTCTTTCATGTAGCTGACCGTTGCGCCGACGTTGATATTCTCATTTACAGGCAACACGCTTTGAACTGCGGCAAAATGTCTGCGACGGCCACCAATGCCCCATGTGTTGTCGTTTAGATTGCCAGTACGGCGGCCCGCATAGATTTTGGTAGGCAGGGTTTTATTGTCGAAGAAGATTTCGCCGCCGGTTACTTCGGTATCCCATACGCGGCCGTATGAAGAGAACGCACCAAATTTACCGACACGCGCTTTAATATTGTTGTACAAAGTACCTTCGGCATACAGTTTATTCACCGGCACATCATGATCGCCGTTGAACTTACCGGTTTCCAAATCGATATTCGGCTCGATTTGGGCAACCAATTTCCAATCTTTATACAGTTTTGCGCGTAACCAAAACTCCGCATTAAAGTTGGCATTGGTATCTTCAGGCGTCGGATTAACGCTGCTGTTGTTGGCATTGATGTCTTTGGTATCCGCACGCACGCGCAAACCACCATTTATAGTCAATAAATCATTGAAAATACTGATTTTATCGTCATCTTTGCGAATAATACTGCCGGAATTGACGTAATCGTTGGTGGTGGACAAAGCCGCCGCATCACGTCCGCCATCAGCATTCTCTGCCAAAGAATAAGACGATGAAGCCAATAAAATACAGGTTACAATCAGTTTGGTTTGAAATTTCATGCCGACTCTCCAAAAGAAGGTATTGAAAGTGAAGTATTCGATAAAGCGTACAAAATTATGAATTTCGTATAAATTATTCATTTTATTTACTAATTATTTTTATCGTATGTAAATTAGTGTAATCAGTCAAGCAGATTTAAACGCTTTATCCTCTTTCAGACGGCCTCTTGATTCAGGTCAAACAGAATCCTGCTCATCAAGCTGTTCAAACTGCCATTCCAAGGCATCGGCCAATGCCGTCCTGCGTTTTTGATGGCATCCCACAGCCTGACATAATTCCTCCGCATTTTCCCAAAACACAAAACGTTCACGCGCACGGGTAATGGCTGTGTAAAGCAGAGCCTTATCCAAACCTCGGGCTTCTTCTTCGCTTTCCGTCGTTGCAGGCACTGACGGGGGCAACAGCCATACTTCCCGATATTCCGAACCTTGGCTCTTATGCACCGTCATGGCAAAAGCCGATTCAAAATCGGGCAAACGGCTGATGGCAATTTTTTTGAATCCATCTTTCTCAGGAAAATAGGCAGACAAGCCATTCAACGATTCTTCATCTTTCATAATCAGACCGATGTCGCCGTTAAACACTTCCAGCATGTAATCATTGTGGGTAATCATGATGATTTGTCCGGCAAACCAAGGCGTTTCGCCCGAAACCTTGCCTTGTCGTTGCAAGTATTCTTGATAAGCCTGATTCAAATCATCCGCATCCTGCCGCCAAGCCGCCAATACCACTACATCGGCAGCATGACCATAGGCGAGTGCAACATTATTCTCTGCCACGGCCTGCCAATAATCCTGTTGCTTTTGATACAGCAAGGCGACCTGCTCTTTCAGACGGCCTGATTTCATTTCCAATTCTTTGGGGAACTTGTCAAACTGTTCAACCGCAGTTTGCTTTTCCCCGGAAACCACCGCCCTTGCCAAACAGCCGATACCGCTGTCTGCACCAAACCGGTGGCTGAACGTCAATTTGGCATTGTTTTGCGATAAAGCCTGTGGCTGCCCTTTTATCTCAAAGCCATGATTGGGCAGGTACACTTCCAGCTTTTCAGCGGTTTCTTTATCCAAAGCCGTCGGACGCGACAATGCTGCCAACACGGCTCCCAAGCCAACCGACGGCAACTGGTTTTCATCGCCAAGCAACACAAGACGGCAGCCGGTAGGCACGGCGCGCAATAAATCCAACACCAGCGGCAAATCCAACATCGACGCCTCATCCACCACCAAAACATCCAAAGCAAGCGGATATTCATGATTGAACACAGGGCGCATTTGCGGCGGACGCAGTTTCAACAAACGATGGACAGTCTGCCCTTCCAAGTTTTCCAAATGCGCTTTAATGCTCGGAGACAAATCAAAACCGTCCAAAGCACGCTGCAAAGCCCGTGCCATATGTGCAGCCGCTTTACCTGTCGGCGCAGCCAACGCAATACGGGGCAGCTTCGTACTGTTATTGCAAATCAGACCCAAAAGCTTTGCGACGGTCGTCGTCTTCCCCGTACCCGGCCCGCCGGTAATCAGCATAAAGTTTTGCAGCAAGGCCAAAGCAGCAGCATCCCGTTGCTCTTTGCTGTCTTTAGTATCAAACCAGTCGCTCAGGCTTTTTGAAGCCACCATGAAATTCACTTCTTCCGCCTCGGCACTTGCCAGCCGTTTGATTTCAACAGCCAAATCATGCTCCAACTGCCACATCCGCCCTAAAAACAATTTCCGGCCTTGCAGGATAAGCGGTTTATCCGCATTACCGACCAAATTCGGCAAGTTGCTTAAGGCATCAACATCCGCTTTATCCAAATAAACAAACGAATGCCCGTTTTGCAAGGCTGCAAACAGTCGAACCACATAAGGCTCAATAACGGATGCACCCTGTACTTCGTGACGGCGGAAAAACGCTATGGCCGCATCTGCGGCAGAGGAAAGGATAGAGTTGGTTGGATTCATGGTTTATGCTTGATTGATACGGACAAAAGAAAGGCCGTCTGAAAAACAGCGTTTCCATAAATGAAAACCTATTTTCAGACGGCCTCTATTATACCGTTCAAAGCATAAAATATTTGCCTGAAATAATAACCTTATTGCAGCACTTGCAGGCTGCCGTCTTTCATGGTCATTACCCGGTCGAAACGCTCAGCCAGCTCATCATCATGGGTCACCACAATCAGGCTGGTGTTCAATTCGCGTTTCAAATCCAGCATCATGTCCAGCACATTTTGCGCATTTTTACGGTCAAGGTTTCCCGTCGGTTCATCCGCCAATAAGCATTTCGGCTCATTAACCAAAGCACGGGCAATCGCCGCACGCTGACGCTCGCCGCCGGAAAGTTCACTCGGACGGTGCAGCATACGCTTGTCCAAGCCAACCTTTTTCAGCATATTGACAGCCTTCTCCTCAGCCATCGCCTTGGGCATTTTGCCGATTAAAAGCGGCATCATGACATTTTCCAAAGCAGAAAACTCAGGCAATAGATGGTGGAATTGATACACAAAGCCCAAATAACGGTTGCGCAATTCACCCAACTGTTTTTGGCTCAAGCCGCCCAAATCCTGATCCATCAGTATCACCTTGCCTTCAGACGGCATATCCAAGCCACCAAGAAGGTGCAGCAATGTGGATTTACCGCTGCCTGACGAACCAATAATACTCACGCTTTCCGCTTCTGCAACTTCAAAATCCAAATGATTCAACACTTGTACATTCAATGCGCCATCATTATAGCTTTTGCCAACGCCGGTACATTTCAAAATTGTCTTACTCATAACGCAAAGCCTCCGCAGGTTGGGTTTTTGCAGCACGCCAGCTCGGATACAGTGTGGCGATAAATGCCAAGCCAAGCGAAATGCAGGCAATAACGGCGACATCCTTCAAGTTCACATCGCTAGGCAGGTAATCGATGAAATAAACCTGTGAGTTAATCAAATGTACGCCAAATAGGTCTTCAAAAAACGCGACAATCTTACCAACATTCCACCCCAACAATACACCGCATACCACGCCCACAAGCGTACCAAAGAACCCCGCAAATGCGCCCTGTACCAAGAAAATCTTCATGACCCCACCCGGGGACAAACCCAAAGTGCGCAAAATCGCAATATCGGCTTGTTTTTCCGTTACCGCCATTACCAAAGAAGAAACGAGGTTAAACGCAGCAACCGCGATAATCAGTGTCAAAATGATGAACATCATGCGTTTTTCCAACTCAACGGCTTCAAAATAGCTGCGGTTGTTAAACGTCCAGTCGCGCACCCATACTTCATCTTTTTTAGCATCAGGAATCAACTTGGCAATGAAAGACGGCGCATTCTGAGGATCAGCCAATCGTAAACGCAGCCCACCGACATTTTCTCCCAGTCGATACAAGACTTGCGCATCCTTGATATGCGTCATGGCCAATGTGTTATCGACTTCATATACACCGGTTTTTACCACACCGACCACATTAAACTGCTTCAAGCGCGGCACTACACCGGCAGGAGTAACATTCCCCTCAGGCGTAATCACTGTAACCTTGCCACCAATCTCCGTGCCCAATGCCTCAGCAAGCCCTTGACCCAAAATAATATCAAATTCGCCCGGCTTCAAATCGTCGAAACTGCCGGCCGGCATATCCTTGCCGTAATCAACGACATTTTTTTCTTCAGACGGCAAAATACCGCGTATTTGTACACCGCGCACTTCTCCTGCATTAGCAAGCAAAGCCTGATCGGAAACATAAGGCGCGCTGGCCAATACTTCCTTTTTGCCTTTTACAAATTCGCGCAAACTCTGCCAACCCGGCGCACTGCCGACATCGTAATAGCCGATTTCTGCATGAGGTGCGACGTTCAACAATTGACCTCGTATCTCTTTCTGAAATCCGTTCATTACCGATAACACCACAATCAGCGCCGTTACACCCAAGGCGATACCGACGATTGAAATCATGGTAATAAATGACATAAAGCCATTGCGTTTTTTCGCACGCAAATAGCGCAGGCCTATCCAAGTTTCTAAAGAAGCCATTCAAAAATGCCTCATTCGTTTGTCAAAAATGGCTTATTGTACCGTAAAACCGACAGGTCGTCCGATTGCCCGACTGATGTAGCATTCAGGGATAAAGTGTATGTAAAACCATGTATCTTCCCGTAAATTCCGCCGAAAAACTTGCACAATCGGCCAATCGCCCTTATTCTGAAGCTGTGACACACTTTGTCACCATCAAAAAGGAAATACACTAATGAACAGCAAAAAATTCTTGGCCCTCGTATCCGTAGCTGTGGGTTTGTCATTCAGCTTCAATGCATATGCCGCCAAAGAAATCAAAATCAGTTCAAACAATACCGCTTACTCCGACGCCGATGTTCAAAAACTGGCAGCCACTGCTGTCGGCATGGGCGTAAAAGAACCTGTCAGCCTCAACAGCGGAAACGGTGTTGTTACCGTATCCGGCAGCAGCGCAACCAAATGCGCATTTAAAGTCGGCAACGGTGATACGCCTCAAATTCAAGGCGTCAGCTGCAAATAATCTGATTTCATCAATGAAAAGGCCGTCTGAAAAACATTCAGACGGCCTTTTTATATTGGCATTTAAGATTGGATATTTCTTCTATCGTAAACAGCCTGTGCCAAAGTACCGGCATCCACATATTCCATCTCGCCGCCCAAAGGGATTCCCCTTGCCAACCGGCTGACTTTATAAGGAAGATTTTTAAACAATTCCGCCAATACATACGCTGTCGCGTCGCCTTCGGCTGTGAAGTTGGTTGCAATGATAATTTCCTCAATATCACTCGCCTGCAAACGGGCAACCAGCTTATCTAATGCCACTGCCGAAATATCCATGCCCTGCGCCGGACTGACTTGCCCCATCAAAACAAAATACAGGCCATCATGGCAATTAGCCGCCTCCATACTGGAAACATCCGCCGGCATATGCACAATCATCAAGCGGCTTTTCTCACGTTTTTCGTCGGCGCAAATTTCACACAAATCGCCTTCGCAAAATGTATTACACATCCGACAATGCTGCACCTGTCTTAAGGCAAACTGCAAAGCATCCACCAACTCCTGCGCTTCTTCGCGTTTGTACTGTAAAAGCTGGTAAGCCATGCGTTGAGCGGATTTCGGGCCGACATTAGGCAGGATTTTTAATGCATTAATCAAGCGGACAAAGGCATCAGGATTTTTACTCATGATTTCAGACGGCCTTTAAAAAGATAGCTAAAAATAAGAAAACAGCCGGAATTCATCCGGCTGCCCTACTCTAATATTCTGCTTATTCGGCAGCATTATTAACTTGTTGTGCACCTTGCGTACGATCGATTTTCTTATCCAAATACTGGAGCAAGGCATCGAAAACATTGGCGGAAAGCTGCTGAACCAAAGCCTGTTTAGCAGCCGGAATCTGTGAATCGGCATTTTCAGGAGCAGAAACGCTCTGAACTTCCATAATCACCGGCGCAGGCATACCTTCCAACAATGTATACGCAGGTTTGCCGCCGACAGGACGCGCTTTCAGCAAAGCTGCATAAGCCTCCGGAGACATGGTTTTACGTGCATCTTGTGCGCTCAATTGAGAAACAGGCGACCATTGAACATCAGCAGCTTTACCGGCTTTCAATGCGGCCAAAGTTTCCTGGGCTTTTTTCTCTGCCAGTTTGGCGGCTTCAGAGCGCTGATATGCTGCACGGACATTGTCTTTGACTTCCGCAAATGGTGCGATTTTCTCTTCGCGCACTTCTTTCGCACGAATGACCCAAACGGTTTCGTTGTTGATGGCAATTACTTCAGAATTGTGTTTTTTCTTCAGTACATCGTCGCTAAACGCAGCATTAATCAACGTTTCAGGCAAACCTGCCTCTTTCGCACCCGCTCTGGTCACCCATTCATCCAAGTTTTCCACTTTCAAACCTGAATTGGCGGCTGCTTTTGCCAAAGAAGATGGATCATTGAAGGCATCTTCACCCAATTTTTCTTTAGCAGCATTAAAGGCAGAAGCTGCTTTTTTCAGTTTCAAGGCTGCTTCGATACGCGCTTTGGCTTGTTCCAAAGTCGGCTCAGCTTCGACATTCAAAACTTTAATGACGTGATAACCCAAAGATGATTTTACGGTATCGCTGACTTCGCCTTTGCCCAATGCAAATGCCGCTTTATCGAATTCAGGTCCAAAGCCGCTGCCGCCACCTTTGCTCAGATAACCCAAGTTGCCGCCTTTATTGCTGCTGGACAAGTCTTTGGAATACTTGGCCGCCAGTTCGGCAAACGAATCCGGATGCTCTTTAAGCTCCGCAGCCATTTTGTCCACTTCTGCTTTAATTTCCGCATTACTTGCTTCATCTCCGTTAGGCATGACCGGAATGAAAATATGCGCAATTTCGGCTCTTGGCGACAAATCTACACTTTTGCTGTCGTAAGCTTTTTGTACTTCTTCCGCACTGACGGTTTGCTTGTCAGCCAAATCTTTGATGTTCAAAGCCACATATTCCAGCTTAACGGCTTGAGGAATCAAGTAATCTTTTTTATGCGCTTCATAATACTTTTGCAAAGCCGCATCATCTACTTTTACTTGTGCCGCAAATGCTTCAGGGCTGAACGTAAATGAACGGATGGTACGTGTTGCTTGAGTCAGGTTAATCAACTGACGTGCTTGCGCATCGCTGACCAAAGCGCCGTTTTGCACTAAATTCAACAGATTTTGCAATTGGAACTGTTCGCGGATATCTTCAACGAACTGATCCTCGGTCATCCTGCGTTGATCCAAATATTTCTTGAGCAAATCCTGGCTGAATTTACCGGAAGCATCATGGAAATTCGGATCATCCACAATAACTTGCTTGATTTGCTCCTGAGACACAGCGATGCCCATCAGCTTGGCACCTTGCTTCAGATAAGCACGTTGCAATAACGATTGGAATACCGCATCACGCGAAGGTGCATTATTGCCGGCAGCCTGCTCGTTTTGTATCGCAATCTGTAAAGCATGCTCGCTGACCTTCTCATCCCCGACTTTGACAATGTAATCAGAACCCGGCGAAGACAAGTTATTGGCACCGAATCCGATAAAGGTCAGACCGATGATACCTAAAACAATCTGGGCGGGTGTTTTATATTTTTCAACAATATGGAACATATTTATCCGAAAGAAAAGTTTGGCGCGGCAGCCAGAAAATGCTGCCGCAAAAATCTTAAAATCCTGAAAACAGGCTCAAAGCGCGTATTGTAACGTATTTTTTCGAGGCTTGCTTTTTCAGACGGCCTAAAAACCTAAAAATACCTTATCCGAAAATTTCCTGATACGCTTCTACTGAAAATCCGACATGAACCTGTCCTTCTTTGACCAATACAGGCCGCTTGATGATGCTGGGATTCTCCACCATCAAAGCAATCGCACCTTCTTTTGTGGCGGCAGATTCTTGCGCATCTTTATCCAACTTGCGCCAAGTCGTACCTCTTTTATTGAGCAAAATTTCCAAAGCCGCCTGACCCAGCCAGCCATCAATCAATTCGGCAGTCGGGGCGTTTTTCTTAAAATCTACAAACTCAAACTCGATGCCGTTTTCCGCCAACCAACTGCGCGCTTTTTTAACCGTATCGCAATTGGGAATACCGTATAGTTTTATCATCTTAATTTATCCTTGGTTTTATTCATAAAATCACAAATTCAGGCCGTCTGAAACTTTTCAGACGGCCTGAATTGAATGCAGCTTATTTCTTAGCAGCTTTCTTTACTTTAATCTTCACGCTTTTGCCTTGCGCGTTATTTTTATGCCCGGCTTTGACGGAAGTTGTTTTCGCCTGCGTTTTTTTCTTGCCTGCGGCTTTAGGTTTGCTTGGCTTGGCAGGCTTGGAGGCAGGTTTACTTTTCACCTTGCTCTTCTTTGCCTTCATGGGAGCAGCCAACGCTTCATCAATTTCTTTAGCCGACAGTTTACGCTTACGCTTTTCGACAGACTTGTCAGCAGCTATTGGCTTGCTTACAGGTTTTGCTTTTCTACCTCCGCGTTTCTTACCGACTGAACCGCCGCTGATTAAGGTCAAATCAATCTTGCTGGTATCCAAATCGGCTCGCGCGACTTTTACAGTAACCGTATCGCCCATGTTGAAACGGACACCACTACGCTCGCCCTCAATTGCCATAATTTCAGGACGGAAGTTGAAATAATCCTCTCCCAAATCGCTGATATGTACCAAGCCGTCGATATGAATATCGTCCAAGGTTACAAAAATACCGAAGCTGGTCATGCCCGAAATCTTGCCACTGAAAACTTCGCCGACTTTGTCGCGCATATAATAAGTTTTCAGCCAGTTTTCCACATCGCGGCTGGCATCATCGGCTCGGCGTTCGCAGAAAGAGGTATGCACGCCCAAAGCCTCCCAGGTTTTATTGGGTTGGTAAGTTTGTCCGTTCAATACAGCTTTAATGGCGCGATGTACCGTCAAATCGGGATAACGGCGGATAGGCGAAGTAAAGTGTGCATATGCGCCATAAGCCAGACCAAAGTGACCGTCGCAATGAGGCTCATAAACCGCCTGCTGCATAGAACGCAGCATCATCACTTGTAACAATTCCGCGTCCGGACGGTTTTTAAATTGCTCGGCAAGCGTAGCATAGTCTTTCGGCGTCGGATTATCGCCGCCACCCAAACTCAGCCCCAGCAAACCAAGCTGCTCGCGTAAGGTGGCCAGTTTTTCAGGAGTCGGGCCCAAGTGATTACGGAACAAAGCCGTATGTTTGTTTTTCAGCAAAAATTCTGCCGCGCAAACATTCGCCGCTAACATACATTCTTCAATCAGCTTGTGCGCATCGTTGCGGACAACGGGAACAATCTTGTCAATCTTACCGTTGTCATCAAAAATCATCTGAGTCTCAACGCTCTCAAACTCAACCGCGCCACGCTCGAAACGTTTTTTCTGCAAGATTTTAAATAACTTATACAGAGTATCGATTTGCTGCTTAAACGGATAATCCTGGCCGTCTGAAATCCAATCCCAAACTTGATTGTAAGTCAGTCGCGCATGAGAACGCATTACTGCCGGATAGAAACGGTATTTCTTGATATTGCCGGCATAGGTAATCACCATATCGCACACCATACACAGGCGTTCAACATCAGGATTGAGAGAGCAGATGCCGTTGGACAAATTCTCCGGCAGCATTGGAATCACACGGCGCGGGAAATACACGCTGGTACTGCGTTCTTGAGCATCTACATCAATCGCGTCATCAGGGCGGACATAATGACTGACATCAGCTATCGCCACCACCAAGCGGTAGTTGCGGCCAATTTTTTCGGCAAAAACCGCATCGTCAAAGTCCCGCGCAGTTTCGCCGTCAATGGTTACCAGAGGCAAATCGCGTAAGTCCACGCGCCCTTTCAAGTCGGTTTTACGCACATGATCGGGAATTTTCTTCGCGGCTTTGACACACGCTTCGCTGAATTGATGAGGCAAATGGTGCTTGCGTACAGCAATTTCAATTTCCATACCGCTGTCGGCATAATCGCCCAACACTTCAATCAGCTTAGCCACAGCAGGACGATGCGCTTCAGGATACGTCTCAATTTCAGCCACAATCACTTGGCCGGATTGCGGTTTAAAGTTCGCCACGCTTTCAGGCTCTAACACGATACTTTGGCTCAAACGCTTGTCTTCTGCCTCCAAAATAGCCACGCCACGATCCATATAAAAACGACCGACCACTTTAGACTGCGCACGCTCCACCACATCTAAAACCGTTCCTTCACGACGGCCTCTGCGGTCGATACCGGCAGGACGAACGGTAACAATATCCCCGTGCATCACGCCGCGCATCTGACGCTCATACAAAACGAAATCACCTTCGCCCGTCGGCGTTAGCGGCACAGCAAAACCAAAACCGTCTTTATGCGCTTCGACACGACATTTAACCAATGCCAATTTTTCTGCCGCGCATACCGCGCCACGTCGGTTGATCAACACCTGACCATCACGTGCCATCGCTTTCAAACGGCGTTCGAAGAATTCATATTCATCTTCTGTAATCGACAATTCATGTGCCAACGCTTCGATTTTTGTCGGCACACCTTTTTGTTCCAATAATTCAATGACCCATTCACGGCTGGGCAACGGATGAGCGTAACGTTGTTTCTCCCGCTCCAAATACGGGTCTTTTTCTCGTAAATTTAAAGATTTAGTATTTTTGTTCATTTTGATAGTTGACATTCTTTTTTTAAAATATATAATAGCTGCTTCTTCGCAGTTCAGGTAGTCAACTCTACCTTAAATTGAAGAATAAAGCAAAGCCCAGGTGGCGGAATTGGTAGACGCGCTAGCTTCAGGTGCTAGTGTCCTCACGGGCGTGGAAGTTCGAGTCTTCTCCTGGGCACCAAATAATTTGGTGCTTCTTTGCTTAAGAAAATTTAAATTGCCCAGGTGGCGGAATTGGTAGACGCGCTAGCTTCAGGTGCTAGTATCCTCACGGGTGTGGAAGTTCGAGTCTTCTCCTGGGCACCACTGATAAATCAATCAGTCAATTTTTCACATTATTCTGATAACAAGTCAGGATAATAGTCCACAGAGAGGTGGATGAGTGGTTTAAGTCGCACGCCTGGAAAGCGTGTATACGTGAATAGCGTATCGAGGGTTCGAATCCCTTCCTCTCTGCCAGATACTAAAGACACCAGCTAACGGTGTCTTTTTTCATATCCGCCCTTCTTAAAAATATTACACCACACTTTTATTTCTATTACCCTCCAATCATAAACCTGCCACTCATTCTTATCTTATACTAAACCTTAATGATTAAAGGCCGTCTGAAAGTTTTCAGACAGTCTCTTTCTTAAAACCTACCAAATCCCGAACCATTGTTTATCAGACTGCTTTTTATCACCGCTCTGCTGCTCATAATTTTGACGGCGAAATTGCCAAGGTGCTTGCGGATTGTCTTTTTTCCATAAGCCTTTTCGTTTTTCCTTGGCTTGTTTTTGTGCGGCCGAATAGTCAGTGTAAGCGGTTTTACTTTGTTGTTTTTTGGCATAACTTTCATAATGCCATGCGGCGCCATCCCGTATCTGCATTAAATTCAAGTCAATCGTGCCGACAGATACTTGGGCAACTTCGCGCTGGTAGCGGTCAGCTTCAAACACACGGACTTTGACTTTTTTATTCAATGCGGCATCAATCAGATTATCTCGTGATTGCGTACCATAAGCCTGATTGATTTCCGGTGCATCAATATAGGCCATACGGATTTTGTGTTTCCGGCCGTCGCTATCGATAATATGCACGGTATCGCCATCATGGATTTTGATGATTTTTCCGTTGTATGTGTAGGATTGTCGCAATGACTTTTGTTTTTGTTCCGGTTTGGGTTCAGCTTCGGCTTTGGTGTCAGATGTGGCTTTGACGACATTTTCACCCAGCCATTCATTGACCTTTTCCAAACCGATATTGTCGCTTTGTGCCAATGTTGCGGCAACGCTTACCCCTGTACGAATCAACTCGGTATCGCGTGAGCTGTAACCAAGCGCGCCCAAAACGGATAAAACAACGGGCAACCATTTTATAATTTTACTAATTTGCATATTTTGCCAAATTGAAGGCCGTCTGAAAGACCTAATACACTTTCAGACGGCCTTTAAGATTGATTAATCTTCATTAATCCTGACAAGGCAGGATGACTTTTGCGCCTTCTGCCGTACCCAAAACCAACACATCGGCGGCATCGCGGGCAAAAATACCGTTTTCGAGTACGCCGGTGATTTTGTTGATTTCGTCTTCCATTTTCAGGGCTTGGTCGATATTGAGGCCGTGAACATCGACGATTTGGTTGCCATAGAAAGTAGTATAGCCGACACGCAACTCAGGCTGTCCGCCCATGGCAAGCAGTTTGCGCGACACCAGCGAACGGGCATTTTCAACCACTTCTACCGGCAACGGGAATTTACCCAAACGGGAAACATATTTGCTTTCATCGGCAATACAGACAAATTTATCGGATGCACTGGCCACGATTTTTTCGTTCAAATGCGCACCGCCGCCACCTTTAATCATTTGCAGCGCGTGGTTGACTTCGTCTGCGCCGTCAACATAAACCGCCAAACCCATCACTTCATTCAGTGAAACTTCTGGAATTTCATATTTCGCCAAAAGCTCGCTGGATTTTTTAGAAGTAGACACGGCACCCTTAATTTTCTTACCGCTTTTACCCAAAGCTTCGATAAAGAAGTTGATGGTAGAGCCGGTACCGATACCGATGTATTCGTTTTCAGGAACAAATTCCACCGCTTTTTCGGCGGCAATACGTTTGAGTTCGTCTTGAGTTGCCATGTTGTCAGTCCTTCAGTTTGAATAATAAAGTAATTTTAAGCTCTTAGGCTTTAATCAGCAATACTGCCGCTTGCGCTTCAATGGCTTCCATACGCCCCAGATAGCCAAGTTTTTCGTTGGTTTTACCCTTGATGTTCACGCAGTTTTCAGGCAAACCCAAATCTACGGCAATATTGGCGCGCATTGCTGGAATATGCGGCGCAAGTTTTGGCTTTTGCGCAATCACAGTCGTATCGACATTAACCACCTTCCAACCCAATACCTGCACGCTTTGATAAGCCTCGCGCAACAGCACACGGCTGTCTGCATCTTTGAATTCGGCGGCAGTATCAGGAAAATGGCTGCCGATATCGCCCAAACCGGCCGCGCCCAACAGGGCATCGGTAATCGCATGCAAAAGCGCATCGGCATCGGAATGGCCCAGCAAGCCTTTTTCAAACGGAATGTTGACGCCGCCGAGTATCAAATCTCGCCCTTCAACCAACTGATGGACATCGTAGCCCTGTCCGACACGGATATTCATATTGTTTCCTTAAATAATGGGTTTTAATTGTTCAGACGGCCTTGAGCAACAATCTGACAATGTATTCGTCTTGCGGCAGCGTCAATTTTAAATTGCGCGTATCACCCTGCACCAAGCGCGGTCGGATACCCAGTTTTTCAACCGCTGATGCTTCATCCGTAATTTCACTCAAATCATCAACCGATAAGGCTCGATTTAATAAGGCCGTCTGAAAAAGCTGCGGCGTTTGCGCCTGCCATAATCCTGCACGTGCAACGGTTTCATCAATATGATGACTGCCGTCTGCCCGCTTGAGCGTATCGGCCACCGGTATGGCCAGAATGCCGCCTTCATCATTTTCGCCTGCCTCATCAAGCAAACGAGTTAACGCTTCGGCAGGCAGGCAACAGCGCGCAGCATCATGAACCAAGATATTGTCTTGCGCCTCGGCCAAACCTTGCTCCAATAAAACGGACACACCATTGCGTACCGTTTCGGCACGACTTGCACCGCCCACTCGGAAGACACGCACCTTCTCAGATAGGGCCGTCTGAAAAACCGAATCTTCCGGCGAAAGAATAACGGCAATTAAATCTATGCGGGGGTGTTGCTCAAAAATTTCTATGGCATATTGCAATACGGTTTTACCATTGATTTCAACATATTGTTTAGGTTTTCCCGCGCCAAATCGCGCCCCGACACCGGCAGCAGGAATCAAAGCGATATTGCGGCGCATCATGCTGACGCTCCGGCATCGGCCTCATTCGGCGTTTCTGCCTTGCGCCATACACACACTTCGCCCAAATCGTCCAAATATTTTTCATGCGCGGCCAGCTCTTCCGCATTGGCTTTGATGACTTTCAACTGCGACGTACGTTTAGTTTCAGCAATAACGGTTGGTTTGACTTCGCCCTCTTCTTCCGCCTCGCCGCCCATCAGGTCGAACTGCTGACGCGTCATGGCAAGATAGACTTCACCCAAAAGCTCGCAGTCGATTAACGCGCCGTGCAAGACACGTTTGCTGCGGTCAACGGAAAAGCGGTTACACAAGGCATCCAAGCTTGCCTTTTGCCCCGGAAACATTTCACGCGCCATGGCCAGCGTGTCGGTGACTTTACAGCCGAGCTCCTCAATAGAAGGCAAACCCATGCGGCGGAATTCCATATTCAGGAAGCCGACGTCAAACTTAGCATTATGGATGATCAGCTCTGCGCCACGTATAAAGTCGGCAATCTGTTTACCCACTTGGGCAAACGGCGGCGCATTCTTCGCTTCCAATACTTCAATCGTCAAACCATGCACCTTCGCCGCTTCCTCCGGCATATCGCGTTCGGGGTGGACATATAAATGAAGGTTGGAGTCGGTCATTTGGCGATTAATCATTTCCAAGCCGGCAAATTCGACCAGACGGTCGCCGCTTTCAGGATAAAGGCCCGTGGTTTCCGTATCGAGGATAATCTGACGTTGGCTCATGGTTGGTGGTTTCTACAATTATCAAAACGTCCTGAATCATACTGAAGGCCGTCTGAAATGTATAGTCAGCAAAACTTTAGCTGCTTTTCAAATACCCTTTTAACGCTGGATTTGTTCAGACGGCCTTTATTATTTTTTCATCTATTGGCCAGCTATTACTCCAATTTTGAGTAGAAAACCCAATTTCTATAAAATTTTTTAAATTTAATTTCTTTAATAATGAATACCTTACTTATTATTTAAATAATAGGAACAATTATCATTTGCAAATTTAAAAAATCTCCGTATAATACAACCCATCGAAACGAAACAACCGCACCACAGAATGAAAGGAGAAGAAAATGCCCGAAAGTATTTTTAAGCAAGTCTCCCTTGACATTCTGAGACTGCACCAACAAGCCATCCGCTCTTTAATCGCCACCAAATGTTGCGATGAGTGCGAAGTACACGACGCAGTATTCATTACTTTAGATGGCCGCTATTATGTTTGGCTTCCTTGCATGGGCAAATCGCCCCAATCAGAAACCGGCATCCTGCTGATTGAAGATGAAGACGGCAATACACGCTTGAGCTGGGTGGCCGACACACGTGAAGTCAAGCAAAAAGACAGTCTGTACAACCGCGTTGTTTCCGCCCTGCAACGAAAAATGCAGCGCACGAAAAACAAGTTCATCCAGTCGGCAAACGCCCGATTGCTCGAACTCACGCCTCAGCAAGGCCGTCTGACGACAAACAGCGAAGATTTCTCGCTTTCACCACATGACTTGATGAAAGCACTTTATCCGGCAACACATCAAATAGGAGAATTTGCCCTGTAACAGTTTTTGGTAGTGGTTTGTGTTCCTTTTGCGCCCCTTAACATTTTAAAGGGGCGATTTTTTTGCCTCTGCTTTTCAGACGGCCTTAAAACCGGTTTTCCAGTACAATAAAGGCCGTCTGAACATTTCCTACTTTTCAACCATGCAACTGCTCAAATACATCCAATCGCAGGGTCTCGGCAGCCGCAAGCAATGCCAGTGGCTGATAGACAATGACTGTATCGCCATCAACGGCGAAATTCATAATCGTGCAAAAGACGATATCGATCCGTCTCAAGTGCGCACCCTGTCTGTTGACGGCGAAGAGATTGCCGCCGTACCCATGCCCTATTTCTACATTTTGCTTCATAAGCCTGCGGATTACGAAACTTCGCACAAACCCCAGCAATATCCGAGCATCTTCAGCCTTTTTCCCGACCACATGCGCAATATCGATATGCAGGCAGTCGGCCGCTTGGATGCAGACACAACCGGCATTATTCTGATTACCAACGACGGGCAATTTAACCACCGCGTTACTTCGCCCAAACACAAAGTTCCGAAGCTCTACCGCGTTACCTTGAAGCATCCTGCCGACGATACCCTTTGCGCTACGTTGAAAAACGGAGTCCTCCTGCATGACGATAATGAAACCGTCGCTGCCGCCGAAGCAGTGTTGGCCGACCCAAACACATTGATGATGACCATTACCGAGGGCAAATATCATCAGGTCAAGCGCATGGTCGCAGCCGCAGGCAACCGTGTCGAGCAGCTCCACCGTGAACAATTCGGCGACTGGAATATCGACGATTTGGCCGCCGGAGAATGGAAATTCATCCAAATCTAAAAAAATTCCAAAATTTTGAGATATTTTTTTAAACAAAATGGATTTTTAATTTCTTTAAAATCAAACACCTAAACCTTATTATTTTTATTTAACAGAATTTAACACTAGAAGGACTGAACTATTGTATAATTCGCCTGTCTGAGTAACACTTGCTTCGAGAGAAGTGAGTAAGTGAGTAAGACGTTTTCCCCGTAATGTGTTTGGCCATCTATACTTTCCCCTTAGTATAGATGGTTTTTTTTATCTAAAATTTGACAATCAAGCGGGCATGCTTTTAGACGGCCTTTCTCATCTAAAGAAGCCATCATTGCCAAACCCATCTCCACTCATTAACTTGCCATTACTCCTTTTCTCTTTCTCGTCTCTTCCGCATCAATCTGTGCCGTTCCAATTTCAGACAAATCGTTTTATAGAAAGAAAATCTATCGGCTATCCAAGCTAGGGTTACAGGATATTATTAGACAGCCTTAGAGAAAGACCATCTTTGTTGCCGACATATTTGAAAGCACACCTTAGTGCTATCCAATCCCCTCACAACAACCCTTTCCCATATCCCACTTTTCAGACGGCCTTTATCGTTACGGCTCTTTCAATCATTCGTATCGCTTCAGACAAATTCTCTGTTTGCAGGTTTCAATACCAAGCAAACCAGAGAAACCCACTAAAAATTCTTCATTACATGGTTTTTTTAACTAATTTTCTTTTCAGACTTTAGTCAAGATTCGTTAAATCTTTGCGGTAAAATGTTGTCTTTATTTTCATGTATCTGAGTTTTTATGTCTTCCAATCAACCCCGTCAAACTTGGTCCAACCGTTTGACTTACATCCTTACCGTTGCCGGCGCGACTGTCGGTTTCGGCGCAACGTGGCGTTTCCCGTATTTAGTCGGTGAAAACGGCGGCGGCGCATATGTGTTTTTGTTCTGTATCGCCATGTTGGTCATCGGTATTCCGATGATTTTGGTGGAAAACGTCATCGGCCGCCGTAAAGGCGTGAACGCGCTGGATGCGTTTGGCGGCTCGATGAACGGCAAACCTGTTGCCAAAGTTTGGAAAGCGGTCGGTTGGATGGGCCTGCTCGGCGCATTCGGCATCATGGCCTATTACATGGTGCTCGGCGGCTGGGTCATCAGCTACATCGTCAACATCATCGGTGGCAATTTGGACATTTCCAGCCCTGTCAGCGGCGAAATAACGAAAAGCTTCTTTACCGAACACATCGAAAACAGCCCTTGGGAAATTGCGTTTTATACCTTCCTATTTGTGGTTGTGAACCAATGGATTTTGGTCAAAGGCGTCATTGGCGGTATTGAAAAAGCGGCAAAATACCTGATGCCTTTGCTGTTTTTATTCCTGATTGCCATGGTCGTGCGCAACGTTACCCTGCCGGGTGCGATGGAAGGGATTACTTTCTATCTGAAGCCTGATTTCAGCAAAATTACCGCCGAACTTTTCGTCTTCGTTTTGGGGCAAGTATTCTTCGCACTGAGCTTGGGTTTCGGAGTGATGATTACGTTATCCAGCTATCTGGATAAAAACGAAAATCTGGTTCAGACGGCCGTAATTACCGCGATTACCAATACTTTGATTGCCGTGTTGGCTGGCTTTATGATTTTCCCATCCCTCTTCAGCTTTGGCGTTGCCCCTAACTCCGGCCCGACGCTGGTGTTCCAAAGCCTGCCGATCGTGTTCTCCAATATGTGGGCAGGCCCTGTATTTGCAGTGATTTTCTTCTCACTGCTTCTGATTGCCGCGCTGACCACTTCTCTGACCATTTATGAAGTGTTGATTACGACCATTCAGGAGAAAACCAAAATCCGCCGCGCAGCGGCTATTACCATCGTACTGACAGGTATTTTTATCTTCGGCAATATCCCTTCCATCTTGAGCTACGGCCCATGGAAAGATATTTCCGTGTTTGGTAAAAACATTTTCGATGCTTTTGACTATATCAGCGGCAACATCCTGTTTATGCTGACCGCGCTCGGCTCTGCCTTGTTCGTCGGTTTCGTGATGAAAGATGAAGCGAAGGACGAATTGCTCTACAAAGGCAACCATACTACGGTCAATATCTGGTTTGCCTATGTGAAATACCTCGTGCCGTTGGTGATTCTGCTGATTTTCATCAGTAATCTGTTCTGATAAGCAAACATATAAAAAGGCCGTCTGAAATATTCAGACGGCCTTTATTTTAACTACGCTTTATTCTGCCCAGTTTTTCTTCTTACTGGTTTTACCGATACCGGGGTTGAAGCTGTTGGTTGGGTCGAGTTTTTTATAGAACTGTTTCAGCTCGGGCTTGGCTTCATACAGATGACCGACATTATGCTCGGCAGGATATTGCGCACCGCGTTGGTCAAGCAGATGGAGCATTTCATGTTCCAAAGCCATACAGTCGTTGCCTTTTTTAATGATGTAGTCCTGATGGAACACATGACACATAAAATGTCCGTAATACAATTTATGGATGATTTTATTGTCGATTTCGGGCGGCAGTGTTTCAAACCAATCACGATCATCACGACGCAAGGCGATATCGAGTGCAACCAAATCCTCTACTTCATCATCATGTACAGAACGGTAACGGATCGCGGCAGAAGCCACAGCAAAGCGATGCAGCATAGCCGCCTGCGTTTCTTCGGCATTACATTCAAAGAATGCGCCGCCATGGGTTGCAAAATATTCCTTCAAGAAAGCACGCGCTTCTTCTACCCCCTCGCCACCCATTTTTAAAATCAGGTGATGTTCATATTTATCCCGATAGTTGCGCATAGATTTCGGCAAGTGATCGGGCAAAATCTTACTGATCAGTTGCATGAATTTATCAGAGAAGTGTTTTGGTAAGAAACTTATCTTTTTGCTGAATCTATCCACACGGGCCTTCAGATCAAACAGTTTCGGAAGTTGGTGGGTACCGAACGTCTTAATGATATAAAAAGTATCTTTACCATAAACGGCAGCAATATCAAAAGCATGACGATGGATATACTCACCAGAAATAGGCAGGTTTTTAAACTCGCTCAAAGCAGCACGACGAATATCGGTCAGCTCATTAATATCATTTGTACCGATATAGAAAACGGCAGTCTGTTTTTCTTGTGGGAACGTATCCAAGCGTACGGCAAACACCATCAGCTTGCCCGCGCAACCTGATGCTTCGTAGTGACGCGCAGGGTCGGCATTAAAACGGGCGGCAGTCGGTTCATTCACTTGGCGGACATGATCGCAATAAGCATGGTCATGCCCTTTGCCTGCATTTTGAACAATGTCTTTTTTCTGATAATGGAAACCTTGCAGATTGGTCAGAATTTCTTCAGGGGTTTCGCCCAAATCAATGCCCAAATGGTTGACCAGCTCCAGCTTACCCTCTTCGTTGATTTGTGCAAACAGGGCCATTTCCGTATAAGCCGGACCACGCTGTACCAATGCACCGCCGGAGTTATTACATACGCCACCCAATACAGATGCGCCGATACAGGACGAACCAATTACAGAGTGCGGCTCACGGCCTAAAGGTTTCAGCAGCAGCTCCAATTGATTCAAGGTAGAACCGGGCAGGCAGACAACCTGTTCGTTATTGTTAATCGGCTGAATGATGTTCAGACGCATGGTATTCACAATCACAATATCTCGGTCGTAATCATTGCCGTCAGGAGTCGAGCCGCCAGTCAGGCCGGTATTGGCAGCCTGCGTAATCACGATAACATCAGCCTCAACACATGCCTGCAAGATTTGCCACATTTCCAACACCGTACCCGGGCGGACAACTGCCAGCGCCTTGCCTTCGCCAAAACGATAGCCTTGACGGTATTGTTCGGTTTTCGCCGGGTCTGTGATGATGTATTTTTCACCGACGGTTTGCGTCAGCCGGCTGATTAATTGTGTAGCATTCATTGCATACTCCTTGAGAGATTAAAATATTTATTAGATTGCAAGCATTGTAGTAATCCGTTCAATCAAAGTAAAGGCGAAACCCGTTTTTTAAACTCATCTTTTAAATAAACAAAAGGCCGTCTGAAAATTTCAGACGGCCTTTTGTTTTAAGCCTGAATAATCAGATTATTCGGCTGCTTTCTCTTCGCGAGCAGGTGCTTCCAGCAAAGCTTTGATAGACAGGCGTACGCGGCCGCGATCGTCTACTTCCAATGCTTTCACGTTCACAACCTGACCTACTTGCAGATAGTCGCTGACATTGCGTACGCGCTCGTGGGCGATTTGGCTGATGTGTACCAAACCGTCTTTGCCCGGCATCACGCTGACAATCGCACCAACGTTGTTGTCGAGGATTTTAACCACAGTACCTTCGTACACTTTGCCCACTTCCACTTCGGCAGTGATTTCTTCGATACGTTTTTTCGCTGCATCGCCTGCTTCTTGAGTAGTCGCAGCGATAGTGATGGTACCGTCTTCAGCGATGTTGATTTCAGTACCGGTTTCAGCAGTAATCGAACGAATAGTTTCACCGCCTTTACCAATCACATCACGGATTTTGTCTTGGTTGATTTTCATGGTGAACAAACGTGGCGCGTGTGCAGACAGTTCTTGCGGGCCTGCAACGGCGGCTTTCATCTGATCCAAGATGTGCAAACGTGCTTCTTTGGCTTGAGCCAAAGCGATTTGCATGATTTCTTTGGTAATACCTTGGATTTTGATGTCCATTTGCAGCGCGGTCACACCTTCTGTTGTACCGGCTACTTTAAAGTCCATATCGCCCAAATGGTCTTCATCACCCAAGATGTCGGTCAGGACGGCAAATTTGTTGTTGTCCAAAATCAGGCCCATAGCGATACCGGCAACGTGTGCTTTCAAAGGCACACCGGCAGACAACAGGCTCAAGCAGCCGCCGCAGACGGAAGCCATAGAGGAAGAGCCGTTGGATTCGGTAATTTCAGAAACCACGCGCATGGTGTAGCTGAAATCTTCAGGTTCTGGCAATACGGCCAACAACGCACGTTTAGCCAAGCGGCCGTGACCGATTTCACGACGCTTTGGCGCGCCTACGCGACCCACTTCACCGGTAGAGTATGGAGGGAAGTTGTAGTGCAGCATGAAGCGGTCGGTATATTCGCCGGACAGCGCATCAATGATTTGCTCGTCGCGTGAAGTACCCAAAGTTGCAACCGCCAAAGCTTGGGTTTCGCCACGGGTAAACAGTGCAGAACCGTGAGTGCGCGGCAATACGCCGGTTTGAATGTTCAGCGGACGAACAGTGCGGGTGTCGCGACCGTCGATGCGCGGTTGTCCGTCCAAAATTTGGCTGCGGACAACATCGGCTTCCAAATGTTTGAAAATACCTTTGATTTCGTTGGCTGCCAAAGTGTCGGTTTCTTCGGTAATCAACGCTTCTTTCACGGCATTCCAAGCTTCGTCCAATTTGGCAGAACGCGCTTGTTTTTGACGGATTTTGAACGCTTCTTTAATGGTTTCGCCGGCAATTTCGCGTACTTTTGCAACCAATTCTTCATTGGTTTCAGGTGCTTTCCAATCCCAAACTTCCGGGTTAACTTCGTCGGCAAACTCATTGATGGCGTTAATGGCCACTTGCATTTGATCGTGACCGTAAACAACCGCACCCAGCATCACTTCTTCAGACAAGATGTCGGCTTCGGATTCCACCATCAACACGGCTTTAGAAGTACCGGCAACAACCAAGTCCAATTGTGATTTAGCCAATTCGGCTTTAGTCGGGTTCAGAACGTACACGCCGTTTACATAACCCACGCGTGCCGCACCAATCGGACCGGCAAACGGTACACCGCTCAACACCAGCGCGGCAGATGCACCCAGCATTGCAGGAATGTCAGAATCGATTTCAGGGTCAACAGACACCACCATCGCTACGATTTGGATGTCGTGGTAGAAACCTTCAGGGAACAGAGGACGAATCGGACGGTCGATCAGACGGCTGGTCAGGATTTCTTTTTCGCTTTGTTTGCCTTCGCGTTTGAAGAAACCGCCGGGGATTTTACCTGCTGCGTAAGTACGCTCGAGGTAATCGACAGTCAGAGGGAAGAAGTCTTGGCCTTCTTTCACTTCTTTGTTGGTAGTAACGGCAACCAAAACAACAGTGTCGCCCATAGATACTTTAACGGCAGCAGCGGCTTGGCGAGCGATTTCGCCGGTTTCCAAAGTAACGGTTTGATTACCGTATTGGAAGGTCTTAACGTGTTTATTGAACATCATTGTTCCTTTCAAAATACCGCACTGCTAAAACACTAATAATGCACACTAAAATCCGAATGTGCATAGTTAGGGTTTCAGACCGTGCGGCAGGTTATAAACAAGCTTTCAGACGGCCTTTTCGGACGCTGAAAACAACTTTCAATTATAAAGGCAACTATCCTTAAAATCCAGTATTGATACAATAAAAAGGCCGTCTGAAACATATCCTTTTCAGACGGCCTTCAAACTTAAAAATCAATCCTGAGTCAGCAAAGTCAATGCTTCCTGATATTTTTCGACTGTTTTCTGAATTACATCGGCAGGCACTTTAGGCGCAGGCGCTTTTTTGTTCCAACCGCTTTGCTCCAGCCAGTCGCGGACAAACTGTTTGTCAAAAGACGGCGGATTGGTGCCGACTTTGTATTGATCGGCAGGCCAAAAACGGCTGGAATCAGGCGTCAACACTTCGTCCATCAAAGTCAACGTACCTTCTTCATCCAAACCAAATTCAAATTTAGTGTCGCAAATAATGATACCGCGGGATTTGGCATATTCGGCCGCTTCCGTATAAAGCTGAATCGCTTTGGCACGTACTTCCGCCGCCAATTCTTTGCCGATAATGCGTTCGCATTCTTCAAAGCTGATGTTTTCATCATGATCGCCGACTGCGGCTTTGGTTGACGGCGTAAAAATTACTTCGGGCAACTGCTGCGCTTCCTGCATACCTTCAGGCAGTTGAATACCGCAGACAGAACCGGTTTTTTGATAATCTTTCCAACCGCTACCTGCCAGATAACCGCGCACAATGGCCTCCACTTTCACCGGAGTGAGTTTTTTAGCCACGACGGCGCGTTTCTCCAAAGCTTTGGCTTCGTTTTCAGGCAAAACATCGTAAACCGTTTGGCCGGTAAAATGGTTAGGCATGATATGAGCCAGTTTTTTAAACCAAAAATTGGAAATCTGCGTCAGAATCTCCCCTTTACCCGGAATCGGATCATCCAAAATCACATCGAATGCAGACAGACGGTCGGAAGCAACCATCAACATACGTTTATCGTCAATTTCGTACAAATCGCGGACTTTGCCGGAGTAGATTTTTTTCAAGCTGATTTCAGACATTTCAGGTATCTCTTTGGTAAACAGAAGAATTTGGTATTTTAGCCCAATTTAGCATCTTTCGTCAGATTGTTTACAAAATAAAGGCCGTCTGAAACCTTATAGCTCGGTTTCAGACGGCCTTAGCCTTTGATTTTAGGGACAAACCCTAAAAACCATCATCCTATCAGATGGCAGGAGCCTGAGTCTGATCTTGGATTTGGTTCACAGCAGACAGAGAGTAGTAGTCGCCGTGGCCGGTTACTTGGTAAGTGCTACCGTCAGCAAACTTGAAGTTTTCAACTTTGTGATCGTTACCGGTAAACCAGTCATCGATGGTGATGCTGTCGTTAGTACCAACAGAAACAGTCAAGTTAGCACCTGATTTGCTCAGCAATACGTCAGAAGCTGCAACGCCTTTACCGAACAACAAGGTGTCATTACCGCTTTCTTCACGGATAGTGTCGTGACCGTAACCTTTGTCGAAGAAGTAAGTATCGTTACCGGTACCGCCGATCAGGATGTCGTTGCCGACGCCGCCGTCGAGGTAGTCGTTACCGTCTTTACCCACCAGGCAGTCGTCGCCAGCCAAACCGTACAGATGGTTGTCGCCGCCGTTGCCTTCGATGTTGTTGTTCAAAGAGTTACCGGTACCGTTCAGGTTTTGCATACCTTGCAAAATCAGGTTTTCAACGTGATCGGTCAAGGTGTAGTCAATAACGGTACGGACAGTATCGATACCGGCGTGTGCATTGCCGTACTCGATAACTTGGTCGTTAACGTTGTCAACGAAGTAAACGTCGTTACCGTCGCCACCGCGCATGATGTCCGCGCCGGAACCACCGTTCAGGTAGTCGTTACCGGCACCGCCTTGCAGGTAGTCTTTACCTTCTTCACCGTACAGAGAGTCACCGTCGGCATCACCGTAAATGGTGTCGTTACCAGCACCGGCGTAGATTACGTCTGTGCCGTTGCCACCGTAGATGATGTCTTCGCAAGCAGTACCGTAAATGGTATCTTTAGCATCAGTACCGCGGATAACGTTGCCGTCTTTGCAGTCTTCAGCTCGGATGACATTACCTGGGTTTTTGTCTTCGTGACCGTATGAGTTGTTTTGGTTATGGTCGTCAACACAGTCTTTGCAGTCTGGCTCTGGCTTAGGCTCAGGTTTTGGTTCTGGCTTAGGCTCAGGTTTTGGCTCTGGCTTAGGTTCTGGTTTAGGCTCAGGTTTTGGTTCTGGCTTAGGCTCAGGTTTTGGTTGTGGTTTTGGTTCTGGTTGCGGTTCTGGCTGTGGCTCAGGCTTAGGCTCAGGTTTTGGTTGAGGCTTAGGCTGAGGTTTAGGTTGTGGTTTTGGACATGGGATCGGTTTGATTGGATCGCAGTTGTAAGGTGGGCAAACCGGAACACATTTGTAGTTAGGAGTTTTTGCCGGTGGGCAGAAAGCCGCAATAGCAGAAACCAGACCGGTTACCGCGTTAACTACTGACACGCCGACGCTGGCAATGCTAGCGATGCTGCCGATAGAAACAGAAGATTTTGCTGCAGGAGCGCAGTAGTAAGAAGAGTAGGAAGCCTTAGGCGCGGGTGCGCAGTAAGAACTAACCAGGGGTCTAGTATAATACCCCCCGTAACAGTATGCCATAATAATTACTCCCAAAAGTTAATAAAATATTGGGTTGACGGAACGAGCAAATCCGCCCTTGCCCAATTATTATTTTAGTAATATTTTGCAAAATATTTACTCAAAAATATCAAACGGTAGAATTTGCCGATAAAAGGACGGAGTTTGGCCTATTTTTAAATTCCATTCTCCTAGCAACAATAAAAACATTAACATTGATTCACACTCTCTCAAACAGCATAGATCCTTTATCTATCTTGTTAAAAGCTGAATTTTAACTATAGTTATAGTAAACAAACATAATACCGATAAGTAGTTATTATTATGGATAGATAATATCGACAATTTACCCAAATACAGCTACATCCGCATTTTGTTCTACGCCAATAATGTGAATTTGTCGTATTTACACTATAATGACACGAACACCTATTTAACAGCTATCAGAGGAGATACTCAACCATGCGTACTTTATTGACCGGAGCCAAAGGCCAGCTTGCCCGTTGTCTGCGCGACCGCCTGCCCGAAGATTGGGAACTGATTGCTACCGATTCGACTTCGCTGGACATTACCGATACCGAAGCCGTGCATCACATGATCAAAAACTTCCAACCAGATGCCATCGTTAATGCCGCAGCTTACACTGCCGTCGATAAAGCAGAAGAAAACGCTGAAGCTGCTTTTGCCGTCAACGCAACCGCTGTTCACAACCTGGCCGCAGCCGCCCGCGCCGCACACGCCCGCTTTATCCATATTTCCACTGATTATGTATTCGACGGCGAAGGCAAACGCCCTTACCGCGAAACCGACTACACCAATCCACGCAGCACTTACGGTCAATCCAAAGTAGCAGGCGAGCTTTTGGCTTTAGCCGCGCATCCTGAAAGCACTATTGTCCGTACTTCATGGCTGTTTAGCGAATACGGCAGCAATTTCGTCAAAACCATGCTGCGCCTTGCCAAAGAACGCGATTCCCTCTCTGTCGTTCACGACCAAACCGGCTGTCCGACTTATGCAGGCGACTTGGCACGCGCCATTATCGAATTATTACAACAACCCACCTCTCCACGCGGCATCTTCCATTACTGTGGCAATAAATCGGCAACATGGTACGAATTTACCAAAGCCATCTTTCAGACGGCCCACCAATTAGACGACAACTTCCGCATTCCGGAACTGAACGCAATTACCACCGATCAATATCCCCTGCCTGCTCCGCGTCCGGCATACAGCATCATGGATTGCTCACGCCTCGAAACTGAGTTTGGTGTCAAACCGTCCGACTGGCAAAAAGCCCTGCGCGAAATTCTCCGCAAAATCGACTGATAAGCTGATTCATCTATATCAAGGCCGGCTGAAAATACATTTTCAGACGGCCTTTTTGTTTCTTTTATATATATCAAAAGCTTTATCTATCCAGTCTGACATTTGAAAAGTGCTACAATAGCCGTTTATTTTATTTTTCAGACGGCCTGACAATATGTGCAACCATCATCCCAAACATTCACACGATAATGACACCATCCGCATCCGTGGCGCGCGCACGCATAATTTGAAAAACGTCGATTTGGACATTCCGCGCCACAAGTTGGTGGTGGTCACAGGGCTGTCGGGCAGCGGCAAGTCGTCGCTGGCGTTTGACACGCTGTATGCTGAAGGGCAGCGGCGTTATGTTGAGAGCCTTTCCGCCTATGCCCGTCAGTTTTTGCAGATGATGGACAAACCCGATGTTGATTTGATTGAAGGCCTGTCGCCTGCAATTTCTATCGAGCAAAAATCCACCAGCCACAATCCGCGTTCCACCGTCGGTACGGTAACGGAAATCCACGACTACCTACGTCTTTTGTACGCACGCGTCGGTACCCCGTATTGCCCCGAACACAATCTGCCGTTGTCCAGCCAAACTGTGTCGCAGATGGTTGATGCAGTCTTAAAACTGCCGGAAGACACGCGCGTGATGATTTTGGCGCCGGCAGTTCGTGAGCGTAAGGGCGAGTTTGTCGATTTCTTTGCCGACTTGCAGGCGCAGGGTTTTGCGCGGGTGCGCGTGGACGGCGAGGTCTATCAGCTCGACGAAGTGCCGAAGCTGGAAAAAAACATCAAACACAATATCGACGTCGTCATCGACCGTGTAAAAGTGAAGGCGGACATCAAGCAGCGGCTGGCGGAAAGTTTTGAAACCGCGCTGCGCTACGGCAACGAGCGCGCGCTGGCAATGGAAATGGACAGCGGCGAAGAGCATTGGTTTTCTGCGCGTTTTGCCTGCCCCGTATGTTCATACAGCCTGCCTGAATTAGAGCCGCGCCTCTTTTCCTTCAACAACCCGATGGGTTCCTGCCCGACTTGCGACGGCTTGGGCAACACCAACTTTTTCGACCCCGAAAAAGTGGTCGCCCATCCCGAATTATCCTTAGCAGCAGGCGCGATTGACGGCTGGGACAAACGCAACCAATTCTATTTCCAAATGATTCAATCGCTGGCGCATCATTATAAATTTGATGTCAACGCCGCTTGGGAAAGCCTACCGGAAAAAGTGAAAAAAGTCGTGTTGCACGGCTCGGGCAAGGAAGTTATTGATTTTACTTACCTATCCGAACGCGGCACTACCTTTAACCGCAGCCACGCCTTCGAAGGCATCATCCCCAATCTCGAACGCCGCTACCGCGAAACCGACAGCGAAACCGTGCGCGAAAAATTACGCGAATACCAAAACCACCGCGCCTGCCCGAGCTGCGGCGGCGCACGTTTGCGCAAAGAAGCCCGCTATGTTTACGTCAGCGGCGAACCCTTGCACGAAGTCTCCGCCTGGCCGCTGACCAAAACCCACCAATTCTTCGAAACGCTGGATTTGGACGGCAACAAAAAACAAATCGCCGAAAAAATCCTCAAAGAAATCACCGAGCGGCTCGGCTTCCTGATTAACGTCGGGCTGGATTACCTGAATTTAAGCCGCTCCGCCGAAACCCTCTCCGGCGGCGAAGCCCAGCGCATCCGCCTCGCCAGCCAAATCGGCAGCGGCCTGACCGGCGTGATGTACGTTTTGGACGAACCCTCCATCGGCCTGCACCAGCGCGACAACGACCGCCTGCTCGCCACCCTCAAACGCCTGCGCGATTTGGGCAACAGCGTGATTGTAGTTGAACACGATGAAGACGCCATCCGCGAAGCCGATTTCGTCGTCGATATGGGTCCCGGTGCGGGCGAACACGGCGGCAACGTACTGATTGCCGACACGCCCGAAAACGTCGCCAAATGCGAGCAATCCATTACCGGACAATACCTCAGCGGTAAAAAATCCATTGCCGTGCCGTCTGAACGCACGCCCGTCAATCCCGACCGAATGCTCGTCCTCAAAGGCGCGCACGGTAACAACCTTAAAAACGTTACCCTCGAACTGCCGCTCGGGTTGATTACCTGCATCACCGGCGTATCCGGCAGCGGCAAATCCACCCTGATTAACGACACTCTCGCCAAAATCACCGCCCGCGAACTCAACCGCGCCCAAGAAGAACCCGCCCCATACGACGACATCCACGGCCTCGAACACCTCGACAAAGTCATCAACGTCGACCAATCCCCCATCGGCCGCACCCCGCGCTCCAACCCCGCCACCTACACCGGCCTGTTCACCCCCATCCGCGAACTCTTCGCCGGCGTCCCCCTCTCGCGCGAACGCGGCTACAACGTCGGCCGATTCTCCTTCAACGTCAAAGGCGGCCGCTGCGAAGCTTGCCAAGGCGACGGCGTGATTAAAGTCGAAATGCACTTCCTGCCCGACGTGTACGTCCCCTGCGAAGTCTGCCACGGCAAACGCTACAACCGCGAAACCCTCGAAATCCAATACAAGGGCAAAAACATCAGCCAAGTCCTCGACATGACCGTCGAAGAAGCCCGCGAATTTTTCGACGCCGTCCCCACCGTATCGCGTAAACTGCAAACCCTCATGGATGTCGGCCTCGGTTACATCCGCCTCGGCCAATCCGCCACCACCCTCTCCGGCGGCGAAGCTCAGCGCGTCAAACTCGCCTTGGAGCTATCCAAACGCGACACCGGCAGAACGCTCTATATCCTCGACGAACCCACCACCGGCCTGCACTTCGCCGACATCGCCCTGCTGCTGGAAGTCATAGGTCGTCTGAAAGGCAAAGGCAACTCGATTGTGATTATCGAGCATAATCTTGACGTTATAAAAACGGCTGATTATATTGTGGATTTGGGGCCGGAAGGCGGAGATGGCGGGGGAAGGATTATTGCTTCAGGTAGCCCCGAGGAAGTGGCGAAGGTTAAGGGGAGTTATACTGGGAAGTATTTGAAGGATATATTAAATTCGATCAATATTTAATATAAAGGAAATTTCATGGACTTTATCCTTAAAAAAATTAATCAGAAGCTAAACATTTTTTCTATGCAAGAGCAGGTTTCCGAGCTAAACATCTACTCTCAAGTAAGAATGGAATATTTATTATTCTTAGCACTAGGCTACTTATGGAATAAAAATATATCTAATTTAGATGAACAAAAGAAAGAGAAAGTTTTCAATCAAATCTTGAATCCTACTATTGGCTCTATCGTCCAAATAATTAGGGTTCTTGACACAGAAAAAGAAATTCTCTCAAAAGAAGTTTCCAAAAGTTTCAATGATTATCCCGAGTATCGCAATCAACTTATAGGACACGGCTATACATTTTCCAACAAATCCGGAAATATATATGAAAAACTAAATTATCTTTATGAAAATATTGAAAAATCCCAAAGTTTCTTCATGAAAAATTTATGGTCATTCTATACAGTGATTAAACTGGACAATGATTATTATTATGGCATTAAATTCTCTCCTAATGGAGATGAAGAACCTTTCAAAATAATTAAAAAAAGTATCCGAAATTTATCAATGGAAGTAGGTAATGTTTACATTTCAAATGATTTAGAAGCATCTTCAGCTAATAGTTTTTTCCGTGTATCACCTTTTATTCACCTACTTCCCGACTCATCTTCTGTATTCTGCTTTTCAAAAATTAGTGAAAAACTAGTTGGAAAAGTTACCTATAATAAAATATTTGAAACTGATCGACTTAGCTTAGAATGGCCCGAATTTGAAACCTTACAAATACAAAATGATGGTCGAAGAATCAAAACACAAAATGGGACAGTTAGAAATATTTACAATAATAACTATAAAAAATATATAGATATTGGGGTAAAAAATAAATTAATAACCTTTTTGAAAGATGGGAAGTCCTCTGTTGCTGCTATTTTATGGGGACATGGAGGAGTAGGAAAAACCGCAACAATCCAAAGTGTTTGCGATGATTTTTCAAATTCTGAAAGAAAGTTTTTTGACTATGTAATTTTCTTATCAGCAAAAGATCGAATTTATAATATCCATACTGGGGATGTTAATGACATTACAGATAGGGTCGTTGATTATCATGACTTGCTGGCTTCTATAAATAATTTGATATTTGATACCTCATTATCGAATACATCCGAAATTGAAAAAGAATTCATCAATTTCCAACAAAAAATTTTATTAGTTATTGATGATTATGAAAGTTTTTCCAAAGAGGATAAGTCAAAAATAAATGATTTAATTACTAAGCTTAATATCAATCATCACAAGGTTGTTATTACAACACGCTCTGCAAATATCAAAATTGGTGAGGAATTTCAAACTAATGAATTAAATAAAAGTGACACTATTGAATTTTTAAAACACATTATTAAAAATGAAAATTTGATACCTATCAATATACTTAAAGAATTAGAAAGTAAAGCAGAGATTATTCATTCAATTACTAGTGGTCGTCCTATTTTTATAATGCAATTAGCTTATATAATTGCGGCACGAGGTATAGATGTAGCCTTAAAATTTGATATTAAATCAGATAGTAAAGCTGTTGATTTTCTATTTGGCCGAATTTTTGATTATCTATCCAATCAGGCAAAAGAACTTTTTGCTATTATTAGTTTATTAGTAACCACTAATAATCTATCAAACATCCTCCATAAAGCGCAGTTTATTTTGAATATGGAATTCGATAATACTGGATTTTATAATGCTGTTAATGAATTAATTAAACTAAAAATTATAAAACTAGATGAGGAAGAAAAAATATTTGAAGTATACTCTCCCGAAATTTACCAAAAAATGAGCAACTATTTTTCCCAATTTGATGAAAAATTTAGGAAGATATGGTTAGAAAGAAATGAACAGATCAATAATCCAGAAACTAATATTGATCAAGCCTTACTAGAGACTGCTAATGCTTGTAGATTGTCCAAGCCTGAGTTAGAAGTTATTGAGGCATATCATCGTGTTCTAGAGAGAATAAATTGCTCCATTGAAATCAAATATCAAGCTATTAGTATGCTCGCTAGCTATCTGGCTGGCATAAAGAAAAAAGATGAGGCACTAAGGCAAATTAGTAATTACAAACATTTTTTTAACGATATCAGTAATTTTCATACTAATTTAAATTTTACACGGTTATATGCTCAATTTAGCTGGGCTAATGGAAAGACAGAGGACAAGGAAAATGCAGTAAAAATATTAAGTGATTTTATTTTAATGACACTATCAAATAAATCTAATCTGATTACATCACTCCATAAAGATGAAGAAATTTTAGATCTTAATGGCCTGCTAATGCAATATAGCTGCATTAATGTTATTGATGCTTTAGACAAATTAAAAGATAGGAGAGAAGAAAAGACAATCTCAGAAACTGAATATAACTTGGAAAGAAGGAAATTACGGCAAGAATGCGAAAGACTAGAAAAACAATTTCTCCCTATCTGGCAGAATGTTCAGAATCAAAAAATCGATTTTAATTCTTTCAAAAGCTCTGCAAAACAAAATATTATCACTGGTTTATATAACTATATTGATGTATTAATTAGGTTAAGTAAATTGGAGTTTGCAAAAACTGTTGCTACTTTCATGAGAGATAATACACCTGGGAATTTTTATGCTCAATTTGATCGAAAAGTGAACTATACCCAAAAGAAAATTGAAGAATGGAATTCTAAAAATTACCAACGTAAGAGCAAGCAGTAGCCAGCTGTAGTCTGCACGAATCCTAAACTCCCCATGTAGCAAGCGTAGCCTGCATAACCCACACCACCGCGTGCGTGGCTACGCCACGCACGCGGTTGTTCGATTGATGGCTTTCTGTTGTAAATTAAACTTAGTTAAAACTAACGCTTTCAGACAGCATGAAAAATGGCCGTCTGAAAATTGAAAATGTTTTATCTAAAACAACCACCTTGATTCACAAAACAAAAAACGGATTCCAAATTATTGGAATCCGTTTTTCTGTAAAGCTTAGCTGTATTATTTAGCTTCTTCTTTAGCGTCTTCAGCAGCTTCTTTAGCATCTTCTGCTGCGTCTTTTGCTTCTTCTTTAGCCTCTTCAGCAGCTTCTTTGGCTTCTTCGGCTTTTTCTTCAGGAGTTTCAGCAGCTGGAACGCCTTTCAAAGCGTCCAAAGAAGTTTTACAAGTTGCATCGCGTTGGTCTGCAGGCAGGTTTTTCAGGGCTTCTTTGGTTTGTTCGAAAGATTTTTGCATCATGTCTTTGGTTGCTGCATCTACGTCTTTAGTTGCTTCGGCAAATGCTTTTTCGTACTCGTCACAAACGGCAGAAGAAGATGAGCCTGAGCCGCCGCCACATGCTGACAGGGACAGGGCTGCCAACAAAGCCGCCAATAAAGCTGATGTTTTCATGTGTCTCTCACTTTTTTAAATTTAGGTTAAAGGATGTTATATGTTAATTCATTATATGAAGGTGTCAAGAGTTTTTGTTTAATTTAATCAAAACTATATCATTAAAAGAGCCTGCCTATCTCAACATGATCAAGGCCGTCTGAAGTTTCAGACGGCCTTAGGTTTGAAGCAATCTTTTTCAACGATTACGCCGCTTTACGGTGATAATGTCTGAGCGCATGTTCTTTGCGACGACCGCTACTGAATGCGGATACGCGTTTCAGGTAGCCGATGACGCGGGTGCCGTAGTCAATGTCGTGGCTGCCGCAGGCGGAGCAGGCGTGCAGGGTGCGTTTGTCGATATGACCGCATTCGTTGCAGATGGTGATGCGCACGTTCACGCAGAAGTAGTTGCAGCCGGTTTGCGCGGCGATGTCCAAGAGCGAGCGGTAGCCGGATTCGGGCAGGGCTTCGTCGAGATTCAGGTGCAGCGCGGAGCCACCGTCGAGCCAGTCCACCAGTTCTTTGCCGTGCAGCAGGAATTTATCGAGCGCATTGATTTCTTCGTCTTCGACAACGTAGAAATAGGAGTTGTAGCATTCGCGGCTGACTTTGTAGCCGTCGGCTTTGTCCCATTTGGCGTTTTTCACGCCGAGGTTTTCGGCGGGGACGAACTCGGTGTTGAACTTCACGCCGTAGTGCTTGCTGGCGGCTTGATTGGCTTCGAATATGGTTTTCAGACGACCTTGGACGAAGTTGATGTAGTCGTCGTTGTAGCCGACTTTGATGCCTTGCGATTCGGCGGCTTCTGCCATGCCGTTGATGCCGATGGTGAGGAACTGTTTGTCCAGCGTGATGAAGCCTGCATCGTAAACGGGCAGCATTCCGGCGGCTTGGTATTCTTCCATCAGTTTGCGGTAGGCGTATTGGTATTTGTGGATTTTGGCGACTTCGGCGGCAAGGTCACGCCCGTCTTGTTCCAGCCGGTTCATGTTGATGGTGATGACGTTGATGGAACCGGTCGCTACGCCGCCCGCGCCGAGGGTGTAGCTGAAGGTGCGGTCTTCAATGGCGTTGCGCAGACGGCAGCAGGAAGCCAAGGAGTCGGGGTTGTCAGAAAGATAGACGAAGAAGGAATTGCCTTCCGCCAACTCTTTCGCCATTTCGTCGGCGAACACGGTGTCTTTGCATTTGCCGCCATCGGTCAGCATCGCAGCGGTAACGACGGGGAAGGTCAAAACGGCTTTGGTGCGTTCCTGATTGAACCATTTGAGGAAGAAGTTTTGCAGCTTCGCCACGCTCGCCCACACTGGTTTGCTGAAATCGGGGAAGACGAAATCGCCGAACATCGCATCGAAATAGTATTGATCGTAAACAGAAATATTCCAGAATACGCTTTGATAGCCGCGTGCGGCGGCAGGCTGGTTGATGCTGTACACTACCTGCTGCATATGGTTGGCGATTTCTTTGGCATGGGTTTCCAAATAATCATCGCCGTAGTCTTTGCGGGCGAAGTAGTCGAAATAAGTCAGAAATTCCACTGTCGCCACCGCGCCGGCAAACTGCGCGCTGATGGCAAACACTAGGTTGATAAACGAGCCGCAAAACGAAGCCAAATGTTGCGGTGCTTTGGATTCGCCGCCGAGTTTGCTTAAGCCGTCGAGTAGGAAGGGATAGAGCGTAACCGACACACAATAAGGTTTGAGGCTGGTTTCGTCGTGGACATAAATCTCGTGCGCCTCAATCTGGCGGATGTATTCGTCGGCGACGGATTGGTCGAAAATTTCAGCGATTTTGCGCGACACTTGGGCGCGGTTAATCTGCACGAAAAAGTCTTTCATGATTTCCGCTTCCATCGTGGCGATGTTTTTTTGCGTTACGTTGGCGTTGGCGTCCATTTTCGAACCGTCCGCCGCGTTTTGCGCGCTGATGTAGTCGCGCATGAATTGTAGTTTTCCGTTTAACTGTTCGGGATGCAGCCGAATCATGTTAATTCTCCTGTATGGTTTGGATGATTTATCAAGTAATGACGGTCAGGCCGTCTGAAACATCGCTGTCAGCGAATACAATAAATTCAATTTAAATCAGTGCAATACAGCATTGAGCTAAATTGAAGCCACTGGAAACACTTTAGGCGCGGGTTTGTCTTTGATAAACAATCGGTTCAACACCTCGCCCGTGCGCAAATCGACAAACTTCTGATTGGTGGTCGGGCTGTCCAAGCCGCCCAGCTCCATCTGCCAGCGGCCGGTTTTCAGATACGTCAGATAAGGCAGGATGCCGTCTGAAACCGCTTCCAGCTCCTCACGCTCCAGACCTGTGTACAAGCAGGCTTTCAAACCTTCCTGGGCAACAATAGCCAGCATTTTCTGCAAGGCTTCCGGCTGCCATTCCCCGCCCATAAACAACACGCAACTAATCAGCCCGCGATAGCGTTTCAGACGGCCTTTTAAATAATCCTCGGTCAATTCCGTGCCAATGCCCTCTTTCCATGTATCGGCACTATGGCAACCTTTGCAACGCAGCGGACAACCGGAAAACAGAAACGCCAGCGACACTTCGCCCGGCACTTCCTGCCATACAATTTGCTCGATTGTGAATTTCAAACCGCTCATTGCAATGCCATAAAACACAAGATATGGTGTGAATTAAAACACAATACTACTAGATATGGTATTTTATTTAACAATCCATCTTTATTTTGTAATAGGTTTTTATAATTTGATAGATTGTAAATTTCAATAATTACATCTACACGGCTCCCTTGATAAAGGCCGTCTGAAAACAATTTCAGTGCATTAATATAAAAAAAGAAAAGCAAACTCCGTTATAACAAAGACGGTTTTAACAAATCAAAAAAAGGCCGTCTGAAATCATCTTTCAGACGGCCTTAATTTCAGGTTTTACCCCCGATTCGAGCCTTTAACCATATCCATCAAAAACAATCGGCAATCCAAGTTACCATTAAACAGCGGAATTTTACGCTTCGGAGAAAGGCGCATAAATTTCGGCATATCGCGATCGCCGGTAAACATTCCAACCAGCCAGCCTGCGTAGTGTTGTTTCAACCATGTGCCCAGTTGCGGATAAAGCGCCTGCAAAGCCTGAACCTCCGCAAGGCGCACGCCATAAGGCGGATTGGAAATCATAATGCCGTGTTCGCCGTTCGGTCGCGCAGCCTGCGCATCTTGCACGTCAAAGCGGATGAAATTATCCACTTCGGCGGCTTGGGCATTGGCCAATGCGGCACGAATCATATAACGGTCGTTGTCGCTGCCGGAAATTGGCGCGGCGGCCGGTTTGATTTGTTTTTCAGCCTCACGGCGCAGGGCTTGCCATTTTTCTTTGTCGAAGTTTTGCAGTTTTTCAAAACCGAAACGACGCATCAAGCCCGGCGCACGGTGTGTCGCAATCCATGCTGCCTCAATGGCAATCGTGCCACTGCCGCAAAACGGGTCTTGGAAAGGCTGCGTACCGTCATAGCCTGCCAAAAGCAGCAAACCTGCCGCCAAGTTCTCTCTCAATGGCGCTTCGCCGGTATCCTGACGATAGCCGCGTTTGAAGAGTGCTTCGCCGGAAGTATCGATAAAGATTTCCACGTTGCGCTCATCGATAAAGGCATGAATGCGGATATCGGGGTTGATTTTACCCACGCTCGGACGCGCATCATAAATATCGCGGAATGCATCGCAGACGGCATCTTTGATTTTCAAACCGACAAAATCCAAGCTTTTCACATTGGCGCGCTTGCCTTCGACTTTGACTTTAAAGGTCTGCTCCAGCTTAAACCAACCCGTCCAATGCAGATTTCGTGCGAGTTTGTAGATATCGTGTTCGTTGCGATAACCGCCTTTAGTCAAACGCAGTAAAACACGGCTGGCAACGCGCGAATGCAGGTTGATGCAATACACCTGCTCCATCGTGCCTTTACATGCCACACCGCCGTCAACAGCACGTATATCCTGACATGCCATGCTTTCGAGTTCTTGCGTCAAAGGCGCTTCCAAACCGCGAGGACAAGTGATAAAAAGTGAATAAACCGTCATATAAAACCTTTCCGGGTAGGGCTATCCGAACCACTCGGATAACAAATAAAAACAATATTATAGCCGAAAACCAAAAGGCCGTCTGAAACTTCAGACGGCCTTTGAATAAAGCTTGCTTAGTGCTCCAAACTATCGGTTTCCACCTTAACCGCTTTATCGGTTTTATCCTCCGGCAAAACCAAGTTCAACAATACTGCCATAATACCGCCTGCGGAAATTGAGTTTTGGAACAATACCGGCAGGTTTTTGAACACTTCCGGCTCAAATGCCACGCCCAAACCCAAACCGACAGAAGTCGCCGCGATAACTGCTTCACGACGGCGAATACCGTGGCTGACCAAAATCCGCACGCCGGCAATCGCAATCAGGCCAAACATCAACACCATCGCGCCACCCAAAACAGGACTCGGAATCGTAGTAAACGCGCGGCCGATGACGGGGAACAAACCCAACAATACCAAAATCGCCGCAATATATTTGCCCACATGACGCGAAGCCACGCCGGTCATTTGAATCACGCCGTTATTTTGCGCAAACGTGGTTAAAGGCAAAGAGCCCAACGCAGTCGCAATTACAGAAACCAAACCATCTGCCAATACGCCACCGCGCAGACGTTTGGTGTATTCCTCACCCTCAATCGGCTGCTCGGAGACCATCGCAGTCGCCGTCAAATCGCCCACTGCTTCAAATACGCTCAACAGGAAAATCGCACCGGCAACGATAAACGCGTGCCAATCAAATGCGAAACCATATTTAAACGGAACAGGCAGGGTAATCAGCGGCAGGTTTTGCAGGGCGGAAAAATCTACTTTGCCCAAAAACAGCGCAACAATATAACCGACAATCAAACCCACCGCGATGCCGCTCATACGCAGCAATGGGTTTTTCAAGCAGTTGAAAACCAATACAATCAGCAACACCAGCGATGCCAGACCTAAGTTTTCCATCGAACCGAACGTACCGTCTGCTTTCGCACCGAAGCCGCCGCCAAAGTCAGTAATGCCGACATGCACCAAGCTCAAGCCGATCAACATGACGACCACGCCGCTTACAGTCGGCGTAATCACTTTTTTCAGATAAGGCAAAAGCCAAGCGGAGAAGCACACCAAAAACGCGCCAACAAAGGACACGCCCAAGAGCGTTGAAATCATCACATCTTTAGTCAAGCCGCCCTCTTTCATACCGGTACCGAGCGCAATCATCACGGTAACAAAAGAGAAGTTGACCGACTGAATCGACAACATACCCGAACCGACCGGCCCGAAACGGTTAACCTGCAAATAAGTGCCGACACCTGAAGCCACCATCGCCATCGACACCAAATAAGCCGTCATTTCAACCGGCAGCTCCAACGCCCCGCCGACAATCAATGCCGGAGTAATCATCGGGACAAAAATCGCCAGAAGGTGCGTAACCGCACTCAACAACGCATTCCCAAACGGCGGCTTGTCTTCCAAACCATAAACCAAATCAAGCGATTCCGCCTGTTTTTCAGTCATTCCGGCCATGTTGAACCTTCTCTCAAGAATCGTTAAAAAATATTAAGATGCGTATTTTAACCAATTTGAAATGTATCAGCAAATTCAAAACCATCAGGCCGTCTGAAAGTTCCGCCCAGCCGTTTTCAGACGGCCTCAAACCGCCTTAACACATTTTAATTCTTGACATCATTTTTCTACCTAAAAACAAACAAACCAATGATTTAAAAATGTATTATTCATTAAGATAATGACAAGTCACCATTAAACAGCAAAGCCTCATAGCGGATATGTTTCACACAAACAACAAAGTAAGCTACAATCCACTGCATAATTCACCCACACCATAAAATTAAAGGTTTCCGTATGTTAAAAGGCAGTCTGGTTGCCCTGATTACTCCGATGAATCAAGACGGCAGCATCAACTACGAACAACTTCACGACTTAATCGACTGGCACATTGAAAACGGCACCGACGGTATCGTCGCAGTCGGCACCACCGGCGAGTCAGCCACCCTGCCTGTCGAAGAACATTTGGCCGTTATTGAAGCCACTGTCAAACACGTCAACAAGCGCGTTCCCGTTATCGCCGGTACAGGCGCCAACAATACTGTCGAAGCCATCGCCCTTTCCAAAGCCGCCGAGCAAGCCGGTGCGGACTACACCTTATCTGTTGTTCCCTACTACAACAAACCTTCGCAAGAAGGCATTTACCAACATTTCAAAGCCATCGCCGAAGCCACTTCGATTCCGATGGTTATCTATAATGTTCCCGGCCGTACCGTCGTCAGCATGAGCAACGACACTATTTTGCGTTTGGCCGAGATTCCGAATATCGTCGGCGTGAAAGAAGCCAGCGGCAATATCGGTAACAACATCGAATTGATCAACAGCGTTCCTGAAGGTTTTGCAGTATTCTCCGGCGATGACCCTACCGGCCTGCCTTTCATGCTGTGTGGCGGTCATGGCGTGGTAACCGTTGCAGCCAACGTTGCACCGAAACTCTTTGCCGATATGTGCCGAGCCGCCCTTGAGGGCGATATTGCGACCGCCCGTCGTCTAAACGAGCAACTTATCCCAATTTATAACACCATGTTCTGCGAGCCCAGCCCGGCCGCGCCCAAATGGGGCCTGAGCTTATTGGGCAAATGCGAACCCCATGTTCGCCTGCCTTTGGTAGCACTGACCGAAGCCGGTCAAGCCAAAGTCCGAGCCGCTCTGGAAAAATCAGGACAAATCTGATCCGGAAATAAGGCCGTCTGAATCCCAAACACCCTTTTTCAGACGGCCTCCCTGTTAAGAACTCCATCCACAGGAAAACAAGATGACCTATATTAAACCCATCGTAGTAGCCCTCGCCCTGATTAGCATGACTGCCTGTTCCGGCAGCAAAAAAGAACAACCCAAACTCGACTATCAAAGTCAATCTCACCGCCTAGTCAAACTGGAAGTACCACCTGATTTGAACAACCCAGACCAAGGCAACCTCTATCAATTACCGGCAGGCAGCGGCGCCGTCCGCGCCAGCGATTTCAACAAACGCCGCACCCAAGCCGTACAGCAGCCTGCAAATGCAGAAGTCTTGAAATCCGTTAAAGGCGTACGCCTTGAGCGTGACGGCAACCAACGCTGGTTGGTTGTCGAAGGCAAATCGCCTCGCGAAATTTGGCCTTTGCTGAAAGTGTTCTGGCAAGAAAACGGTTTCGACATCAAATCTGAAGAACCGGCCATCGGCCAAATGGAAACCGAGTGGGCTGAAAACCGAGCCAAAATCCCTCAAGACAGCCTGCGCCGTCTGCTGGATAAAGTCGGCTTGGGCGGCATCTACTCTACCAGCGAACGCGACAAGTTCATCATCCGCATCGAACAAGGTAAAAACGGTTCGACCGACATCTTCTTCGCCCACAAAGGCATGAAAGAAGTTTATGCCGACCGTAAAAAAGACACTACGATGTGGCAGCCAAGCGAGAGCGACCCTAACCTCGAAGCCGCATTCCTCGCCCGCTTTATGCAATATTTGGGCGTTGACGGTCAGCAAGCCGAACAAGCTCTGACCCAAAGCGTTGCCGCCCGCAGCAATGCTTCTGAATTGGCGCGTGTGGACAATGGCACTCTGTTGCTGGCAGGCGATTACGGCCGCAACTGGCGCCGTACCGCCCTTGCGCTTGACCGCATCGGCCTGACTGTTATCGGTCAAAATGCCGAACGCCGCGCCTTCTTGGTTCAACAAGCGCCAACCGAAGGCGAAGCAGTTGCCAATAAAAAACCGGGCCTGTTCAAACGCGTATTTGGCAAAGGCAAAGCAGAAGCGCCAAAAACGTACCCTGAAATCATCGTGTATGTTGAGCCTATCAACAATGGCGCACGCCTCCATCTGTTGAACAAAGACGGCAGCCCATACAAAGGCAGCGATGCCTCCACATTGTTGAGCCGCCTGCACACAGAATTGCGTTAATCAGTTATTCAAATTAAGGCCGTCTGAAATATTCAGACGGCCTTTTTAACGAATCCGGCATGGTTTCAAATTCCCAATCTGACGTTATAATCAGAACATTTTTCCCCCTTACCCAAGCTGCCATGACCCGACAAAAAGCCTATCTGCTCCTGACCGCCCTGTTTACCCTGATGTTTATCGTACTGATTCTGTTGGGCGCTTATCTTCTAAGCATTCACAGCAAACAATTTGCCGTTGCCACCTTTCTGTTTGCCTTTGCCGCCGTTTTTGCCCAAATCGGCAGCCTTGCCCTTTACATCCGCCACAAAGCACGCGCACAAATTGCTCGTATGCAGCAAACCGAAAACCATTAAGGAAAAACCATGTTTGAAAAAATCGTCCTTGCCAGTGGCAACGCAGGCAAACTCAAAGAATTTTCCCGCCTCTTTGCCGACTTAAACATCGAAGTCCTGCCGCAATCGCAGTTCAATACGCCCGAATGTCCCGAACCGTACCATACCTTTGTTGAAAATGCCCTGGCTAAAGCACGTCATGCCGCCAAATACAGCGGCTTACCGGCACTTGCCGACGACTCCGGCATCTGCACCAACGCCTTAAACGGCGCACCCGGCATTTTCTCCGCACGTTATGCAGGCGAAAACCCTAAATCCGATGCCGCAAACAACGCCAAACTCTCTGCCGATCTTGCCGATAAAGACGATAAAAGCTGCTACTACGTCTGCGTACTCGTCCTCGTCCGCCACGAAAACGACCCGCAACCCATTATCGCCGAAGGCATCTGGCGCGGACAATGGCAGGCAGAAGCAGCCGGCACAAACGGCTTCGGCTACGACCCGCATTTCTATCTGGCCGAACACGGTTGCACCGCTGCCGAGCTTGATCCTGAAATCAAAAATGCCGAAAGCCACCGCGCCCAAGCTTTGCGTGAATTGTTAAGAAAAATCGAATCCTTATAAATCAATAACAGGCCGTCTGAAACCTTCAGACGGCCTACCTCACATTCATTCCCATGCCCAAACCCTCGCCTGAAGAATTGGCAGCCTTTGCAAAACACGTCGCTGCCTTCATCCCAACCACACCTGACGAACTTCTGCAACTCATTGATAGTCAAGAAACTGCTATCGTCTTTTTAGGCAAACCAAGCTGTTCATACTGTCGCCGTTTTGTTGCAAAACTATTTACCGTTTCCTTAAACAAGCAGCTTACTATCCGCTTTACAGACAGCAGCAACAAAGCAGCTTTAAAGACTTTTCGTGAACAACACGGCATCAAAACTGTTCCCGCATTACTCAACATCTCACAAGGCAAAATAAAATTTGTCTGCAATTCCAAATTATCAGAAGAAGAAATTGAAGCTTTTTTGAGCGCTTAGACTGCGCAAATTTCCTACTGATTACTTTCCCGGCCGACATTTCAGTTAAAATAACGGCCTAAAAATTTCAGACGGCCTTGAGCCTCAACACATACCATGACCCAAATCACTTTCCAACGCCCCGGCCAGCTAACCGCCCTGCCTCCTTTATCACTCTATATCCATATTCCTTGGTGCATCAAAAAATGTCCATATTGCGACTTCAATTCCCACAGCCTGAAAAACGGCCTGCCGGAAGAAGCCTATATCGATGCCCTATTAACCGACTTGCAGCTTGAGTTACCCAATATTTGGGGCAGACCGATAGAAACGATATTCTTCGGCGGCGGCACACCCAGCCTGTTTCAAGCGGAATCAATTGACCGTTTGTTAAGTGGCGTGCGTTCGCTGTTGCGCTTGCAACCCGAAGCGGAAATTACTTTAGAAGCGAACCCCGGCACATTTGAAATTGAGAAGTTTCAAGGATTTAAAGACGCAGGTATTACGCGCCTGTCTATCGGCGTACAAAGTTTTAACGACGATATGCTTGCTCGATTGGGACGCGTTCACAACGGCAAAGAAGCACTGACAGCCATTGATACTGCATTGAAATTATTTGATAAAGTCAATATTGATTTGATGTATGCCCTGCCAAACCAAACGGTTCAGACGGCCCTAAACGATGTGCAAACCGCTATTGCAACAGGCGTATCGCATATCAGCGCATATCATCTGACAATGGAACCGAACACGCCTTTCGGTCATACGCCGCCAAAAGGATTACCGCAAGATGAAGCGGCGTTGGATATTGAAGATGCTGTACACGGTGCATTAGAAAGCGCAGGCTTTATCCACTACGAAACATCGGCTTTTGCAAAACCTGGTATGCAGTGCCGCCATAATTTGAACTACTGGCAGTTTGGCGATTACTTAGGCATAGGTGCAGGCGCACACGGCAAAATTTCCTATCCCGACCGTATCGAGCGAACTGTCCGCCGTCGCCATCCCAACGACTATCTTGCCGCTATGCAGGGCAATCCGCATGAAGCAGTTGAGCACAAAACCGTTGCTTCCGAAGACCTTCCATTCGAGTTCATGATGAACGCCCTGCGCCTGACCGATGGCGTACCTGCTGCAATGTTGCAGGAACGTACCGGCGTCCCCACTGCAAAAATCATGGCTCAAATCGAAACCGCCAGACAAAAAGGCCTGCTTGAATCAGATCCGACCGTGTTCCGCCCGACCGAGCAAGGCCGTTTGTTCTTAAACGACTTGTTACAGTGTTTTTTATAAGTGCTTTTTTACAACAGTTAAAACATTTTTAGATTTGCTTAATTTACGACAAGAAAATACAATCTGAATAATTGTTGGGAACGACCAACCCCGGCGATTATCCACTACTCCTAATCCTACATTAAGGACAAAACAATGAAAAAAGTTCTGGTAACACTGATTGCTCTTTCCCTGCCTACATTTGCATTGGCTGATGCAACCAAAGGTTTTTATGTTCAAGCTGATGCTGGTTATTCTACTGTTAAGATTAAAGACAACTCTGGTGAAGAGGAATTCTCTGATAAAGCAAAAGGCTTTAGCCCTCGTCTATCTGCTGGTTATGATTTTGGTGACTTCCGTGTTGCAGCAGACTATACACATCATAAATCTATTGAAAGAGGTGAATACGAGGATGACAGTCACTTATATTACAAACTGAAATTTCAAAGTATTGGCGTTTCAGCAATCTATGACTTCAATACTAATACACCTGTTAAGCCCTACGTTGGTGCTCGTTTAGGTATTAATCGCGTTTCATTAAATTCTGATGAAGCCGACCCTGGTTTTCACTATACAGAACATTCACGAAAAACCAAAATGGGTATTGGTGCATTGGCTGGTGTAAGCTACGAAGTAACGCCTAATGTTGCTTTAGATGCTGGCTATCGCTACAACTATTGGGGCAATTTTGAAGAGACCAAAATTCAATCCCACGAAGTATCTGCCGGTGTACGCGTAAAATTCTAATTTTTAAATATTTGGTATAAAGCAACGATCGCTTCATACATCAAGTAACAAAAGGCCGTTTGAAACCTATTTCTCAGGATTTCAGACGGCCTTTAAGTTTTTTAAATATGTCTAACTTTTTGCTGCTTTTATTTTTTCTGCAAACCACAGTGCCGCAGCCGTACCTGCCATATCGGCAATGCCGTCCGCGATCGAACCTTGGCGCGTAGCAGTCAGAAATGCCTGAGCCAGCTCGCTTCCTATGGCAAACAATAAAGCGGCAAACAGAATGCCTTTATAGGGAATAGTCCTATTGTCTTGAATAAATATTTTTGCACACAACCATGCCTGACCGAAGAACAGCCCGAAATGGCCGACTTTATCAAAATGAGGGAATGGTGGAGCGCTATTGCCGCCCTCTTTGAAAAGTAAGGCATAAATGGCGGCGGCAAACCAAATCAAGGCAGCGACAGTAAATTTGTTTAACGGCAAGGCTTTCATTTATCGGCCTCTTCATCCAACCATGTTTGGCAGATATCTGCCAAGCGGACAAATTTCCCACCCCGCGCCTTCAAAATATCACGCCATTGTGCCACTTCTTCTGCATCCGGGGCATCTTCAATACTGCATTCGTAAAGGCAGAAGTCTAATGTTTCGCCAACAATGCCTGGGGCTTCGGTCTGCATAAGACTGGTCAGTTCGTTCATATTTACTGTTTCTTTGATTCGTTTATCACTAGTCAGATCACACTGCCTGTTTTCAGGCCGTCTGAACATGATGTGCAAGGCTGCCCGTTTGGTTTGGTTTGGGTACGCTACTTACTGTGTAAAAAACGTGTTGCTTCTTCCCATTCGCCATTCAACACGGCCGGCAATCCTTGCAGGGATTTGGCGATGGAATCATCAATTTGCTGTCTGTGTTCCGCCGACGGTTTATTCAACACATAACCGACAACCAGATTACGGTCGCCCGGATGATCAATACCCAAGCGCAGGCGGTAGAAATTAGGCGTACCCAAGCGAGCCTGAATGTCTTTGAGGCCGTTGTGTCCGCCGTTGCCGCCGCCAAGTTTGAATTTGATACGGCCGCATGGAATATCCAGCTCGTCATGAACCACCAAGATTTCCTCCGGCTTGATTTTGTAAAACTGAGCCAAAGCGGCTACTGCCTGACCGGAGCGGTTCATAAAGGTCATGGGTTTGAGCAGCCAAACATCACCATCAGGCGTAGTGGCGCGCGCTACTTCGCCGTAAAATTTCTTTTCGTCTTTAAAATTGACTTTCCATTTCCATGCCAGTTCGTCCAACAGCCAAAAGCCGACATTGTGGCGCGTTTGTTCGTATTCTTGGCCTGGATTGCCCAAACCGACAATTAATTTAATTTTCAAGCTCATTACTGTTCTTTCAGTTTGACAGGCCGTCTGAAAAAGTTTCAGACGGCCTTTGATTTATTCTTGCCCAGCGCGTTTACGTCGCGCTTCTTTCGGATCAATCAACAATGGGCGATAAACCTCAATCCGATCGCCATCGCGCAACGCTGTTTCGTCTTTCACAGCCTTGCCGAAAATACCCAAAGGCGCTTGCTGTAAATCCAATTCCGGAAACTCTATCTCCAAACCGCTTTGTCGGGCAGCTTCGCGTACGGTTGTTCCTTCGGCAACGGTCATACCCTTCAACACTTGCCTATCGGCCAGTCCGTAAACAATTTCAATCTCAAGCATAGCGGCGGTCGGCCTCTTTAATAAAAGCATCCACCAGCGTGCCGGCGAGATGGCCGAATACCGGGGAAATCATGGCAGAGAGTACGGCATTGGAGAAATCGTATTCTAATCTGAATTCGACTTTGCACATATCATCGCCCAAGTCGATAAATTTCCAAGTGCCGCGCAGGGTTTTAAACGGCCCTTCGAGCAAATCCATGCGGATTTCCTGCCCCGGGATATTGTGGTTGTGCGTCGCAAATGACTGCTTGACGCGCATATAGTCCATAAACAGGCGCGCTTTTAGCTCATTGCCTTTACGTTCGATGACTTCGGTCTTGCTGTACCACGGCAAAAATTTTGGATAGTCCTCAACTTTGTCCACCAGCTCAAACATTTCCTTAGCGCTATGCAGCACCAATACGTTTTTCTCGACTTTTTTCATGTTGGTTGTAGACCTTGTTTTTGAATATTCGGGGTTCAGACGGCATGATTTAGAAAAATATCTGCCCTACTTTGGGACAAAACTCCCAATTTAAACCGCTTCTCCATTTTGTTTCGCTTCCAGCCATTCCCAGCGTTCCAGCTTTTCCAAAAGCGACATCTCGATTTCTTCAGCCCTGCTTTGCAATGCACCTGCTTTTTCGTAATCTTTGAAAATTTCAGGATCGGAAAGCTGGGTATTGATTTCAGCCTGCTCGGTTTCCAAAGCGGCGATTTCATCAGGCAGGGCATCGAGTTCACGCTGTTCTTTGTAGGAAAGTTTGACCGTGCGGTTGGCTTTAGGTTTGATTTTTTCAGGCTCGGCAGCCGCTTTAGGCGCAGAGGCCGTCTGAATTTTCTCTTCCCGCGATTTTGCGTCGATATAGTCCTGATAGCCGCCGATGTATTCTTTCAGACGGCCTTGTCCTTCGAAAACAATGCTTTGGGTAATCACATTATCCAAGAACATACGGTCATGCGAGACAAGGAATACCGTGCCTTGATAATCGCGCAGTAGGTCTTCAAGCAGCTCTTGGGTATCAATGTCCAAGTCGTTGGTCGGTTCGTCCAAGACCAGGATATTGGCGGGGCGGGTGAAGAGTTTTGCCAGCAGGAGGCGGTTGCGTTCACCGCCGGAAAGCGATGAGACGGGACTTTGTGCGCGAGCTGGATGGAACAGGAAATCTTCCAAATAGCTCATCACATGCTTTTTCTTACCACCGACTTCAACGTAATCGTTGCCCTGTCCGAGCGTGTAAAACACAGTGTCGTTTTCATTCAACGCGCTGCGGAACTGGTCGAAATAAGCAACTTCCTGTTTACTGCCGATACGGATTCTGCCGTAGGTCGGCTGCAATTCGCCCAAAATCAGCTTGAGGAAGGTGGTTTTGCCGATGCCGTTTGGACCGATTAAGCCGATTTTGTCGCCGCGCTGCAAGATGGCGGAGAATTTGTCCATGATGACTTTGTCACCATAGGCAAACGAAGCGTGTTCCAGCTCGGCGATGATTTTGCCGCTTTTTTCGCCGCTGTCGAGCTTAAAGTTAACCTGCCCTTGTACGTTGCGGCGTTCGGCGCGCTGGCGGCGCAGTTCTTCCAAACGGCGCACGCGGCCTTCATTACGGGTACGGCGCGCTTCGATGCCTTTACGTATCCACGCTTCTTCCTGAGCATGAAATTTGTCGAAGAGGCGGTTGTGTTCTGCTTCAACCGCCAACTCTTGCGCTTTTTTCTCGCTGTATTTGGAGAACGAGCCAGGATAGGAGCGCAGAATGCCGCGGTCTAGTTCGACGATGCGCGTGGCGATGTTGTCCAGAAAACGGCGGTCGTGGGTAATCACGACCAAGCTGCCTTCAAACGCTTTAAGCAGATTTTCCAGCCAAATAATTGCGTCAATATCCAAATGGTTGGTCGGCTCGTCCAGCAGCAATACGTCGGGCTTTTGCACCCAAGCCTGCGCCAAAGCGACACGCTTTTTCTGACCGCCGGATAGGTTGCCGATTTTTTCGTTTTCCGGCAAACCGAGTTCCCCCAAAGTCTGCTTGACTGCCGCATCCAGCTTCCAGCCGTCCTTCGCTTCAATTTCGAGTTGTAATTCGTTGAGTTCTTTCAATAAAGCCTCACTCGAACCATTTTCCAACTCATGGCTGACATGATGATAACGGCGCAATAAATTGCGAATTTCTCCCAATCCTTCGGCAACGGTATCAAATACGGTTGCGTCCTTATCAAAAAAGGATTCCTGCGGTACATAAACGATTTTGAGGTTGTTTTGAACAATAATCTGCCCATCGTCGAGCTTTTGCACACCGGCGAGAATTTTTAAAAACGAAGACTTACCCGCACCGTTGCGGCCGATTAAACCGATTTTCTCGCCGCTGTCGAGTTGAAAAGAAGTTTTGTCGAGCAAGGCGACATGGCCGACGGCAAAAGAAGCATTTTCTACGGATAAGATATTCATGGGGAAACTTCAAAAAAGAAAAGAGGGACATTTTAACCGATTATCGGCAGATATTTGCCGACAATCATATGAAATTGAAAGTATCAGGCCGTCTGAAAGCAGTTTTCAGACGGCCTTCATTATTATTCTTGAACCTTCAAACCGAAATGCAGATAGGCTCGTTCGGTTGCTACGCGTCCGCGCGGTGTACGCTGCAAAAAGCCCTGCTGAATCAGATATGGTTCAATCACATCTTCGATGGTATCGGTTGATTCGCCAATCGCAGCAGCCACGTTTTCCAAACCGACAGGACCGCCGCTGAACTTGTGCAGAATCGCCTCAAGGAATTTCCTGTCCATCACATCCAAACCCTGACCGTCCACATCCAGCATACTCAAGGCAGCATCGGCAATTTCCGCATCAATGACGCCGTTGTTTTTCACATCGGCATAATCGCGTACACGTCGCAAAAGGCGGTTGGCAATACGCGGCGTACCGCGGCTGCGCTTGGCCACTTCCATCGCACCCTCGTCGCCCATATCCAACTGCAACAACTGGGCAGAACGAGCAACAATAGTCGCCAAATCTTTATTCTGATAAAACTCTAATCGGGACACGATACCGAAACGGTCGCGCAAAGGATTGGTCAGCATACCGGCACGGGTCGTCGCGCCTACCAATGTAAACGGCGGCAAATCGATTTTGACCGAACGCGCGGCCGGCCCCTCGCCTATCATGATGTCCAACTGATAATCTTCAAGCGCAGGATAAAGGATTTCTTCAACCACAGGGCTTAAGCGGTGGATTTCATCAATAAACAGCACATCATGCGGCTCGAGGTTGGTCAACAAGGCTGCAAGGTCGCCGGCACGTTCCAAAACCGGGCCGCTGGTTTGGCGCAAATTAACGCCTAACTCTTTGGCGATAATGTGTGCCAAAGTAGTTTTGCCCAAACCCGGAGGACCAAACAGCAAAGTGTGGTCAAGCGCTTCGCCACGTTTTTTCGCTGCCTGAATAAAAATAGCCAACTGCTCTTTTGCTTTATCCTGTCCGATATAGTCGTCTAAAGTTTTCGGACGTAAAGCGCGTTCAAGCAATTCTTCCTGAGCGGAAATATTTTGAGCAGTGATAATGCGCTGAGGTTGTGCAGAAGTAAGATTATCGGTTTGTAACATAATGTTTCTAAATTCTAAGACCATTCCCGACCCGTTATTTCAGATGGCCCGAACAATCAGATAAAGCGGTTAAATTATGATTTTGGCCATTATACCCGATAAGGCCGAGCCACTTTTCCTTCAAATTTAAATCACACAAAAATTTTCGTTTTCAGACGGCCAAAGCAACGTATAATAAACGGTTAATTCAAATACCTATCGCATTCAGGAGAACACATGAGCCTCAAGCAAAAAGTCATCGCCATCGACGGCCCCAGCGCATCCGGCAAAGGGACGGTTGCCTCACGCGTAGCCGAAGCCTTGGGTTTTCTTTACCTCGATTCCGGTGCGCTTTACCGCCTGACCGCGCTTTACGCACAAAAACAAAATGTTGCCTGGACAGATGAAGACGCCGTCAGCACACTGGCAGAAACTTTGCCCGCACAATTTGAAGGCAGCGTCGTGTTATTAAACGGCGAAGATGTATCCGAGCAAATCCGTACCGAAGCCATCGGCATGGGTGCATCTGCCGTCGCGCAGTTGCCTAAAGTGCGTACCGCCCTTTTGCAGCGCCAACGCGATTTCCTGACCGAAAAAGGTTTGGTCGCCGACGGCCGCGATATCGGCTCGGTTATTTTCCCTGATGCCGCATTAAAAATCTTCCTGACTGCAAGTGCCAATGTTCGTGCCCAACGTCGTGCCAAACAACTCGGTATCCCATGCGAAGGCGTGGCATTCGAGCGTATCTTGTCGGACATTGAAGCGCGCGACGAAGCAGACCGCCGCCGCCCTGTTGCCCCATTGAAACAGCTGCCCGACGCCCTGCTTTTAGACACTGACAACCTTTCTATCGAAGAAGCTGTAAAAAAAGTGCTTGATTGGTATCATAAAGTTTAAAATTTGGAGTATAATCGCGAAGTTTTCATTTCAGACGGCCTGTTAACCCTATAACAAGGCCGTCTGAAAACATTTCCCAACCTGCCGCGCCAAGGACGGCAGGTCATTTCAAACCTAACCCGCACCCCTTGGCGGTGTACCGAAAAGAGTATATATGACTATGGAAAATTTTGCCCAGCTGCTGGAAGAAAGCTTTACCCTGCAAGAGATGAACCCAGGTGAAGTGATTACTGCCGAAGTAGTCGGCATCGATCAAAACTTCGTTACCGTTAACGCAGGTCTGAAATCAGAATCTCTGATTGATGTTGCTGAATTCAAAAACGCTCAGGGCGAGATTGAAGTTAAAGTTGGCGATTTCGTTACCGTTACCATCGAATCTGTTGAAAACGGCTTCGGCGAAACCAAACTGTCCCGCGAAAAAGCCAAACGCGCTGCCGACTGGATCGCTTTGGAAGAAGCTATGGAAAACGGCGACATCCTGTCCGGCGTTATCAATGGCAAAGTCAAAGGCGGTCTGACTGTTATGATCAACAGCATCCGCGCATTCCTGCCGGGTTCTTTGGTTGACGTACGTCCCGTAAAAGACACTTCTCACTTCGAAGGCAAAGAAATTGAATTCAAAGTGATCAAACTGGACAAAAAACGCAACAACGTCGTTGTGTCCCGCCGCGCTGTTCTGGAAGCTACTTTGGGCGAAGAACGCAAAGCCTTGCTGGAAAACCTGCAAGAAGGTTCAGTTATCAAAGGTATCGTTAAAAACATCACCGATTACGGTGCATTCGTTGACTTGGGCGGCATCGACGGTCTGTTGCACATCACCGACTTGGCATGGCGCCGTGTGAAACACCCAAGCGAAGTTTTGGAAGTTGGTCAAGAAGTAGAAGCCAAAGTCCTGAAATTCGACCAAGACAAACAACGCGTTTCCCTGGGCATGAAACAACTGGGCGAAGATCCTTGGAGCGGTCTGACCCGTCGTTACCCACAAGGTACCCGCCTGTTCGGTAAAGTATCCAACCTGACCGACTACGGTGCATTCGTTGAAATCGAACAAGGCATCGAAGGTTTGGTACACGTTTCCGAAATGGATTGGACCAACAAAAACGTACACCCAAGCAAAGTTGTTCAACTGGGTGACGAAGTTGAAGTCATGATCCTGGAAATCGACGAAGACCGCCGCCGTATCTCTTTGGGCATGAAACAATGTCAAGCTAACCCTTGGGAAGAGTTTGCCGCCAACCACAACAAAGGCGACAAAATCTCCGGCGCAGTTAAATCTATCACTGACTTCGGCGTATTCGTAGGTCTGCCTGGCGGTATCGACGGTCTGGTTCACTTGTCTGACCTGTCTTGGACTGAAGCCGGCGAAGAAGCTGTACGCAAATACAAAAAAGGCGAAGAAGTTGAAGCCGTTGTATTGGCCATCGACGTTGAAAAAGAACGTATCTCTTTGGGTATCAAACAACTTGAAGGCGATCCGTTCGGTAACTTCATCAGCGTAAACGACAAAGGTTCTTTGGTTAAAGGTTCTGTGAAATCTGTTGACGCCAAAGGTGCCGTAGTCGCTCTGTCTGAAGAAGTTGAAGGCTACCTGCCTGCTTCTGAATTCGCCGCTGACCGCGTTGAAGACCTGACTACCAAACTGAAAGAAGGCGACGAAGTTGAAGCCGTTATCGTTACCGTTGACCGCAAAAACCGCAGCATCCGTCTGTCTGTTAAAGCGAAAGACGCTAAAGAAAACCGCGAAGCGCTGAATTCAGTTAACGCCGCTGCAACTGCCAATGCCGGTACTACCAGCCTGGGCGACTTGCTGAAAGCCAAACTGTCCGGCGACCAAGAATAAGGTTGCAGACATGACGAAGTCTGAATTGATGGTTCGCCTCGCAGAAGTGTTTGCCGAAAAAAATGGCAACCAACTGCTGGCTAAAGATGTCGAATACAGTGTAAAAGTCTTGGTTGATACCATGACCCGCTCACTGGCTCGTGGACAACGTATCGAAATCCGCGGCTTCGGCAGCTTCGACTTGAACCACCGCCCTGCCCGTATCGGGCGCAACCCTAAAACCGGCGAACGTGTGGAAGTGCCTGAAAAACATGTTCCCCACTTCAAACCGGGTAAAGAGTTGCGTGAGCGTGTAGACTTGGCATTGCAAGAAAGTGCTCATTAATACTTAGTAGCAAAACGCCGCAGAAATGCGGCGTTTTTTTGTTTTTTCAAAAAATACTAAAGCCAACCTTTTTGCTTGCACCTTAATCGCACACTTTTCCAACTATATTGACAACAAAGCCTTTGCAAAAAACGCAGGCCGTCTGAAATCATTTATAATAGACCGACTATTCCATAATGAGAACATCATTCCGACTACTGTCCAAATTATTGCGGATGATGTTTCGACTATCGCCAGCAAAACATAATAAAGGTTATACATGAGCAATAGAGACCAACTATTTACGCCACCGCCATTTGAAAACCACAGCCCGTTGACTTGGTATCAGGCCGCCGCCGAACAACCCAACTTCATCCGTGACGAAGCACAAGCACGAGCCATTGAATATTTGGATCGCTTATGGACCGAGCTGATGATGTTCAAACGCAAACGCAACCGTTTTCTCGGCCGCAGCCTGCGTTCCCCTCAAGTACCTAAAGGACTCTATTTTTATGGCGGCGTAGGACGCGGTAAAAGTTTCCTGATGGACGCTTTTTTTGGCTGCCTCCCTTATCGCCGTAAGCGCCGCGTGCATTTCCATGCCTTTATGGCCGAAATTCATCAACGGCTGAAAGCTTTAAAGAGTGAAGCGAATCCTTTAAAAGCCGTTGCAGCAGAAATTGCCAAAGAAACACGCGTATTATGCTTTGATGAATTTCACGTCAGCGACATTGCCGATGCAATGATTTTAGGCCGTTTGTTGGAAAACCTGCTGAGCGAAGGTGTTGTTTTGGTGGCCACTTCCAACTACGCCCCATCCGAACTCTATCCTCAAGGCCAAAACCGCAGCAGCTTTCTGCCAACCATCGCCCTTATCGAATCTAACCTGACCGTTTTAAATGTAGATGGCGGAGAAGATTACCGATTGCGCACATTGCGCCCTGCCGAAATTTTCTTTGTGCCCAATAATGAAGAAAACGAGCAAAAACTGGCTACTTTATTTAAAGAAATGAGCGGAATCTCTGAATTGAATCCAGGAATCAGCATTATTCATGGACGGGAAATTCCTCATAAAGCCCAGTCGGAACGCGCCATCTGGTTTGATTTCCGCGCATTATGTTTTGGCCCGCGTTCACAAGCTGACTATCTGTATTTAGCCGAACATTATGAGATGGTTTTCCTTTCAGGATTAGAACGTCTAACCCCGCAAGAAAAAGCAGAAGCACGCCGTCTGACATGGTTAATTGACGTTTTATATGATTTCCGTGTGAAATTGTGCGCCACCAGTGCAGTTGGCGTAAACGATATTTATGTCGAAGGCGATTTCGCCGAGGAATTTACCCGTACAGCCAGCCGTATGATCGAAATGCAATCCGAAGTCTATTTGGAACAACCACACCTGACTTTAAGCAAATAATGCCTTTCCCAAAAAGGGGCGAAATTTGGTAGAATACACTTCCCTCGCCTCTTGGCTACGGCAACTCACCTATTAATAAAAACAAGGACATAACATGGCCATCGAACGTACGATTTCCATCATCAAACCCGATGCAGTAGAAAAAAACGTCATCGGCAAGATTTACAGCCGCTTTGAAGAAAACGGCTTGCGCATTATTGCGGCGAAAATGAAACATCTGTCTGAGCGCGAAGCAAAAGAGTTTTATGCTGTACACAAAGACCGCCCTTTTTATGAAGACTTGGTTAAATTCATGACTCGCAATCCTGTTATGATTCAAGTATTGGAAGGTGAAAACGCCGTTGCCAAAAATCGCGAATTGATGGGCGCAACCAATCCAGCCGATGCAGCTCCGGGCACAATCCGTGCCGACTTTGCAGAATCTGTCAGTGTTAATGCTGTACACGGTTCTGACAGCGTGGAAAATGCTGCGATTGAAATCGCCTACTTTTTCAGCCAAAGCGAAATCTGCCCACGATAAAAGCAAAAAGCCTGTAGCCGCTTTACGGCCGTCCGATTCCATATCGGACGGCAAAAGTGCTTTGTATGCCCTGCAAATGACAGGCCGTCTGAAACCCTAAAGGCTTTTAAAGCAAAGCTGACCGATAAGCCTCTTTACTTTAAAAGCTTTATTGAGAAACATAAAAATACATGAAAACCAATCTACTGAATTACGATTTAAATGGACTGACGCAACACTTTGCCGAAATGGGTGAGAAACCTTTCCGCGCCAAACAAGTCATGCGTTGGATGCATCAAGCCGGTGCACAAAACTTTGAAGAAATGACTGACTTGGCCAAATCATTGCGTGCCAAGTTGAATGAACAAGCCACAATCGAAGTGCCTAAATTAATGATGGCACAAGAATCTACTGATGGCACACGCAAATGGTTGCTGGATGTCGGCACGGGCAACGGTGTAGAAACCGTCTTTATTCCCGAAGCCGAACGCGGTACTTTGTGCATCTCTTCCCAAGTAGGTTGCGCATTGGAATGCACTTTCTGCTCTACCGGACGACAGGGTTTCAACCGCAACCTGACTGCCGCTGAAATTATCGGTCAGCTTTGGTGGGCCAATAAAGCCATGGGTGTTACCCCTAAAAACGAACGCGTTATCTCCAACGTGGTGATGATGGGTATGGGCGAGCCTATGGCAAACTTTGACAATGTTGTTACTGCCTTGAGTATTATGTTGGATGATCATGGCTACGGCTTGAGCCGCCGTCGCGTGACCGTTTCCACTTCGGGCATGGTTCCACAAATGGACAGACTGCGTGATGCAATGCCTGTTGCTTTGGCTGTATCTTTACACGCATCCAACGATGAAGTGCGCGATCAGATTGTTCCTCTCAACAAAAAATACCCGCTCAAAGAATTGATGGCGGCCTGTCAACGTTATCTGGTCAAAGCCCCCCGTGACTTTATTACCTTTGAATACGTTATGCTCGACGGTATCAATGATAAAGCACAACATGCGCGCGAATTGATTGAATTGGTTAAAGACGTACCATGCAAATTCAATCTGATTCCGTTCAATCCTTTCCCAAATTCCGGCTACGAACGTTCTACCAATGAAAATATCCGTGTCTTCCGCGATATTCTGCAACAAGCCGGCTTTGTCGTTACTGTCCGCAAAACCCGCGGCGACGATATCGATGCCGCTTGCGGACAATTGGCCGGACAAGTACAAGATAAAACACGCCGCCAACAAAAATGGCAACAGATTTTGGTCGAACAATAAGGTTAATTATGAAAATCAAGTTCGGATTCGCTTTACTTACCGCACTGACTCTTTCTGCCTGCGCTTCCTCTTCCGGCCCAAGCCCTAAAGAACGTGCCATTCAAGTTTCTAATATCAAAACCCAACTGGCTGTGGAATATATGCGCGGCCAAAACTACCGCCAAGCTACTGAAAGTATCGAAGAGGCGCTTAAGTCCAATTCCAAAAATGACCTTGCTTGGTTGGTACGCGCCGAGATTTATCAGTATTTGAAAGTCAAAGACAAAGCTCAAGAAAGCTTTCTTAAAGCATTGTCTTTAAAACCTGATAGTGCGGAAGTCAACAACAACTACGGTTGGTTCTTGTGCAATCAAATGAATGCACCGGCCGAATCTTTGGCTTATTTTGACAAAGCACTGGCCGACCCAACCTACCCAAGCCCCTTTATTGCCAATATGAATAAAGGCATTTGCAGCGCAAGGTTAGGTCAATACTCTTTAGCCCAAGCCTATTTGGAAAGGTCTTTAGCAGCAAATCCGCAATTCTTCCCTGCTTTCAAAGAACTTGCCCGAACCAAAATGATGGCAGGCAATCTGAACGATGCCGACTATTATTTCCGCCAATACCAAAGCAAAGTTGATGTCCTGCAGGCTGACGATTTGCTTTTAGGCTGGCGTTTGGCTACCGCCTTGGGTAATAAACACGCCGCATACGAATACGAAGCCCAACTTAGGGCAAACTTCCCTTATTCAGACGAACTACAAACCGTCACAACAGGCCAATAAATGGAAAATAACGATAAAATCAACTACGACACACAAGCCGCCAAAACATTGGGGGATGAATTACGCAAACACAGAACTGATGCCAAAATCGATATTCAAGATGTTGCTTCACGTTTGAAACTGTCTACCGAACAAATTGATGCTTTGGAAAAAGGGGAATATTCCGGCTTTCCCGGTTTAGTCTTTGTTTCAGGTTATCTGCGTTCATATGCACGATTTCTGAAAATCGACGAACAAATCATCGCCAAACATTTGCGCTCCATTACTCCGCAACTTGAAGACCATGTATACGCGGTAACACGCAGCACCAACTCCGGCTTAAGCTTCACAGATACTGAAAAGCAGGGCTTCCCAAAATGGATATTGGGGATAGCCGCATTGGCTTTGGCTGTAGGCGGCGTTTACTTTTGGCAAAGCAAATCCAGTTTTGAAAACGAACAGGCAAATATTCAAAACAGCAAAGATGTTGCTGATACGATGAAAACGCCTGCCTTAAAAACGGATAATGTTGCCGTTAGCGAAATGACGGAAGACGGCAAAAAAGAAATCACCAATAAGCCTGAAGTGGCCAATGATCAAGCAGCCTCAGCAGCTTCCGCCGCCGTACAAGAAGAGAAACCTGCTGTCAAAGTTGAGAAAGACGAACTTTGGATTAAAGTCCAATACCGAAGCAATCTGATTATTGCAGACAAAGATGGAAAAGTTGTATTCAGCCGTATCGTTCCAGCCGGAAGCGAACAACGTCTGAGAGGCGGCGCACCTTACAATGTTTGGATCGGTATTGCAGCCGGCTCGGAAGCCAATTACGGCGGCACACCTATCGAACCTTTGAAATACCGTGTTGCCGGTGAAAAATCCGCCTCTTTTGTTGCAGGAAAAAACTAAAATGACCACACCTAAACGCCGTCAGACACATCAAGTCAAAATTGACCATCTCATCATCGGCTCCGATGCGCCCGTTGTTGTGCAATCTATGACCAATACCGACACCGCAGATGCAGAAGCAACAGCCCGACAGGTCAAAGAGTTGAGCGATGCCGGCTCAGAAATGGTCCGTATCACGGTTAATACTCCTGAAGCGGCTTCCAAAGTAGCCGAAATCCGCAGCCGCTTAGACGATATGGGCTACACCACGCCCCTGATCGGCGACTTCCATTTCAATGGCGAACGCTTATTGGCCGAATTTCCTGAGTGCGGCAAGGCCCTGTCTAAATACCGCATCAACCCAGGCAATGTCGGTAAAGGCGCAAAAGGCGATGAGAAATTTGCCTTTATGATTCGTACAGCGGCAGAAAACAATAAAGCCGTACGCATCGGTGTGAACTGGGGTTCGCTTGATCAAAGCCTTGCCAAACGTATGATGGATGCCAACCTAGCTTCTGCCACACCGAAGCCGCCTGAAGAAATCATGAAAGAGGCTTTGATTGTTTCGGCGCTGGAATCGGCAGAAAAAGCCGTGGCTTTGGGCTTGCCTGAAGACAAAATCATTTTGTCGTGCAAGGTCAGCGCCGTACAAGACTTGATTCAGGTTTACCGCGAATTAGGCAGCCGTTGCCGTTACCCGCTCCATCTCGGCCTGACCGAGGCGGGCATGGGTAGCAAAGGCATTGTGGCTTCCACCGCAGCTTTGTCCGTATTGTTGCAAGAAGGTATCGGCGACACCATTCGAATTTCCCTTACGCCCGAACCTGGCTCCCCACGTACACAAGAAGTCATTGTCGGTCAGGAAATCCTGCAAACCATGGGCTTACGCTCCTTTACGCCAATGGTTACAGCCTGCCCGGGTTGCGGCCGTACCACCAGTACCGTATTCCAAGAATTGGCGCAAGACGTACAAAACTATTTACGTCAAAAAATGACTATTTGGCGCACTGAGTATCCAGGCGTTGAATCATTGAACGTTGCCGTAATGGGTTGCGTAGTCAATGGCCCGGGCGAAAGCAAACTTGCCGATATCGGTATCAGCCTGCCAGGTACAGGCGAAACACCGGTTGCGCCGGTTTATGTAGACGGCGAACGGAAAGTTACCCTCAAAGGCGACAATATCGCTGCCGAGTTTTTACAAATCGTTGAAGATTATGTCAAAACCAACTATTGCGAAGGTGGCGCAAAACGTAAGCAAAACCGCGTTATTCCGATTCAATCTGCCTAAAACATTTTCAAGATAAAGAGGCCGTCTGAAAATATGTTGGGCAAACTGGATACTTGGCTGACTGAACATCCCAAACGCAAGGATTTGCATGGTTGGCGACGCTTTATCGTTGAATTTTGGTTTTTCGGTTTGAAAGAAGCACGAGCCTGCTTATTTGCAGGCTTGTTTTTCATTGCCATGTTCCTCGTTCCGAAAACAGGCTTGTTGGGAATTTCGCGCTACGACCTGCTGCTGATTTTTGCCATCTCCATACAAGCAGCCATGCTGTATTTCAAGCTAGAAACTTGGGATGAAGTGAAATCGATTACGCTGTTTCACTTGGTGGGCTTTGCTTTAGAGTGGTTCAAGACATCAGGCGATATCCAATCATGGAGCTATCCGGATGAGGCTTATACCAAAATCGGCGGCGTACCGCTGTTTGCAGGCTTTATGTATGCCGCAGTCGGCAGCTATATCATTCAAGCATGGCGGCTGTTTGACTTAAAAATCAAAAGCCATCCGCCGTATTGGTTGGGTACTTTGTGCGCACTGGCGATTTATATCAATTTCTTCACCCATCACTATATCGGCGACTATCGCTGGTATCTTGCTGCTTTCGCTCTCGGCCTATATGCCCGGACAACGGTCTTATACACGCCCTATGACACCACTCGCAAAATGCCGCTCCTGCTCGCTTTCGTCCTGATCGGATTTTTTATTTGGCTGGCGGAAAATTTGGGAACCCTATTCGGCGTTTGGCGCTATCCCAACCAAATCGGCGCGTGGGCATCGGTACACATCAGCAAATGGAGTTCATGGGCTTTACTGGTGATGATGACTTTTACCATCGTTGCGAATTTAAAACACATCAAACATACCATCAGCGTATCAAAAGATTAGTTGCTTAATATTTTAAAAGGCCGTCTGAAACTTTCAGACGGCCTCTAATTTTCAACAATCAATTAAACAAACTTAAGGCTTTAACAAACACCATAATGACGCCATAGCCCAAAGGAATGCAGACCAAAGCCCAACGCCACCATACGCCGATACCGCCCGCTGATACTTTCTTGCTGATCAGATAAGCATCGGATACAGCGGTTTCATCATCGGGATTGCCACTATGTGCCGCGACCTTAATGTCTTTCTCGTGATGCTTTTCATGAACAGAACGGACACTCAAATTACACAACAAACCAACAATCAACAAACCTGCCATGATGTACATGGTAATGCTATAAGCTTCAGCAGCCGGAACGCCACTTTCAATTTGGCTTTGGCGGATATAGTTGACCAACACCGGGCCAATAACAGCCGCAGTTGACCATGCCAGCAAAATCCTGCCGTGTATTGCCCCGACTTGATAAGTGCCGAACAAATCCTTCAAATACGCCGGAATGGCTGCAAAACCGCCGCCATACATGGAAATGATGACGCAGAAACCAATGACAAACAAAGCCTTGTTACCGCTCTCGCCAATCGACGGAATGGCAAAATACAACAGCGAGCCGAGCACAAAGAAAATAGTATAAGTATTTTTACGGCCAATTTTGTCGGACACGCTGGACCACAAAAAGCGGCCGCCCATATTAAACAGACTCAACAGACTCACAAAACCTGCCGCCGCACCCGCACCAATTGCCGCTTGTTTTCCTACAGATGCCTCGGAAAAAAGCTCCTGAATCATGACGGAAGCCTGACCTAGAACGCCGATACCCGCTGTCACGTTCAAGCACAACACCCAAAACAAGAGCCAGAATTGCGGCGTTTTCATGGCTTGTGAGACATTGACATGATTACTGCTGACCAATTTGCTTTTGTTTTTCGGCGCAACATAACCTTTAGGTTTCCAGCCATCGGCAGGTACACGGATCGTAAACGCGCCGAACATCATCAACACCAAATAAAACAATCCTAAAACGACAAAAGCCTGCGCTACGCCAACTGAAGTTTCACTGGAGAAAAAATTCATCAGCGACACGGATAAAGGCGAGGCCAGCATCGCGCCACCACCAAAACCCATAATCGCCAAGCCTGTCGCCATACCCGGTTTATCGGGAAACCATTTCATCAAAGTCGATACAGGCCCGATATAGCCCAAGCCCAAACCAACCCCACCAATCACACCGTTACCCAAATAAAGCAAAAACAGATTGTGCGTATGAACGCCAATAGCCGACACAAAAAAGCCCAAACTAAAACAGCAGGCGGCAACAAACATCGCCTTACGCGGCCCAACGCGCTCCATCCATGTACCGAACATGGCCGCAGACGCGCCCAACATCGCCAAGGCAATACTGAAAATCCAACCGACCGTGGTCAGCTTCCAATCTCCTGCAGCCGACTCAGTAATACCGATAAGCTTGGTCAGCGGCGCATTAAACACGGAATAAGCGTATATCTGCCCGATGGCAAGATGCACGGCCAAAGCGGCAGGCGGTACCAGCCAACGATTAAAGCCGGGTTTGGCAATGGTCGCCTCACGGTCTAGAAATTTCATAAAATCCTCTTGTCTATGTGTGTCAAACGCTGATTCCATATCATGCGGAATCAGAAAATTGTTGACAATATTTTAGCATAATCTCCCGTTTATCCTTTTTTCTGCTCCATGATAATTTTGCGCATCAGACAGAAAAAACATTCATCTAAACCATTTCTTCACGCCAATATCGACAAAAAGGCCGAGACCTTTGCAAAAGTCTCAAGTTGACCGTATTGGCGGAAAAAATTCAAACGCGTAGTAAGGGCATTTTCAGGGAGTTGTTGAACAGTATGCATAAAATTCGGCAAATAATCGCAGTTCGGGGAAAGGATATTTGGGTGGCGCACCAAAATTACTACAAAATGACTTGCGTCTATTGGTAGGTGAATGCACTTTTATAAGAAATTTCCCCATCATAATAAATAATCCATGTAGAAATAAAATTTAAAGATTCTGGCTCATGCATAGATGTAATAAGTACTGAATGTTACTTTTTTTCTATCCCATCAGCTATAGATGTAGCCCAGCTATTTTTATATTCTTCAATACCCCAATAGTCTATTGGAATATGTAATTCTTCTACATATTCACCTAAAGAGATTGAAGCCAAAATATGCATCCCATATCCATTATCAAAAGATGTACCTTTATCTTTAAAGAAAATACCAAACATTATTAATCCTTAATTCTTTTTAAATCCTTGTCATAAATAAATAGTTCCAATCTTATTCATATTTTTCATGGCGCTTATATACACATATATAATTATCAAAAGATAAATATTTAGGGTAATCAATCCTAACTAAATTCTCATCAATAGTATAATCCTCACCAAAATTAGAAATAATATCTGTACCAATTTTATAAATCTCTTCATTCCAATAGGTAGAGATATCTCCATCAATAACGATATAAATACTTATACAATTTTCATTGATTCTTACATAAACACCTCTAACCTCTTTGGTAATTTTACCTATCAAGGCATTTTGGGTAACAATTCTTAATCTTATAATGTCATTATTCATAGACTATTATTCCTTTGGTTTAGCCGGAACTACATGATATCCATTTTTACTATAATGAATAATCCCCATAGTTGTTGGGGTTTGATTTCCTGTAACAGGATCGATATAAATACCGATATTTTTATTGAAGTTCACCCTTTCTTTAAAACCAGGAAGCCCAATTTCAGTTTTTCCCACCTGCTGTCCAGTTCCTACATAACCTTTTAAAGAATCTAAACTTACAGTGATAAAGATGCAGTAAAAAGGCATAATGATAGCCCCATTTTTATAATTATTTATTTTAGGGGCAAAAAGATGAATATTTTATTACTAGACGGTAGAAAAGAGTTTGGTCATTCGCATGGTGAGTTGAACCATACGCTTCACAAAAAAGCGAAAGAAGTTTTGACCGCACTTGGACACAATGTACAAGAAACCGTGATTAATGCGGGCTATGATGTTGAAGCAGAAATCGAAAAATTCT
>NZ_KV814825.1:189037-189288 GCF_001814095.1 Neisseria sp. HMSC068C12 | reverse complement strand
GGACAGTGAAAAAATACATAGACGAAGTATTAACTGCCGGACACGGCAAGCTTTACCACAGTGATGGCCGCCATCGTGTCAATCCGATAGAAGGCTACGGCACAGGTGGTTTGTTGCAAGGCAAAAAAACATGCTCTCGCTTACTTGGAATGCGCCGATTGAGGCCTTCACCCGAGAAGGCGATTTTTTCGAAGGCAAAGGCGTGGATGCGTTGTATATGCACTTCCACAAACTCAATGAGTTCATCGGTT
>NZ_KV814825.1:188555-188937 GCF_001814095.1 Neisseria sp. HMSC068C12 | reverse complement strand
TCTTATGTAACGATGTGATTAAAAATCCACAAGTGGAACAATACTTAGCAGACTACCAAGCACACTTAGAAAAAGTATTCGGCTAATGGCAAAAAAGGTGGGTAAAATGCCCACTTTTTTATTATTGATGAATGGGTGTGATCATTGTAAATGAGCCACATCGTTAAGCTGCTCAATATGAAAACCGCTTTCACTATCATATTTCACAATACTGATTGAAGTATGCAACAATGACACGGATTTACCCTCATCACGATGGTTTTCCCAAGTCGCTCCGCCTAGTAAGGACAATAAAAGCCGCAGGGTATGACCATGCGATACCACTAAAATATTAGCGCCCGATTGATGTATCGTAAAGGGCGGCCATTGCACGTACTGCTAA
>NZ_KV814825.1:28301-188455 GCF_001814095.1 Neisseria sp. HMSC068C12 | reverse complement strand
CCATTGCACGTACTGCTAATTGTTCAAAGGTTTCAGGCCGTCTGAAAAATTTTCAGACGGCCTTTTCACTCATATCGTTTTATGCGGCGAAGCGTTTGGCAACTTCATCCCAGTTAACAATTTCCCAGAAACCTTTCAGGTAGTTAGGACGGCTGTTGCGGTAGTCGATGTAGTAGGCGTGTTCCCATACGTCGCAAGTCAACAGCGGAGTGTTTTCAGTAGTCAGCGGAGTACCTGCATTGGAAGTAGAAACCAGATCCAATTCACCGGCAGGTGTTTTCACCAACCATGCCCAACCGGAGCCGAAAGTACCGGCCGCGCAAGCATTGAACGCTTCTTGAAATTTCTCGAAGCTGCCCCATTTGGCGTCGATGGCTGCAGCCAATTCGCCGGCAGGTTTGCCTTGGCCTTTAGGGGTAAAGCCCAGCCAGTAGAAAGTGTGGTTCCAAGTTTGGGCAGCGTTGTTGAACATACCGCCGGAAGATTTTTTCACGATTTCTTCCAAAGGCATTTCTTCAAACTCAGTGCCTTTGATTTGATTGTTCAAATTGGTGATGTAAGTTTGATGGTGTTTGCCGTAGTGAAACTCCAAAGTTTCTTTGGTCAGATGGGGAGATAACGCATCCAGTTCATAAGGCAATTGTGGCAGCTTGTGTTCCATTTTTATGCTCCTAATTATTGATATTTATATTTTGGTAGTGTACGTCGTCATATTGACAACATAGCTATTTTACCTGCTTTAGCCTAAACAAACCAATTGAACTTACACTGCGTTATAATAGCGGATTACAATTTTCCAGCCAGAGATGCCCGTCATGAGCAATTATTCCGATATGCCGTCTGAAGACCGTGAAATCAGCGCATTATCACTGCCGCCACATTCCACAGAAGCGGAGCAATCCGTATTGGGCGGCCTGATGCTGGAAAATTCTGCTTGGGACCGTATTGCCGATGTCGTTTCCGGCGAGGATTTCTACCGCCACGAACACCGCCTGATTTTTCGTGCCATTGCCAACCTGATTAACGAAAGCCGCCCTGCCGACGTCATTACCGTTCAAGAAAGTTTGGAACGCAATGAAGAATTGGAAGCAGCAGGCGGATTCAACTATCTGATTACACTGGCGCAAAACACGCCATCCGCTGCCAATATCCGCCGCTACGCCGAAATCGTGCGAGAACGTTCCATCATGCGCCAGCTTGCCGAAGTCGGCACGGAAATTGCGCGTAGCGCATACAATCCACAAGGGCGCGATGCAGGTCAGCTTTTGGACGAGGCGGAAAACAAAGTATTCCAAATTGCCGAAAGTACCGCCAAATCCAAACAAGGCTTCCTTGAGATGCCCGACCTTTTGAAAGAAGTGGTCGAGCGCATCGATATGCTTTATTCGCGCGACAATCCTGATGAAGTAACCGGTATATCGACAGGCTTTATCGACCTCGATAAAAAAACATCAGGCCTCCAACCGGGCGATTTGATCATCGTCGCAGGCCGTCCTTCCATGGGTAAAACCGCCTTTTCGATCAACATCGCAGAACACGTTGCCGTAGAGGGCAAGCTGCCTGTTGCCGTATTCTCGATGGAAATGGGCGGTGCGCAGCTGGTTATGCGTATGCTGGGTTCTGTCGGACGTTTGGATCAAAGCGTTTTAAAAACCGGCAGATTACAAGACGAACACTGGGGCCGTCTGAACGAGGCGGTCGTTAAACTCTCCGATGCACCCATGTATATCGATGAAACGCCGGGTTTGACTGCACTCGAACTGCGCGCCCGCGCCCGTCGTCTTGCCCGCCAGTTCAACGGTAAATTGGGCTTGATCGTCATCGACTACCTGCAATTAATGTCAGGCTCCGGCCGTTCTGACAACCGCGCTTCCGAGCTTGGCGAAATTTCCCGCTCACTCAAAGCATTAGCCAAAGAATTGCAAGTTCCCGTCATTGCACTGTCGCAGTTAAGCCGTACCGTTGAGCAGCGTACCGACAAACGCCCGATGATGTCCGACTTGCGTGAATCCGGCGCAATCGAACAAGATGCCGACTTGATTATGTTTATGTATCGTGATGAATACTACAACTCAGAATCACCCGCAAAAGGCTTGGCGGAATGTATTATCGGTAAACACCGTAACGGTCCCGTCGGGAAAGTATTCCTCACTTGGATGGGTCAATTTACCAAATTTGATAATGCCGCCTATGTTCCAGAATCCATGTTGATGGAAGATTGAGACAGATTGTCTGAAAAACTAACCGAATTTCATATTTCATTAGTCACGCATTACAAAATCGTTTAAAATAAATCTAATAAAAGCAAAAGCATTGCCACAGGCAAATGCAAAAGAGAAAACGTCAGTTACCCAACACATTACTACCAAAAATCACTCATGTATCAGACACAAAAAGGCTTCACCCTAATTGAGTTGCTGATCGTCATTACTATTGCAGCAGTAATGGCCGTCATCGCACTTCCCAATATGAATCAATGGATTGCCTCCAGACGTGCAGCATCGCAAGCAGAGCAAATTGCCAATCTGCTGCGCTTCGCGCGAAATGAGGCCGTCCGTCTCAATCTTCCCGTTTACATCTGCCCGGTCAAAATCAAATCCGATGGCTCGCCCAATAATGGTTGCGATTCCAAATATGCCGGTAATGGTATGTTGGCCTACGCCGATAAAAACGAAGACTTACGCTATCAAAACGATACTGTCGATTTATCCATCCGCTCCATTATCCTTAATGGAGATACTGACAAAGTGGAATACAGCTTTAACTATATCCCTATCGGCAATGACCGTTCTGCCCTCTCTGCTTCAGCTCCAAAAGAAGTCTGGTGGAGATTTCTTCCCAATGGTACATTTGGCCATTCAATCGATGGAAAGAATTATCAATTTTCAGACGGCCACATCAAAATCAGCCTGACGGATAAATCCGCCACCGATGCTGAAACCAAGAAAGCCCGTGCTACCGTACTTTTAATCAATGGCAATGGGCATGTCGAAATCTGTGCTAAAAACGATGAGCGCAAAATGTGTGAATACACTTCCAAAGAATAACAACGGTATCTTATGAACATTACTAATCCTACTCATCTCAGATCATTTAAAGGCCGTCTGAAAACGAGCTCATCAAGCTTTACCCCAAAACTTCAATCAGGCATGACCCTGATTGAAGTTTTGATTGCCATGTTTGTCCTTGCTATCGGCGTACTGGCCCTTCTGGCTGTTCAATTACGTACCGTATCCAACGTGCGTGAGTCTGAAAATCAAACCACAGTCGCCCAAATTACGCAAAATTTGATTGAAGGCATGCTCATTAATCCGACGCTCTCTGAAGAAACCGATACTGCAGGCGAAAAAACTACTCGTTATAAAAAATCCTACGATGCCTACCTCAAATCAGACTCTAAACAAACTGCAAAATTTGAAGCCAAAATGACCAAAGCGCAACTTGCGCAGGCGCAAATTGCCCAGTTTAAGGCCGACTTAGCCAAAGCCCTTCCCGAAGCCCAAGTCTTCTCGACCATCTGTAAAGATTCTTCCGGTGCAGAGCCGACTTACGAAAATGGGTTTAACGCAAAATGCGATGGCAAAGGCGACACGACCATCGTGAAAGTTTTATGGTTGCAAGATGTCGAAGAAGAAAATAGCGCAAAAAATCTCAATAAATCGGGGCATCACGTTGTCTATACCTACCAATCACGCGTAAGAGACTAACAATGAACAATAAACGCTTACTCAACCATATTCCCAATAAAACCGCGATGCGCGGTTTCAGCATCCTTGAATTTCTGGTTGCCAGTCTGCTCAGTATGATCGTCTTAATGGCTGTCAGCTCCACCTACTTCACTGCACGCGGATTAAACAAATCTGCCAACTCCCGCATCGGTATCCAGCAAGATTTGCGCAACACCGCCAATATGATCGTCCGCGATGCGCGTATGGCAGGCAATTTCGGTTGCTTCAATATGTCGAATTCTCCCGCCTCTGCAGTAATAGAAGACAAAAGCTCAGATGAATATGCCTTGAAAACAGCCGGTGTTAATAAGCTGTTACCTGTTAAAGAAATCAATAAATTAAGCTATACCGGCTTTGCTCAAACCGGCAAAGCCCTGCTGTTCCAATACGGTATCGACAAAGCAGACTCAACTGAAAAAACTGCCATTGCCAGCAGCTGCTACGGTATTGCCAAACCTCACACAGAAATTAAAGATTTGGCTGCGGCAAAATCGGCTTTAAAAATTACCAACTCTGATCAAGACGGCAGTATCGCCATCATGAAACATGAAATAATTGCCTACGCTGTCGGCAAACTTGGCGAAGAGAGCGGTTTGTTCCGTTTCCAATTATCAAATGATGGCTCATGGAGTAATCCGCAGCTGTTGATTAAAGGCATTACAACCATGGATATCCACTATATCTATGCAGAATGTCCTAATTCTGAAAATGCATCTGCCAGCGGAGTAAATACAGAATCATTTGATTACAAAAACGCATTGGATATCTCAGCTGAGGCTAAGTCTCCGGCTTCTATCCAAATCGTACTGAATAACGGCAGTATTGACCCATCAAAAGAACAAGACAATAAAGTCGATATCTATAATATTAATGCCACTATCCGCGGAGGAAACGTATGCGCCGACCGATCACTCTAATCAAACCTGACCGGCAGCAGGGCTATGCTTTGTTTATCGTTTTAATGATGATGGTCGTCATCGCCCTGCTCGTGGTCACAGCTACCCAGTCCTACAATACTGAACAGCGTATCAGCACCAACGATGCCGACCGCAAACTGACAACCACTTTGGCCGAAGCGGCATTGCGTGAAGGTGAAAATCAAATTTTTGATATTGAAGGGAAAAAGACTACTTTTACCGCAAAATGTGAAAAAGGTTTATGTTCCACACCAAATGTCAAATCCAATGGCGATTTTACTGAAGAAGGTAGCCCAACCGTAGATGCTTGGAAGCGTAAATGCGACAAAAGCCTGTGTATTGACACCAATGGTACGGAATATCCTTTAGATAAAAAAAGCGGCATCGCAAACAATCCACGCTACATCATCGAATATTTAGGCAAAACTACCGAGGGTCGAATTACCTACCGCGTTACTGCCAAAGCATGGGGTAAGAATGCCAATACCCAAGTCGTCCTTCAGTCTTACGTTGCCAGCGAATAATAAAATGAATACTACCTCTACCCAACAACTAGGCTTTACGCTGGTTGAGATGATGATTGCCGTCGCCATCTTAGCCATTCTGAGCATCATTGCCATTCCCTCTTACAACCGCTACATTGAACGCGGCTACCAATCACAAGCGCATGCCGAGTTAGTTGCCATCAATTCTGCTTTTAAAACCCAGATGGTTAAAAATCCAAAGTGGAAAACTGATGAGATTAAAACCAAGTTGGATGACTTTATTTCCTCATATAAAGGCCATAAAGATTTGGCAGACAAATACCAATACTCTGCCGAAATGATTGATACCAATAAAAGCCGAGCCTATCGTTTGAAAGCCATTCCCACAAAAACTGGCTACACCCTTTCCGTTTGGATGGATAGTTTGGGCAATGCTTACAAATGCACTGATATGGATTCTGCCAAAGATTTCAAAACCACAATGACCAATGGAAAAGGTTGCGAATCGGTTTCCAAAAAGAAATCTTCTTAGTCTGACAACCATAAAAAAGCAGTGTCATTTTATCGACACTGCTTTTTATATTTTACTGTTTCCAATCATCGTCTCGGCGTTGGCGTTTCAACAAGATCCTGACTGCGCCATCATTGCCTTGTCGAGGCTCGACATAAGCCAATACATCAGGATGCTGCATCAACCAGCGACGCGTCATATTTTTCAAAACCGGTTTATAGCCTGCAGAACCCAAGCCGCTGCCGTGGACAATCTCGCCGCAAACACCGCGTTTTTTCGTAAACTCAATAAATTCGTTCAATACCTGCTGCGCTTCTTCCTGCGTATAGCCGTGCAAATCTACATCCGCCACCACGGGATAATGGCCGTTTCGCAAACGCATCAAATCATTTTTACCCTGCCCGTTTTTACTGAACGAAGCCGGCGGTTCTTCCCAGCCGCCGCTGCCTACATAAAAATAATCTTCCTGCTCCAAAGTCGCCATTTCTTTAGGTCGCGGCTTGATAGGTGATTTATCACGAGGCTGTTCATAATAGTTGCCGGCATTTTTCAACGGCGTAACCTTGCCAACCGCCTTGCTGAAATCTACATCCTCTACCAGCTTTTTAGCCTTCGCTTCGGCTTCCCGCTCCGCGGCTTCCTTTTTCACCTGTTTGCCCAAAGCCTTCAGCGTTTCTTGAAAGTTTGCCGTCATGGTTTGTCCTTTCCAAAAAATTGATTGCGCACATTATAGCAAACCCGATTACAAGACCGTCTGAAAGACTCTTATCATCGCTTCTTGTTTAGGGTATAGTATTAACGTATTGCCAGTCTTACAAAAGAGAGAAAATATGTTTAAACGCCCGGAAGAAATCATCGTCTTGGTACTTGCCCTATTATGGGTCGCACTCAGCTACTACTTCGCCGCCATCCTGATTTCAGATGCCTACACCATCCTCCTGATTACCGTATTGACCTTTATTTGGGCGATTGCATGCTTCCTCTTGTGGCAACGCAACCTAAGCCGTCATATTTGGCCGCTGTTCCTCGGCAGCCTGGTTGCCTGCTGGTGGCCGTACTTCACTTGGCTTGCAAGCGACGTTCCCGAAGGCACATGGTATTCAGGCTGGACATTCAAATCCATTATCTCCCTGATTCCCGTTGTAGCCGCTTATGTCTTCAAGTGGAAACGAAGCCGGAAAAACAAAATTTCCGATACCCTCGCCTGATACCTTACGCCGTCTTTTTCAGACGGCGTTTTCCATATCTGACATAGCGCTCAGACTGTCAACAATCCTAATAAAATGCTATACTCTTCACACGATTTAACACCCTAAAACAGGCCGTCTGAAAGACTTATCAAGATGATCAGCAAACAAGAATACCAAGCCCAAGCCGCACAAGGTTACAACCGCATTCCACTCGTTCAAGAGCTGCTTGCCGATTTGGATACACCGCTCTCAATCTATCTCAAACTTGCCAACAAGCCTTTCACCTACCTGCTCGAATCCGTTGTCGGTGGCGAACGCTTTGGCCGCTATTCCTTCATCGGCCTGCCTTGCAGCCACTATCTCAAAACCAGCGGCAAACATGTCGATGTATATCAAAACGGCGAAATCATCGAACAACATGACGGCAATCCCCTGCCCTTTATCGAAGCTTTCCACAACCGCTTCAAAACGCCCGAAATCCCAAGCCTGCCGCGCTTTACCGGCGGCCTGGTCGGCTACTTTGGTTATGAAACCATCTACAATTTCGAACATTTTGCGCACCGCCTGAAACATACGGCCAAAGCCGATCCACTCGGTACGCCCGACATCCTCCTGATGCTCTCGCAAGAGCTTGCCGTAGTGGATAACCTAAGCGGCAAAATCTACCTGATTGTTTATGCCGATCCGTCTCAAGCCAACGGCTACGAACGCGCACGCGAACGTCTTGAAGACATCCGTACCCAGTTACGCCAAAGTTGTGCCATCCCGCTTTCCCTCGGCAGCAAGCAGACGCAAGCAGTCAGCGAATTTGGAGAAGAACCTTTCAAAGCCTGCGTCAATAAAATCAAAGACTACATCTTTGCAGGCGACTGCATGCAGGTTGTCCCCAGCCAACGCATGAGCATGGAATTTACCGACAATCCGCTTGCCCTCTACCGCGCCCTGCGTACGCTGAACCCATCGCCGTATATGTTCTACTACGATTTCGGCGATTTCCATATTGTCGGCTCTTCGCCCGAAATCCTCGTCCGCCGCGAACGCGACGATGTCATCGTCCGTCCTATCGCCGGTACACGCCTGCGCGGCAAAACACCAGCCGAAGACCTCGCCAACGAGCAAGATCTGCTGAGCGATGCCAAAGAGATTGCCGAACACGTCATGTTGATTGACTTAGGACGCAACGACGTCGGCCGCATCAGTAAAACCGGCGAAGTCAAAGTTACCGACAAAATGGTGATTGAAAAATACTCCCATGTGATGCACATCGTCTCCAACGTCGAAGGCCGTCTGAAAGACGGTATGACCAACATGGACATCCTCGCCGCCACCTTCCCCGCAGGCACACTTTCCGGAGCCCCCAAAGTCCGCGCCATGGAAATCATCGAAGAAGTCGAGCCGAGCAAACGCGGCATCTACGGCGGCGCAGTCGGCGTATGGAGTTTCAACAACGACATGGACTTGGCCATTGCCATTCGTACTGCCGTGATTAAAAACAATACACTCTTCGTCCAAAGCGGCGCAGGCGTAGTTGCCGACTCAGACCCAACATCCGAATGGCAGGAAACCCAAAACAAAGCCCGTGCAATAATCCGTGCAGCGCAAATGGTGCAAGAAGGGCTGGATAAATAATTTTCAGACGGCCTGCGCTCTGAAATGACTAAACAACAAGATTATGATACTAAACGAAAAACAACTAAAATCCATCAGCAAATTCCTCAGCTTTATCTTGCGCCATCATCCCGAGCAAATCGGCATTACTTTGGATAAAGACGGCTGGGTGGATATTGATACCTTACTGACGCAGGTAAACCATCCCGAGCGCGGCTTTACGGGCAATCCGCTGACCTACGAAGTATTGTTGGAAGTGGTCGAAAACAACGATAAAAAACGATTTACGATTTCCGAAGACGGCAATCGCATCCGCGCTGCGCAAGGTCATTCGACGGCACAAGTTCAGGTCGAACACAAAGTGGCAACACCTCCTCAGATTTTGTATCACGGTACGGCTGAACGCTCTGTTCCGTCTATTTTGGAGCAAGGCCTGCATTCTGCCTCGCGCCATTTTGTTCATCTATCTGCCGATGCCGCAACAGCCGTTAAAGTCGGCTCCCGCCACGGCAAGCCGGTTGGATTGGCCATCGACACTGTCGCCATGCTTGCGGCAGGGCATCAATTTTATTTGGCGGACAACGGCGTATGGTTAACTGAAAACGTTCCGCCGCAATTTATCGGCAAACTTTAAAACACCAGGCCGTCTAAAGCCGTAAAACCATTTTCAGACGGCCTGCAAACACCCTACACAATTTCTTCATAAAGCGATTATCCATGAACACATCCCCCATCCTCCCTCCTGCTATGCTCGGCATTCTTGGCGGCGGACAATTAGGCAGAATGTTTACTGTTGCTGCCAAAACCATGGGCTACAAAGTAACCGTACTCGATCCCGACCCGAATGCGCCGGCAGCGGAATTTGCCGACCGCCATTTGTGTGCGCCGTTTGATGACCCGACCGCTTTGGAAGAATTGGCAAAATGCGCGGCTGTTACGACCGAGTTTGAAAACGTCAATGCCGACGCGATGCGTTTTCTCGCCAAACACACCAATGTTTCCCCTAGTGGCGACTGCGTTGCCATCGCGCAAAACCGCATTCAGGAAAAGGCATGGATACGCAAAGCAGGCCTGCAAACCGCGCCGTATCAAGCAGTTTGCAAAGCCGAAGACATCACTGAAGAAAGCGTGCAATTTTTGCCCGGCATCCTGAAAACTGCCACTTTGGGCTATGACGGCAAAGGCCAAATCCGCGTAAAAACATTGGATGAACTCAAAGCCGCATTTGCCGAACACGGCGGCGTGGATTGCGTTTTAGAAAAAATGGTGGACTTGCGCGGCGAGATTTCCGTTATCGTATGCCGTCTGAACAATGACAAAGTGCTAACTTTCGACCCTGCCGAAAATATTCACGAAAACGGTATCCTCGCCTACTCTATCGTCCCTGCACGACTGAGTGCCGACGTGCAGCAACAGGCGCGACAAATGGCGCAGCGTTTGGCCGATGAATTGAACTACGTCGGCGTATTGGCAGTAGAAATGTTTGTTGTCGGCGACACGCATGAATTGGTCGTCAACGAAATCGCCCCGCGTCCGCACAATTCCGGCCACCATACCATCGACGCCTGCGCGACAGACCAATTCCAGCAACAGGTCCGCCTGATGTGCAACCTGCCTCCGGCTGACACTAAATTACTGAGTTCTTGCTGTATGGCGAATATTTTGGGTGACGTTTGGAAGGAAGACGGCGGCGAACCCGAATGGCTGCCGCTGCAAAGCAACCCGAACGCACATCTGCATCTTTACGGTAAAAAAGCCGCGCGCAAAGGCCGAAAAATGGGCCACTTTACCGTCTTGGCCAACGATGCGGACAACGCGTTCCAAACTGCACAAACCTTACATCAAAGCCTGTAACCTTACCCACTTTTTTCAGACGGCCTTTGATTGCCAAAGGCCGTCTGAAATCAATTTTTCCGACCATCCGCCATGAGCCTTCTGACCATCCTCCGTCCGGCAACCGAAAAAGACTGCCAAGCCATACACAACGCCCATCTGCATGCCGTTCAATACGCCTGCATCCGCAGTTACGATGAAACCATTATGCACGCATGGGAAAGTCTGCTCGACATCAACAGCTATTTGGAAACCATCTCCGATAAAAACAAAGCATTGTGGGTGGTCGAATACAAAGGGCTGATTCAAGGCTTCTTCCAAGTCGATTTCAAAGAAGCGCAATTGGACGCCTTATACGTCCATCCGCTCTTCCACAATCTCGGCTTGGGTACGGCCCTGCTCAGCCGTGCCGAAGAAATGGCACGAAATGCAGGCCTCAGCTTTCTCAAACTGTATGCCTCGCTCAATTCCGTACCTTTTTATCGACTTAACCGCTACGAATCGCTCGGTACTGCCGTGTTGCAGCTGAACAAAACCGTCCGCGTCGAATGCGAATTGATGCGCAAATACCTGTAATTTTCTCTTCTGCCGTTGCTTTTTTGAAAGAAACCGATGTCCCGAATTGCCGCCCTGCCCGACCATCTCGTCAACCAAATCGCCGCCGGAGAAGTGGTCGAACGCCCTGCCAACGCCTTGAAAGAAATCGTTGAAAACAGTATCGATGCAGGCGCGACAGTGATTGATGTCGAGCTGGCAGGCGGCGGCATCCGCCTGATTCGCGTCAGCGACAACGGCAGCGGTATCCATCCGGACGACATCGAGCTTGCGCTCCACCGCCATGCCACCAGCAAAATCAAAACCTTAAACGATTTGGAACACGTTGCCAGCATGGGCTTTCGCGGCGAAGGCTTGGCAAGCATCGCCTCCGTCAGCCGCCTGACCCTGACCAGCCGCCAAGAAGACAGTTCGCACGCGACCCAAGTCAAAGCAGAAGACGGCAAACTCAGCAGCCCTACGGTAGCCGCCCACCCCGTCGGCACCACCATCGAAGCTGCCGAACTCTTCTTCAATACCCCCGCGCGGCGCAAGTTCCTCAAATCTGAAAACACCGAATACGCCCACTGCGCCACCATGCTCGAACGCCTCGCTCTGGCGCATCCGCACATTGCCTTCTCACTCAAACGCGACAGCAAACAAGTATTCAAACTTCCTGCACAAAGCCTGCATGAACGGATTGCCGCCATTGTCGGCGATGATTTTCAGACGGCCTCATTGGAAATTGACAGCGGCAATGGCGCGCTGCGGCTTTATGGCGCGATTGCCAAGCCGACCTTTGCCAAAGGCAAAACCGACAAACAATACTGCTTCGTCAACCATCGTTTTGTCCGCGACAAAGTCATGCTCCATGCCGTCAAGCAGGCATACCGCGACGTATTGCACAACGCGCTGACGCCTGCTTTCGTCCTCTTCCTCGACCTGCCGCCCGAAGCCGTGGATGTCAACGTCCACCCGACCAAAACAGAGATCCGCTTCCACGACAGCCAGCAGGTGCACCAACTCGTGTTCCACACGCTCAACAAAGCCCTTGCCGATACACGCGCCGACCTGACCGAAAGCGTCAGCAATGCAGGCGAAGTGTTGCATGACATTACCGGCGTTACTCCTGCACCAATGCCGTCTGAAAACAACAGCGAAAATCTGTTTGATAGCGCATCCAACTACCCAACAGGCAACAAACCCGATACACGCAATGCCTTTGGTCCATCAGGCAAAACCGCGCCCATGCCCTACCAAGCCTCGCGTGCGCCGCAACAACGCAGCCTGTCTCTGCGCGAAAGCCGCGCGGCCATGAATACTTACGCCGAGCTCTACAAAAAAACCGACGACATCGACCTTGAGTTGAGCCAATTCGAGCAGGCATGTTTCGGTAATATGCCGTCTGAAACGCCTACTCCCCAAACAGATACGCCGCTTTCAGACGGCCTTCCCTCCCAATCCGAACTGCCGCCACTAGGCTTCGCCATCGCCCAACTCTTAGGCATCTACATCCTTGCCCAAGCCGAAGACAGCCTGTTGCTCATCGATATGCACGCTGCCGCCGAACGCGTCAACTACGAGAAAATGAAACTCCAACGTCAGGAAAACGGCAACCTGCAAAGCCAACGCTTGCTCATCCCCGTTACCTTCGCCGCGTCCCACGAAGAATGCGCCTCCCTTGCCGATCACGCCGAAACGCTGGCAGGCTTTGGCCTGGAATTGTCCGACATGGGCGGCAATACCCTTGCCGTCCGCGCAGTTCCCGCCATGCTCGGCAAAGCCGACGTCGTTTCACTGGCCAAAGATGTATTGGGCGAACTCGCCCAAGTCGGCAGCAGCCAAACCATCGAGGAACACGAAAACCACATCCTCGCCACCATGTCCTGCCACGGCTCAGTCCGCGCCGGCCGCCAACTGACTTTGCCCGAAATGAACGCACTCCTGCGCGATATGGAAAACACACCGCGTAGCAACCAGTGCAATCACGGCCGTCCGACATGGGTCAAACTGACTTTAAAAGAATTGGATGCGTTGTTTTTACGCGGACAGTAATACAGTAATAAAGAGCAGTCAAAAGCTTTAAAGCTCCCTGAAAACATCAATATGTGTTTTTAGATAGCTTATTTGCAAAATCTCGTCTATGAATAAAACCCTATTTTTCATACTGATCACCTTATTGATACAACCTGTTTATGCAGAAAAAATAAGATATGACAAACCTGAATATTGGCAATTAATCCATTCTTATCCCGATAAAAGTAAATCGATCTACGGTAATACTCTTATCCGATCGCTTTCACCCCAAAGTTTATTGATGGAGATACGTCATAAGAAAGCTAAGCCACTGCCTAAAAATAACTCAATAAATAGTCAAAAGAATATGATAGGAAAGGACTATATTAAAGCTCGTTTTAAACTCCAAATTGACTGTGAAAATCAAAAAATGGCATATGAAGACTTTGCATTTTTTGACAGTAAGGATCAATTGAGTGCATATGGAGTCCTATCTTCCGAAGAACTGCAATGGTTTGAAATAAAAAACAATTTAATTGCTGAAAAACTCTATCGCTTTACTTGTGAGTTTTGAATAAATGCAATAAAAAATACAAAAGGCCGTCTGAAAAAATGTTCAGACGGCCTTTTAACTTATTTGCCTTTAACGAATATCCATAGGCGCAAACGATTTCACGGTTTCATCGATTGCTTTAACACGGGTCAGGAAATCTTCCAATTGCGCAAGCGGCAATGCGCTTGGGCCATCACATTTGGCTTGGTCGGGATTGGCATGGGATTCAAGGAACAAACCGGCCAAGTGGGTTGCCATACCGGCAAGCGCCAAGTCCAATACTTGGGTGCGACGGCCGCCTGATGCTGCGGCACCGGATTCGCGTGTTTGCAGGGAATGGGTTACGTCAAAAATAACGGGCAGGTTGTTACACGTTTTTTTCATCACGCCAAAGCCGAGCATATCGACCACCAAATTGTCGTAGCCGAAGTTTGCGCCGCGTTCGCACAAAATGATTTGATCGTTGCCTGCTTCTTGGAATTTCTCCACAATGTTTTTCATTTGAGAAGGGCTGAGGAATTGCGGCTTTTTGATGTTAATGACATTGCCGGTTTTCGCCATTGCCACCACCAAATCGGTTTGGCGTGCCAAGAAGGCAGGCAACTGGATGACATCGCAGACTTCGGCAACCGGCTGGCATTGGTAAGGCTCGTGAACATCGGTAATCACGGGAACGTTAAACTCGCGCTTCACCGCTTGAAAAATCTTCATGCCTTCGTCCAGACCTACACCGCGGAAAGAGTGGATGGAAGAGCGGTTTGCCTTGTCGAAAGAGGCTTTAAAAACGTAAGGGATGCCGAGTTTATCGGTTACTTTAACGTATTGCTCACAGGCTTTCAGCGTAGAGTCGAGGTCTTCAAGGACATTGATGCCGCCGAAAAGGGTAAAGGGCGCATCGTTGCTGACAGTGATGTTGTTGATTTGGATATTCACGGCGAAGCCTTTCAGATAAGTTGAATTTGGGAAACAGGCCGTCTGAAACGTTTCAGACGGCCTTTGTTTGAATATTACAACACGGTGTGCGGCGGCTCATAAGAAATCACGTCGCGGATTTTATTGTTCTCATCGACGAGGACGACTTTCGGCTCATGCGCTGCAATTTCGGGTTCGGACAACATGACGTAAGACATGATAATTACGATGTCGCCTTTTTGAACCAAACGCGCGGCCGCGCCATTCAAGCAAACGACGCCGCTACCGCGTTCGCCGGGAATGGTGTAGGTTTCAAGACGTTCGCCGTTGTTATTGTTGACGATGGCGACTTTTTCGTTCACGCAAATACCTGCCGCATCCAGCAGGTCTTGGTCAACGGTAATGCTGCCGACGTAGTTGAGGTCGGCTTCGGTAACGGTGGCACGGTGGATTTTGCCGCCGAGCATGGTACGGAACATGGGTTTCCTTTTTGATTGTGGGTTGATTTGCGGTTTTAACTTCAGAGAAGTTAAAACCGCTGTTTGTGTGATTGAGGATTAGTTATTGGGAAAGTCTGATTCGTCGAACTCAGGTTCCGGGTCGCTTTGAAGAACTTTTCCGTTTAATTTCAACTCGCTGTTTTGCAGAGTCAGATGGGTTTTGACATTATCGTCTTCTAAGGTCAAATATTTTTCTCTTGCCATACTTTTGATGGTGCTGTCTACCATCAGGCGCAAGGTCTCGTTGATATCGTCGATGCTGGCACGACCTGCGGCTTCATCTTCGGCATTGACGCTAAACAGGCTGCTTACTTGGTTAACGGCGAGCTGCTCCAACAATTTTTGCGGTACGCTCATGTTGAAGTCAGCTTCGGTTTTCTTCAGCATATCGCCCAAATTGTTGAGGTCTTTAGCTGCCAAACCTTTAAACGCGAGTTTGCCGCTGACATCGACATCACCATGAGGCATGGTGAATTTGAAGGTTTTGACGTTCAAAACCGGATTGTTGGTGAACAGGCCTGAAGCCTCGTTTTTGGCCGTCTGAATCAAGGAAGCCTGAATTTCTTCTTCGCTCATTTTCTTCACGGACACTTCGGCAATTTTGTTTTTCAATGCCAAAAGTGATGCCGCATCCAAATGCTCGGCAGCGACATTGATGTCCAGAGGGCCGTATTTGTCTTCGCCATAAGTCAGGCTTTCAAATTGGAAGCGGCCTTCACTGTTGATGAATTTATCGACTTCGCCGGTCTGCGTATCGAAACGCAGTTTGCTGACTTCGATTTTAGACGGAGCAATCGTGCCGGTCGGATTGATGAATGCACCGATTTGCAGGTTGGTCACAAGGTTGACCAACTCATTCAACTTAACGTTGTAATCGATGTTTTCTTTCCATTGCAGCAGGAATTTATCCAGCGTAATGCTGCTCTTGCCCAAAGCAAGCTTGGTCAGGCCGTCTTCCGTTTCGGATTGGAAGCGCAGGTTTTCCAAAGATACATCGCCTTTGTCGGCCAATTTGACTTGTAAAGACGGCGCGAGGTAATCGTGGCGATAGCTTTTGAAGCCTTGGCTGTAATCGGTATTGCCGCCAAAGCCTTTCCAGTTGAGCTTGATACCGGAGAGCTCTTCATAGTCGAAGGCGGGGATATTGAGGCTGAGTTTGCCGTCGCCGGAAAGATAAACCGTATTGGTCATGGTCAACGGCGTTTGCTGGCCGAAGAAGCGATCCAAAACTTTTTTGGTTTCCGGATGGTATTGGAACTCGGTTTCCACGTGCGCACGCGTACCGAAGCCGCCGGCAAACGGGCCGTGGGTCACGTGGTTGATGACCGTAATCGGCTCTTGCAGGACGGTTTTCAAATTGTCCGGCAGATATTTTTGCGTATTTTGAAGCAGGGTCGGCTTGAGGCGGATGACGGTCGTCTCGGTTGAACTGAACCAGCCGCGATCGTATTGGTGGGACTCAACGGTCAGGAAACCGGATTCCTGCAACAGCTTTTGCTGCTCGGTCAGGCTTTCTTCCGCTTTGACACCAAGATAATAAGGCGTGCCGAGCGCAGCGGCGACAACAACGGCGGCAGTCGGGATAAGATACTTTTTCATCACTTCAAACAGATTAGGTTCAAAGCGTAAAGCATAGCATTTTTTAGCTGTTTTGTCTTATCCGCCGTTTCAGACGGCCTTTAGGTAAAGATTGTGATATTATGCAAACATAAACGATTTTTACACTTTTGGCAGGCCTTACCCTGTCTGCCAAAATGTCATTAAAGGTTTGCAAATGCTTTTATTCATTGATAATTACGACAGCTTCACCTACAACATCGTCCAATACTTTGCCGAATTGGGGCAGGAAGTTTTGGTTCGCTGCAACGATGAAATCACCATCGAAGAAATCGAAGCCCTGAAACCTCAATATCTGGTCATCGGCCCCGGCCCTTGTTCCCCTAAAGAAGCAGGCATTTCTGTTGCAGCCATGCAGCACTTTGCCGGCAGGCTGCCCGTCATGGGCGTGTGCCTCGGCCATCAAACCATGGGCGAAGCGTTCGGCGGTAATGTCGTGCGCGCGCAAACGATGATGCACGGCAAAGTCTCCCCCGTTTTCCACCACGGCACAGGCATGTTTAAAGATCTGCCCAATCCGGTCAACTGCACGCGCTACCACAGCCTGGCCATCGACCGCGCCACCCTGCCCGACTGCCTCGAAATTACCGCATGGACGGAAGACGGCGAAATCATGGGCGTACGCCATAAAGAATATGCCGTCGAAGGCGTACAGTTCCACCCCGAAGCCCTGCTGACCGAACACGGCCACGATATGCTGAAAAACTTCCTGGAAGAATTTAAAGACTATCGTCCGCAAAAATCTTAATGAAAGGCCGTCTGAAAGGTGTTTGACAGTGTTCAAACCGCATTTTCAGACAGCCTGAATCACATCGGACACGAACAAAGGAAAAATCATGATTACCCCTCAACAAGCGATTGAACGCCTCATCAGCAACAACGAACTTTTCTACGATGAAATGACCGACCTCATGCGCCAAATCATGAGCGGCCAAGTTCCGCCCGAGCAAATCGCCGCCATTCTGACCGGCCTGCGGATTAAAGTTGAAACCGTTTCCGAGATTACCGCCGCAGCCAGCGTGATGCGCGAATTTGCCACCAAAGTGCCTCTGGAAAACGCCGATGACTTGGTCGATATTGTCGGCACGGGTGGCGACGGTGCCAAAACCTTCAATATTTCCACGACTTCCATGTTTGTCGCGGCTGCGGCAGGTGCGAAAGTCGCCAAACACGGCGGCCGCTCCGTTTCTTCATCCAGCGGTGCTGCTGATGTTATGGAACAAATGGGTGCCAACCTCAACCTCAACCCCGAACAGGTTGCCCAAAGCATTCAGCAAACCGGCATCGGCTTTATGTTCGCGCCCAACCACCACAGCGCCATGCGCTATGTTGCTCCTGTCCGCCGTTCGCTCGGTTTCCGTAGCATCTTCAATATCTTGGGCCCGCTGACCAATCCGGCCGGTGCGGCAAACCAACTTTTGGGCGTGTTCCACATCGACTTGTGCGGCATTCTTTCCCGCGTATTGCAACAGCTTGGCTCCAAACATGTTTTGGTCGTGTGCGGCGAAGGCGGTTTGGATGAAATCACGCTGACCGGCAAAACCCGTGTTGCCGAACTGAAAGACGGCAAAATCACCGAATACGACATCAGCCCGGCCGATTTTGGCATGGAAATCCGCCGCAATTTGGATGAAATCAAAGTCGAAAACGCGCAAGAATCCCTGCAAAAAATGAACGAAGTGCTGGACGGCAAAACCGGTGCCGCACGCGATATCGTCGTCCTCAATGCCGCCGCCGCGCTCTATGCAGGAAATGTGGTTACTTCGCTGGCAGATGGCGTCAAAGCTGCTCAAGAAGCCATCGACTCCGGCAAAGCCAAAGCCAAAAAAGACGAATTTATCGAATTTGGCAAACAGTTTGCCTAAGCTTTAAAACCATAAACAAAGGCCGTCTGAAAAATCTTTCAGACGGCCTTTTATTCTTTAAATATTAAAATTTGCTTTTAATATCATTAATCAAGCCTTCGGCTTTTTCTTTGGCTTCTTCAGCCAAGTGTGCTACTTTCTCTTTGGCTTCATCGGCTAAAGCAGTTGCTTTTTCTTTAGCTTCTTCAAACAATTGCGAACCTTTTGCTTTACCTTCTTCTAAAGCGTCACTGGCTTTGCTTCCAATATCTGATGCTGCTTCTTTTACTTTGCCAACGCCTTGTTGAGCCAAGCCTTCAGCTTCAAGTTTAGCATTGCTGGATACATCTCCAGCCACTTCTTTTACTTTACCGCTGATTTTATCTAATTCGCCGCTCATGGTCATACTCCTGGATTAAATATTGATAGGATGAGTGCTACATTATCTTATATCGGGGACTTCGCTTCAACTTTAAAGGCCGTCTGAAAGCCAAAACATGACAAAACGAGTTAAGTCAGGTTAATCCATCTGTTTCAATATCGCTTCGGCTACTGCCTCGCCTATCATCTTACTACCGAACTCATTGAAATGAAGCCCGTCACACAGCATCACATCGGTCAAATCCTGCTCAAACATCAGGCTGTATAAATCATTGACGGCAAAGCCATATTGTCTTGCCAAATCCTCCGCCACACGGTTATAGGCCTTCAAATCAGCCAGATAGCGGCGCGAGGGTTTGACGATATTGTGTACGCTTTCCAAAAACGGCGTACTGCTCGCCCAAATAATTTTTGCCCCAGTCTGTTTCAGATAATCGAAAATTTGGGTTAGGTTGTTGCGGTAGGTTTCTATATCGGCCACCGGCTCATTACAGCCTTGATTGTGACGGATGTCGTGCAAACCGCAGTTGATGTGGATAATGTCTCCCACAGTCGCGCCCTCTGTCCATTGCCCGATATGCTCTAACACATCATGCGACGAACGGCAATTTTCCGATGGAGAAACAATATCCGCCTCAGGCAAAGCGGCGCGCGTGTAAGGCTCCGAAGCAAGCCGCACGGAGTCGCCGATCAAGTAAACGGTCATTTTTGTTCTCCTCCCTTTATTTGAATCAACAGCAAGGCCGTCTGAAATATCACTTATATTATTATAAGAGTGCTATTTCAAACGGCCTTAACTTCAGTCAAGTTCTATCGTTAAATCATCAATTAACGCTGACTGTTTTTATAAAAATCAATTAATTGCTTGGCCTGCAACATGGGCAGCCCAAAACGGTCGCTTACGACTTTCAAATCCTTCCATTCCTGACCGGTCAAATTTTGCCCAACCCATTTGAGGTTTTCCGGATTGCTTTTGATTTTCTCAAAATACGCCTGCTTGCGTTTCCAGTTGCGCGACCACACCAGCAACATGGTAAAAATACATAAAACAATCAATACAATATTGGTAAACAACATCATGTCCATACAACATACTCCCGCTTGAGTCTCAAAATCAGAAAATATGGATTAAAGGCCGTCTGAAAAAACAATGTTTCAGACGGCCTCAGCGTGACGCTCAACGTTGCATTTCCAGCATTAATGCCTGGCAAGCGGATTCGTTTTCCAAAGCACAAGATTCGCTCAGTTGGTTTAAACGGCTGTCGCGGTCTGATGTATTGCCTTGCGCCATCTCTGCTTTAGTTTCTTCAAGATTGGTACAGGCATTTTCATAACCGCCTTTACAGGCCCGTTCGTAGAGCTTGACCGCGGCGGCATAATCCATGCCTAAACCGCTGGACGGATTGAGATACAGATTACCCAAAACATTGCAGCCGCGCATATTGCCGCCATCGCAGGCTTTTTTCAGAAACGGATAAGCATGAGCAGGCGCTTCAAGATAATCGCGCATCCAAATGGCCGCAGTGACGCAACTCTCCAGATTGTTCCGATTGCATTCCCGTATCAGCTTATCGTGCTGCTTCTCGCTGTAATCCCCAGCCTGCACGCTAAACCCAGTAGCAACCAATGCTAAACCAAACAATAAACGAAGTGTTTTCATCTGATTATTTCTCCAAAAATATTTGATGACAGGCCGTCTGAAAAAACAGTCTTCAGACGGCCTTTATATTATCACTCAATATTCACCCGTTTCAGGCGCAAGGCATTACCCAATACCGAAACCGAGCTTGCCGCCATTGCCGCGCCTGCGATGACGGGGTTTAAAAAGCCGAGTGCGGCGAGCGGAATGCCCAAGATATTGTAGAAGAAGGCGAAAAACAGGTTTTGCTTGATGTTTTTCAAAGTTGCCTGCGACACCAGCAGGGCATCGGCGAGCTGGTTGACCGAATGCTGCATCAGTGTGGCGGATGCGGTGTGTTCGGCAACGTCCGCACCGCCTTTCATGGCGAAGCTGACGTTGGCGGCGGCGAGCGCGGGCGCGTCGTTGATGCCGTCGCCGACCATCGCCACGGTTTTGCCGGCGGCTTTGAGTTTCTGCACTTCGGCGGCTTTGTCGCGCGGACTCATATTGCCGAAGGCGTGTGCGATGCCCAGTTGTTTGGCGACATATTCGACCGTGCCTTGGTTGTCGCCGCTCATAATATAGACATCGATATTGTGTTTTTTCAGACGGCCTATGGCTTCAGCGGTATCGGCTTTCAACGCGTCGGCAAGTGCGAATGCGCCGATAGGTTTGTTATCGACCGAGACTGCAACAATGCTTGCAATGTCCCAAACGCCGTCTGAAAACTTCGGCAAGGTCAATTCGGCAAATTCGGCTTTGCCTGCTTTCACCAAACCCACGCCTTCCACTTCGGCGGTAATGCCTGCGCCGACAACGGTTTGCGCGTTTTGTGCGGCGGGAATGTCCAAACCGCGCGCTTGGGCGGCGGAAACGATGGCGCGGGCGAGCGGGTGGGCGGCGTTTTGTTCGACGGCGGCGGCGATGCGGTACAAAGCGTCTTCGTCAAAGCCGCTGTCGGGTACGCAATAAACGGCGGCAACCTGCGGTCTGCCTTCGGTCAGCGTGCCGGTTTTGTCCAATACGACGGCATCGACGTGGGCGGCTTCTTCCATCGCCGCCGCGTCTTTGAACCAAATACCGTGTTTCACCGCTTTGCCCATGCCGACCATAATCGCGGCAGGGGTTGCCAGACCAAGCGCGCACGGGCAGGCAATCACCAAAACGGCAACGGCGTGCATCAGCGCAACCGTCCAATCTCCTTTAATCAGCCAAGTAATGATAAAAGTCAAAAGCGCAATGCCCACAACAGTTGGCACAAACACCGCCGCTGCTTTATCGGCTACGCGCGCAATCGGTGCTTTACTGCCTTGTGCTTCAGAGAGCGCATTCATCATGTCGCCGAGCAGGGTTTGGCTGCCGAGCTGCGTGGCGCGGTACACCACGCTGCCTTCGGTCATCAGCGCGCCTGCCAACACTTTGCCGCCTGCCTTTTTCTCTTCGGGATTGGATTCGCCGGTAAGGTGGCTCTCGTCCGCCCAACCGCTGCCGCTTTCAATAATGCCGTCGGCGGCAATGCGTTCGCCGTGATTGGCGCGGATAAGGTCGCCGATTTGCACTTGGTCGATGGGAAGCTGTTGCCATTCGCCGTTGCGTTGTACATTGACTTGGGTCGGCGTGAGTTTGAGCAGCAAGCCCAAGCTGTTCAAGCTGGATTTTTTGGTGCGGTGTTCCAAAAATTTGCCCAGCGACACAAAACCAATCACCATCACGCCTGCTTCAAAATACACATGCGCCATGCCGTGCGCCGCATGCGGACTGAAAAACAGCATATAGACAGAATACAGATAAATCGACACTGTACCGATGGTAACCAGCACATCCATATTCGCTAGCCCGCCTTTAATGCTCGCCCACGCGCTTTTGTAAAACGGGATGGCCAGCCAAAGTTGCACTATGCTTGCCAGCACAAATTGCCACATCGGCGGAATCATCCAATCGTGCCGCCCGATCATCATGCCTGCCATGCCGATTAAGAACGGAATATTGATGACCAGCAAAAGCCACAGCCTCCAGCTTACATGCGCTGTTTCTTCGGGCTGCGGCAGCGCGTCTTCCGTTTTTTCCTTCGCGCCGTAACCGGTTTTCTCAATGATTTTGGCAATGTCGGCAGCGGAAGTTTTGCTGTCATCAAACGTAACCTGCGCTTCCTCGCTGGCAAAGTTCACCCCTGCCGATTCGACAAAATCTTTTTTGTTCAACACTTTTTCAATACGCGAAGCGCAGGCCTGACAGGTCATGCCTTCGATTTGGAAACGGACTTTTTGTTGCATGGTTTCTTCCTTCTGAATGTGGTTGGGCTACCTGAAAAAAGCGGAGCAGGGTTTTCAGGTAGCCTTTGGGGTGTTGCAGTCGATTTGTTGCGATTCGATTTACAAAGCCGCATCAAAGCCGCCGTCTTCCACCGCTTCTATCAGCGCGGCGGGGTTGGTTTGGGCGGGGTCGAATTCCACGACGGCATTCTTGTTTTCCAGGCTCACTTCGGCCTTGTCCACGCCGTTTACGCCTTCGATGATGCTGGTAACGCTTTTCACGCAGCCGCCGCAGGTCATGCCTTCGATGTTTAATGTGATGGTTTGCATAGGGTTTCCTTTCTGTTGGAATGAGGCTGAGGTTTTAAAGCCCGTTGCAGCCAAAGCTTTCAGGTAACCTGAAATGATGGGTCTGCTCTTGCTTTCCCGCTAAGTGCCGCCACTATAAAGCTTTACCCGAAGTAAAGGTCAAGCATCATGATGAACATCAGCCAGGCCGCGGCCGAGAGCGGCCTTTCCGCCAAACAAATCCGCGACTACGAAAAGCACGGCCTAATCGCCCCAGCCGCGCGCAGCGAAGCGGGCTACCGCCGCTACGGACAGGCCGACCTTGTCCGGCTGCGCTTTATCCGCCATGCGCGGGAAGTGGGCTTTTCGCTGCCGCAGATCGGGCAGCTTTTGAGCCTGCAACACAACCCGCAGCGTACCAGCCGCGAAGTGAAAACGCTCACCGCGCGGCACATCGCCGAGCTGGAAGCCAAAATCGAACGCTTGCAGGGCATGGTGGCCGAGCTGCAACGTTGGCACGATGCCTGCGCGGGAGACGACTTCCCGGATTGTTCGATTTTGGCCGGGCTGGAGGAGAGTTAGGCGGCTTGGGCAGAATAGAAACAGGCTACCTGAAAAGTTTCAGGTAGCCTTAGTCGGCCGCTAACGGTTTGGTACAGGCCTCGTCGTAATACGGCAGCCACTTGCCGCCGCTTTGCTTCAGATATGCGCGAAAACTTTTGTTTACCCGTGTGGCGGTGTAATCCAAATAATGGCAAAAAGTAAGTTATCAAGAGACAGAGGCCGTCTGAAGCGTTTCAGACGGCCTTTTCAAAATACGCTTATCGGTTACAAAGCCACATCGTATCCGCCGTCTTCTACGGCATCAATCAGCGCATCGGTATCTGTCTTGCTTTCATCAAAAGTAATCACTGCATTTTTGTTTTCCAAGCTGACTTCTGCTTTTTCCACGCCTTCTACGCCTTCCAAAAGACGGGTTACGCTTTTCACGCAGCCGCCGCAGGTCATGCCGTCGATATTGAGGGTAACAGTTTGCATTTGTATTTCCTTTCATTCACACAAATATGGTTGCCAAATACTTTACTCCTTACACAAACAGCTTGCAAATTCTTCATTAAGGCCGTCTGAAAAATGCAGATAGGCGTACAATAACGCCCTTTGCTTCATCAAACGGACATAATAATGACTTCAACATTCAAACAATGGGTTAGCGTATGCGCGCTGGCGGTGGGTGCATTTATTTTCAATACCACCGAATACATTCCGATTGCGCTTTTGAGCGACATCGGTCAGAGCTTTGGCAAACCGGCAACGGAAGTGGGCATGATGATTACGGTGTATGCATGGATTGTTGCGCTCCTATCGCTGCCGCTGATGCTGATGACGAAAAACATCGAACGGCGCAAATTATTGCTGATGCTGTTTGCACTGTTTGCGCTGTTTCACGCGCTGTCGTTCTTTTCTTGGAACTTCAACATCCTCTTGGTCAGCCGTATCGGGATTGCGCTGACACACGCGGTCTTTTGGTCGATTACGGCTTCTTTGGCGGTACGGCTTGCGCCCACGGGCAAAACCAATCAGGCTCTGGGCTTGCTCAGTACGGGTACGGTTTTGGCGATGGTTTTGGGTATTCCGCTGGGGCGCGTGGTCGGGCAATACTTCGGCTGGCAGCTCAGCTTCCTGCTGATCGGGGTCTGTGCTGCCGGCGTAATGCTGGTGTTGGCCAAAAACCTGCCTGCTTTACCAAGCCAAAATACCGGCTCTTTAAGCAGTCTGCCGAGTTTGTTCAAACGCCGCAACCTGATGCTGCTCTATGCAATGACGGTGTTGATTATTACGGCACATTTCACGGCATACAGCTATATCGAGCCTTTTGTGTTGCAAGTTGGCGGATTTAAGGCAGAACAAGTAACAATAGTCTTAAGCCTGTACGGTTTGGCAGGATTTGCCGCATCTTATCTATTCGGCAAATGGTTTGCCAAAGCGCAACGTTTGTTTATGCTCGGCGCGGTGGCGGTCATCCTGCTATCCGCCCTGCTGCTTCTGCCGTTTGCCGCTTTCCCTTATGCGGTGTACGCGCTGGTGTTTATTTGGGGCGTGGCCATCGTCATCGTCAGCTTGGGCATGGTCTCAAAAGTATTGTCGTTTGCTTCCGATGCGACAGATGTGGCCAACTCGATTTATTCAGGTTTGTACAATGTCGGTATCGGCGGTGGTGCGCTTTTGGGACATTATGTGACCGTCTGGTTCGGCCTTTCCAATATCGGCATTGCCGGAGCCTTGCTGGCGGCGGCAGGTCTGGCCGTTTGCGGTTTGTTGTTTAAGGAACAAGACAATCTGACGCAAAATGTTTAAATCCATATAAATCAGGATGGTATTACTGACCCGGCCGTAATTTTGGCAGTTTTACCGATTTGTCCTGATTCTTATTAACCCACGATGGATCTTCATTCCGCCGGATAAGCAGTTTTCTTGCTGCTTATCCGGTTTTCATTTCATTTCTAAAAAACAATTTACAATTTGTTTACACTACATCAAATTACAAATATACTGTCGCCTATTAGGCCGTCTGAACGTACGGCTGAAAAGAAAAACCAATCATGTTTCAGAGGAATACATCATGGACTTAAACGCCAAGGATAAGACTCAGCATCCTGAGAACGTCGAGCTTCTTAGTGCGCAGAAGCCGATTACCGACTTTAAAGGACTGCTGACGACCATTATCTCTGCTGTTGTCTGCTTCGGCATTTATTACATCCTTCCCTACAGCCCCGATGCCAACAAAGGTATCGCGCTGTTGATTTTCGTTGCGGCACTTTGGTTTACCGAAGCCGTACACATTACCGTTACCGCGCTGATGATCCCTATCCTTGCCGTTGTACTCGGCTTCCCGGATATGGACATCAAAAAAGCGATGGCAGGTTTCTCCGACCCGACGATTTACATCTTCTTCGGCGGCTTCGCACTTGCAACCGCCCTGCACATGCAACGTCTCGACCGTAAAATCGCCGTCAGCCTGTTGCGCCTGTCCCGCGGCAATATGAAAGTTGCCGTGTTGATGCTGTTTGCCGTTACCGCCTTCCTGTCTATGTGGATCAGTAACACTGCGACTGCCGCGATGATGCTGCCTTTGGCAATGGGTATGATGAGCCACCTCGACCAAGAAAAAGAACGCAAAACCTACGTTTTCGTCCTGCTCGGCATCGCCTACTGTGCCAGTATCGGCGGCTTGGGTACCGTGGTCGGTTCTCCGCCGAACATGATTGCCGCCAAAGCGCTGAACTTGGACTTCGTCGGCTGGATGAAGCTCGGCCTGCCGATGATGCTGTTGATTCTGCCGCTGATGCTGTTCTCTATGTACGTCATCCTCAAACCTAATTTGAACGAGCGCGTGGAAGTTAAAGCCGAATCTATCCCTTGGACTTTGCACCGCGTTATCGCGCTGTTGATTTTCTTGGCAGCCGCCATCGCTTGGGTATTCAGCTCCAAAATCAAAGCCGCATTTGGTATTTCCAACCCTGATACCGTTATCGCCCTGATTGCCGCCGTTGCCGTCGTTGTATTTGGCGTGGCGCAATGGAAAGAAGTTGCCCGCAATACCGACTGGGGTGTATTGATGCTCTTCGGTGGCGGTATCAGCCTGAGCGCATTGCTGCAATCTTCCGGCGCATCTGAAGCTCTGGGTCAGCAAGTTGCTTCCACGTTCTCCCATTCTCCTGCATTGCTGGTAATTTTCGTGGTTGCCGCCTTCATCATCTTCCTGACCGAGTTCACCAGTAACACGGCTTCCGCCGCCTTGCTTGTACCTATTTTCGCCAGCATCGCCGCGCAAATGGGTTTGCCAGAACAAGTTTTGGTATTCGTCATCGGCATTGGTGCATCTTGTGCCTTCATGTTGCCGGTTGCCACGCCGCCTAACGCGATTGTGTTCGGTACAGGCTTGATTAAGCAACGCGAAATGATGAACGTCGGCTTATTGCTGAACGTCCTCTGTATCGTATTGGTTGCGCTGTGGGCTTATTTCGTCCTGATGCCATAAACCCGTAAAACCATATCCCAGGCCGTCTGAAAGAATATTTTTCAGACGGCCTTGAAGTTTGTCGTTCAGACACAATTTAACGAATGATTCAAAACCAGATTCTAACGAAAGGAAACCCATGATTATCCTGCACACCAACAAAGGCGACATCAAAATCGAACTCGATTTCGACAAAGCCCCCGTTACTGCTAAAAACTTCGAGCAATACGTTAAAGACGGCTTCTACGACGGCGTAATCTTCCACCGCGTCATCAAAGGCTTTATGATTCAAGGCGGCGGCATGGATGAAAACATGAACGAAAAAGAAACCCGCGATCCGATTCAAAACGAAGCGTCCAACGGTTTGCCTAACGAAAAATACACCATCGCCATGGCGCGTACTTCCGATCCGCACTCTGCCAGCGCGCAATTCTTCATCAACACTGCCGACAACGCTTTCCTGAACTTCCGTTCTAAAGAGCTGTACGGCAAAACCGTAGTCCAAGACTGGGGCTATGCCGTATTCGGTAAAGTCGTTGACGGTTTTGACGTTGTCGATGCTATCGAAGGCGTTTCTACCAAACGTCACGGCTACCACGACGACGTACCAAGCGAACCTGTCATCATCACTAAAGCCGAAGTGGTTTAATTGATTTGATTTCCCATAAAAACAGCCTGTCCGAATTAAAAACGGACAGGCTGTTTTTCAATAATGACGCATACCGTCACACATCATAAGTACCGACCATGCATGCCGAATCTAACACATGACCCTGCATGGCAAAATGTAGCTCATTAAAGCGGAAACCGCGCGGTAAATCCAAAACGGTGTCCAGCGCGTACACAATCAATTCATAACGATGGCGGTTGTTCGGTGGCGCCATACCGCCGTAAAAAGAAGCCTCTTCGATTTCAAATTTACCCAACGCGCTCGCCCAAGTGTTCGCGCCCTGTGTGAAATCTGTTGCAGAAATACTTTCATTTTCTGCCACGGAAGTGCGTTTCAAATCCGAAATCAACCAATGCGTCCATACGAAGCCGGATGCTGAAATGGCATCTTTGTCTTCCAACACCACGGCAAACGATTTTGTTCCTTCAGGCGCATCTTCAATCTCAAAAGGAATCGAATAAGAAGGCATACCGCTCGGGCTGAACTGGCTGCCGCGCTTGCCGTATTTGTCTTCAAATTCGCCGTTGACAATAGCTTTACTGCTGACTTTCATCTTATATCTCCCAATAGTAGGTTTGTTCATTCTAACAAACACCAAGGCCGTCTGAAAGATACTGCCGTTTTCACTTTCCCGATGCCGCATTTTCAGACGGCCTCAAGCAATATTCACAATTCGATCAAACACATTTGACATTCCATAGTATAATCCGCCGCATGAAAACTACACAGGATACGCATTATGGATTGGAAAGGTCGTGAACAAAGCCAAAACGTCGAAGATCGCCGCGGAAGCCGTGGCGGCGGCGGTGGCGGCAAAACGCCGGGCATACTCGGCATTATCGTGGTTTTGATCGGCGCATATTACGGCGTGGATTTGAGCGGTTTGGTTGGCGGCTCATCTTCGATGGGCATTCCTACCCAGCAAGCTTCCCGACTCGACAGCCAACAAGAAGCCGAATTAAAAGAACTGTCCCGTGTCGTCCTTGCTGATACCGAAAAAGCATGGAGTAAATATTTCCAGCAACACGGCCAACACTACACACCGACAACCATGGTGTTGTATGAAGGCAGTACGTCCACCGCCTGCGGTACGGGCCAATCTGCCATGGGCCCGTTTTACTGTCCGGGCGACCAAAGAGTTTATTTGGATTTGAGTTTCTACGAAGACATGCGCACCAAGCTCGAATCCGCCAGCGATGCCGCGTTTGCCTACGTTATTGCTCATGAAGTCGGCCATCACGTTCAAAACCTGCTCGGCATTCTGCCTAAAGTCCACAAAATGCAACAGCAAGTCGGCAAAAAAGAGGCCAATGCCCTTTCCGTCAAACTCGAATTGCAGGCCGACTGTTTCGCCGGCATTTGGGGACACTACGCCGTCAACAAAAATATCTTCAAAGCCGAAGACATTCAAAAAGCCATGCTTGCCGCCGAATCCGTCGGCGATGACCGCTTGCAGAAACAGGCTCAGGGCTACGTCGTTCCCGACAGCTTTACCCACGGCTCGTCCGAAGAACGCATGACTTGGCTCAAGCGCGGTTTGGAAAGCGGCGACATCAACCAGTGCAACACTTTCAACAATTGATTCGTCCAAGCAACACTGTTCTTTGATGTAACGACAAAAGGCCGTCTGAATTTTTCAGACGGCCTTTTAGCCGTGTTAAAATAACGCCTATTATTTTCCCTTAAATTCAAAGGAAATCCACATGGCAAATATCGCCCGCGACATTTTCAAAGCCTACGACATCCGGGGCATCGTCGGTAAAACCCTGACCGACGAAGCTGCCTACTTAATCGGCAAAGCCATTGCCACCAAAGCCTCCGAAAAAGGCATTACCCGCATCGCACTCGGTCGCGACGGCCGTTTGAGCGGTCCCGGCCTGATGGCACAAATTCAACGCGGTTTTACAGACAGCGGCATCGACGTCCTCAACGTCGGCATGGTTGCCACCCCTATGCTCTACTTCGCAGCCATCAACGAATGCGGCGGCAGCGGCGTAATGATTACCGGCAGCCACAATCCGCCTGATTACAATGGTTTCAAAATGATGCTGGGTGGCGACACGCTCGCAGGCGAAGCCATTCAAGAACTTTTAGCTATTGTTGAAAAAGACGGTTTTGTTGCTGCCGACAAACAAGGCAGCGTAACCGAAAAAGACATCTCCGGCGAATACCACAACAACATCGTCGGCCACATCAAGCTCAAACGCCCGATGAAAATCGTGATTGACGCGGGCAACGGTGTCGGCGGCGCATTTGCAGGCAAACTCTACAAAGGTTTGGGCAACGAAGTGACCGAACTTTTCTGCGAAGTGGACGGCAATTTCCCTAATCACCACCCTGATCCGTCCAAACCGAAAAACCTGCAAGACCTCATCGTCGAGCTCAAAAACGGCAATGCTGAAATCGGCTTGGCATTTGACGGCGATGCCGACCGCTTGGGCGTGGTCACCAAAGACGGCAACATCATCTATCCAGACCGCCAACTGATGCTTTTCGCGCAAGACGTGTTGAGCCGCAATCCTAAAGCCAAAGTGATTTTCGACGTCAAATCCACCCGCCTGCTCGCACCTTGGATTAAAGAACACGGCGGCGATCCTGTGATGGAAAAAACCGGCCACAGCTTCATCAAATCCACCATGAAAAAAACCGGCGCACTGGTTGCCGGCGAAATGAGCGGTCACGTTTTCTTTAAAGAACGCTGGTTCGGCTTCGATGACGGTATGTATGCCGGCGCACGCCTCTTGGAAATCCTGTCTGCCTTCGACAATCCGTCCGAAGTGTTGAACAAGCTACCGCAAAGCATTTCTACTCCGGAACTCAACATCGACCTGCCGGAAGGCAGCAACGGGCACAAAGTGATTGAAGAGCTGGCTGCCAATGCCAAGTTTGAAGGTGCGACCGAAATCATCACCATCGACGGCTTGCGCGTTGAATTCCCTGACGGCTTCGGCCTGATGCGTGCTTCCAATACCACGCCGATTTTGGTATTGCGTTTTGAAGCGGATACGCAAGAAGCGATTGAGCGTATTCAAAACCAATTCAAAGCAGTCATTGAAAGCAATCCTGCATTGAAATGGCCGCTGTAAGGGTTTAGGCTAAAACAAAAGGCCGTCTGAAAATCATTTCAGACGGCCTTTAATATTCAATATTGCTATTTCAAAGTTTGAAAAAACAAGAATATCCCGGCTTAGTTATCCGACTTGCGCCAACTGTTGACGCATTTCATCGATAACGGCTTTGTAATCCGGTTTGCCAAAAATTGCCGAACCGGCGACAAACGTATCCGCACCCGCCGCCGCAATTTCAGCAATATTGTCTGTCTTCACGCCGCCATCGACTTCCAATGCGATATGGCGGCCGCTTTGCCGTTCATACTCGTCCAACATCTCGCGCACTTTGCGGATTTTCATCAGCGTATTCGGGATAAAGCTTTGCCCGCCAAAGCCCGGGTTGACCGACATCAGCAACACCATATCCAGTTTGTCCAAAACGTTTTCCAGAATATTAACCGGCGTAGCAGGATTCAATACCAAGCCTGCCTGACAGCCGTATTCTTTAATCAAACCCAAGCTGCGGTCGACATGGCGGCTGGCTTCGGGATGAAAGGTAATGATATTGGCACCGGATTTGGCAAACGCATGAATCAAATCGTCCACCGGCTCAACCATCAAATGCACATCGACCGGCACGGTTGCATACGGTTTCAAAGCCGCACAAACCATAGGGCCGAAAGTCAGATTCGGCACATAATGATTGTCCATCACGTCAAAATGAATCAAATCCGCACCCGCGCGGATAACTTCGGCAACCTCTTCGCCCAAACGGGCAAAATCGGCAGACAAAATACTGGGGGCAATACGGTAGTCGGTCATGTTTATTCTCCTAAAGTGTGTTCCTTTGTCATTATCGCATTTTTAACCCTATGTTGTATGCCGCCGACAACGTCTCTGCCGTCATTTTTGTGAATTTACATTTCATATACATTAATGAAACTTATAATCACATAGTAAGGCTTTGAAAATAAATTATTAGATTACATACACATTCAAAAAAATCTAACATCATTAACAAAAGTTAACTGCATTGATACTGCCTTTCACACGCTTATCGGTTATATTTCCAAACCTGATGAAACATTAGGAAAACACCGTGTCTGTTGCACTTTCCCGCTATCCGACTTTTATTTTCTTAGCACTTGCCCTACTCTGTTCCAGTCTGCCTGCACATGCCGGTCCGTTTCTGGCCACTTTGGACGACTTTCACCCGAATTGCGACATCCGACAGCTCAATTTATCCGCCGACCAACACGCCGCCCTGCGCCGCCTGCGTACCGATTTCAAACAAATCAACGATAAAGCCTACCGTAAAACTGTACGCTCCGACCGCAACCGCCGTCAAACCATCATCAAAATCCTCTCCGGCGACTCATTCGACTCAAACGCCGCCCGCGATTATGTTGAAAACCGCTACCTCTCCAGCATGGACTATGCGGTAGATGAAATGGAAATCCAATACCGCCTCTACCATCTGCTCAATCCGCGCCAACGCCAGCAATGGTTGTCTTCATGCTTGCGCTGATGGATAAATAAAAATACAAAAAGGCCGTCTGAAACCATATTCAGACGGCCTTTGCTTTTTTCGCCTTAATCCAGCACTCTTTCTTCCGGCAACCGACCTGCCCAGTCGCAGGCAAACTGCCATGCCGAACGGCCTGAACGGCTGCCGCGCATTTGCGCCCATTGCAACGCGGCTTGGCGTGCCGTGTCATCAAAAGGAACATTGAAATCTTCCAACCAGTTGGCTACGGCGGTCAAATAATCGTTTTGATCGAAAGGATAAAAACTCAGCCACAAACCGAAGCGGTCGGAAAGGGAGATTTTCTCCTCGACGGCCTCTTTCTGATGAATTTCGCCGCGAGTGCCCGTAGTACCGCCGTTTTCATCCATGTATTCAGGAATTAAATGACGGCGGTTGGAAGTGGCATAAACCAAAACATTGGTGCAACGTTGCGACAGTCCGCCGTCTAAAGCAGTTTTCAAGGCTTTATAGGTCTCATCACCGGTTTCAAACGACAAATCATCGCAGAAAACGATAAATTTCTCGGGACGCTCAGACAACAGCGTCAACAAAGCCGGTAAGCTGATCAAATCGCTTTTATCCACCTCAATCAGTCGCAGGCCGCGCTCGGCGTATTCGTGTAACAACGCTTTAACCAAGGAAGATTTGCCCGTACCGCGTGCGCCGGTCATCAAGACATTATTTGCCGGACGGCCTGCCAAAAATTGCTCGGTATTGCGTTTCAGCCTGTCGGTTTGCGAACCGACTGCCGCCAATCTGCTCAAAGGAAACGTATGCGGACGTGGCAGGCTTTCCAAAATGCCTTTTTTGCCCACGCTGTGCCAACGGTAGGCCAAAGCGCGCCAGTCGGTTTTACCGGCTTCGTCAGGCAGGATTAAATCCAGACGGTTTAAAACGGAATTTGCTTTTTTCAAAAAATTGGATAATTTCATTTCGGCTTTCTTTTTTTCAGACGGCCTTTTGCGCCAATACTCGCATCACGGTATCGACAACGGCTTGGGTTTGCGGATCGATTTCAATATTAATGAGGTCGCCTTCTTTGCGGCTGCCAAACAGGGTGCGCTCCAAAGTCTCCGGAATCAGGTGTACGCAAAATTCGCTGTCGCTGATTTCACCTATGGTCAGGCTGCAACCGTCCAAACCGACAAAGCCTTTGGTCAGGATGTAGGGCTTGAGGTTTTCCGGCAGCTCAAACCAAACTGTACGGTTGAACTCGCTTGATTCAATTCGGGAAATTCGGGTAACCGCCATCACATGGCCGCTCATTACATGGCCGCCGATTTCATCGCCAAACCGCGCCGCGCGTTCCAAATTGACACTGTCGCCGACTTTCAAGCTGCCGAGATTGGTTTTACGTAAGGTCTCGTCCATCAAATCAAAGCTGACTTTGTTGCCGTCGATTCGGGTAATGGTCAGGCAGCAACCATTGTTGGCGACAGAGGCGCCGGTTTGCAGATTGTCGGCGATTTCGGGGGGCAGCTCAACTGTGTGGGTACGAAAGTCGGGCGAAGGTTGGGCGATGTCTGTAATTTTGCCCATACCTTGTACGATGCCTGTAAACATGATGTCTTCTTTCCGATGGTACGATAAGGCGGATATTGTAGCATTTTCCAGGCACAAAGGCCGTCTGAAAGCGGTGATGGCGATGGTTTGGGGTATAATCGAATTTTTATTTCCGCAGCCCGATCATGCTCAGCTACCGCCACGCCTTCCATGCCGGCAACCATGCCGATATGCTCAAGCACTTTACCCTCTTCCTCGTCCTCGAATATTTCAACCGCAAAGACAAGCCCTATTGGTATATCGATACGCACAGCGGTGCCGGTTTGTATGATTTGAGCGGCGATGAAGCGCAAAAAGTCGGCGAATACAAACAAGGCTTTGTGCTCTTGGAACAAGCTGACAAGCTGCCTGCCGAATTGGCCGAATTTGTGGGCCGTCTGAAACAAATACTGCCGCAAGACAACCTTTACTGCGGCTCGCCTTGGCTAGCACAGGCGCTCACGCGCGACAGCGACAAAATGCGCCTCTTTGAGCTGCACCCTGCCGATTTTGTCCATTTACAAAACAATATGCGCGAAGTTCGCCCTGCGCGTAAAGTGCAGGTCAGCCAAGCGGACGGTTATCAAGGTTTGATTTCACTTCTGCCTCCTCCGCCGCGCCGCGCCGCCGTCTTGATTGATCCGCCCTACGAAGAAAAACAAGACTACCGCCGTGTCGTCCAAGTCTTGAAAGATGCTTTAAAACGCTTTGAAACCGGCTGCTACATGGTTTGGTATCCCTGCTTGAGCCGCGAAGAAAGCCGCAAACTTCCGGACGAACTCAAAAAAATCGCTCCCGACAATTATCTGCACGCCGAGCTTCATGTCCATACGCCGCGCAGCGACGGCTTCGGTATGCACGGCAGCGGCATGTTCGTCATCAACCCGCCCTATATGCTTGCCGAACAGTTGCAAAACAATCTGCCCGAACTTGCCAAAATTTTGGCGCAAGATGTCGGCGCGCATTATGTATTGGAAAGCAAAACGAAATAAACACTGCCGTCTGAACGTATACCCAAACGCTTTGATTTTGCCGCCATACCTGTTCAGACGGCCTTAACCCTTTATACTTAAGCCTTTTTCCACTACAATTCACAACATAACAATTAACGGCCGTCCACTCATGAATATACGCACACCCCTAGCCTGCACACTCCTGCTCTGCGCGTGCAGCGAATCAGCAAAAAACGAATTTAAAGAAGAATTTACCCAAAGTTTCCGCACCGAATTTGTCCGCTCGGCAACCGAAGCCTGCGTAGAAAAAGCCTCCGGAAAAAGCCCGTTTGATTCCGCGACCACTGAAAAAATCTGCCGCTGCATCGGCGAAAAAACAGTCGACCAAATCAATCCTGAAGAAGCGACATCGCTTTTGGGCGGCAGCGACTCCATCAGCGACGAGCTGAAAAAACGCATCAAAGACACCAGCATCGCCTGCACTAAAGAAGTTTTAGGCATGGCCGAGAGCAAAACCAAATGAACACGCCGTTTTCAGACGGCCTGAAATTGAAAAATATTCGATTCAAACTTAGGAAAAGAGTGAAACCATGAAGACACTGAACCAATTCTTAGCCCAACACCTGCCCGAACACAAACTGCCGCAAGAGCTGGCCAGCGTACTGGAATCCGTAGCCGCCGCCTGTTTGGACATCAACGCCAAAGTCCGCCTCGGCGCGCTTTCCGGCGTTTTGGGCATGGCAGGTACCGGCAACATCCAAGGCGAAGACCAAAAGAAACTTGACGTCATTGCCAACAACATCATGATTGATGTTTTAAAAGCCAATGCCAACATCGCAGGCCTTGCCAGCGAAGAAGAAGACACCTATGTCGCCACACACGAAAACGGCGGCTATTTGGTATTGTTTGACCCGTTGGACGGCTCTTCCAATATCGACGTCAACATCTCCGTCGGCACCATCTTCTCCATCTTGGCGAAACCAGAAGGCGCATTAACTACCGAGTCCTTCCTGCAAAAAGGCCGCGACCAAGTGGCCGCAGGTTATGTTTTATACGGTCCGCAAACACAACTGGTACTGACTGTCGGTCACGGCGTGTTCGTCTTCACTCTGGACGATGCCAACCAATTCCTGCTGACCAAAGAAAATCCGCGCGTTCCCGAGTCTACTAAAGAATTCGCCATCAATATGTCCAACCAAAGACATTGGTTCGCCCCTGTTCAACAATACATTGACGAATTGCTGGCAGGCGAAACCGGCGTACGCGGCAAAAACTACAATATGCGCTGGGTAGCCAGCATGGTTGCCGAAATCCACCGCATCCTGATGCGCGGCGGCGTATTCATGTATCCGCAAGACAAACGCGACCCATCCAAACCGGGCAAACTGCGCCTGATGTACGAAGCCAACCCGATGAGCCTGCTTATGGAACAAGCCGGCGGCGCATCAAACAACGCCATCGAAGCCATGCTCGACATCCAACCTACCGGCCTGCACCAACGTGTTGCCGTATTCATGGGCAGCCGCGAAGAAGTCGAATACGTTTACAATCTGCATCAAAAATAATCGGATATATTGAAACCAAAAAAGGCCGTCTGAAATATAATTTTCAGACGGCCTTTCGTTAAGAAATCAAAGAAATGAAAAATCAAAAGGCAGACTCAAATCTGCCCTTTACTACTTTCCATCTAAGCTTTATTGGATTACGCCGAACGAGCCAGCTCTTCCGCTGCTTTTTGCACCATATCCGGCGTCAGCTTGTTCAAACAATCCGTATGCCCTAACGGACATTCGCGTTTAAAACATGGCGAACAATCCAAATTCAAGCTGACGATTTTTGCCTTTTGGCTTAGAGGCGGCGTATGGTCAGGGCTGGATGAGCCGTAAACCGCAACCAATTTCCGATCAAGCGCGGCCGCAAGATGCATCAGACCGCTGTCGTTGCACACGACCGTATCGGCGCAAGACAACAGATCAATGGCTTCAGGAAGATTGGTTTTGCCGCAAAGATTGGTACACAGGCCGTCTGAAAGTCGGTTGATTTCATCTGCAATATCGAAATCTTTTTGCGAACCAAACAGCCAAACCTGCCAACCTTCAGCCAAATAGCGGCGGCCAAGTTCGGCAAAATGACGCTCAGGCCAACGCTTGGCCGGGCCATATTCCGCACCGGGACAAAATGCCAAAATCGGTTTATCCGTCGCCAAACCATGTTTTGACAAAGCGGCTTGACGGCTTTCAGGATCAATCGTGAAACACGGATTATCGGAATGCCCGTTAAAATCCGCTTGGGTCGGATGCGCCAGCGCAGTATAGCGGTCAACCATCAGAGGCAACGCGGCCTTATCCAACTTACGGATATCGTTCAGCAAAAAATAGCGCGACTCGCCGACGTAGCCCGTACGCTGCTTAATGCCCGTAGCCAAGGCAATGATGGCGGATTTGAGCGAACCGGGCAAAACAATCACTTGATCATAGCCTTCTTTTCCCAATTCGCGACCGATACGCCAGCGTTTTTTCAATTCCAACGCACCATGTCCAAACGGGTTTTCCATCACACGGTTGATTTCAGGCATACGCTCAAATACAGCCATCGACCATTTGGGCGCAAAGGCATCAATGGTGCAGCCGGGATACAGCTCATGCAAATGGCGATAAAGCGGTTGGGTCATGACGCAGTCGCCAATCCAGCTTGGGGTAATAATCAGGATTTTTTTGGACATAATGGAATGTGTTTTTAATTTTGGCTTATTGTAATACGATTTTTAAAAGGCCGTCTGAAACTTGGTTTAATCGCCCTGATCAGAACGTACTAGTTGATACATGTCATTTCAGCACATGAAGCGTTCGTCTTCCCAATTATTCGGTAAATTCTGCAAATACCCAACCTGAAACACGAGGCCAAACGGCGGCAAGCAATATTCTCTTCATTTTTAAAACCTTATAAAAACAGAAAGGCCGTCTGAAATATTTTCAGACGACCTTTTTATAGTGATTTAACGATGGTAGTTAGGCGCTTCTTTAGTGATTTGTACGTCGTGAACGTGGGATTCGCTCATGCCGGCAGAAGTGATTTCCACAAATTCTGCTTTCTCGTGCATTTCAGCAATATTGGCGCAACCCAAGTAACCCATGCTGGAGCGCAGACCGCCGGTCAGTTGGTGGATGATGTTCACAATCGGGCCTTTGTAAGGTACACGACCTTCAATGCCTTCAGGAACATATTTGTCTGTGCTGTCGGTTTTGTCTTGGAAGTAGCGGTCGGCAGAGCCTTGGCTCATCGCACCCAATGAACCCATGCCGCGGTAAGACTTGTAAGAGCGACCTTGGTAAAGTTCGATTTCGCCCGGTGCTTCTTCCGTACCGGCAAACATACCGCCGAGCATGACGCTGTATGCACCTGCTGCCAGAGCTTTGGCAATATCGCCGGAGAAGCGGATACCGCCGTCGGCAATCAGGGGAACGCCTGTACCTTTCAAGGCTTCGGAAACATTGTGAATCGCAGTCAGCTGAGGCACGCCCACGCCGGCCACGATACGGGTGGTACAAATCGAACCCGGGCCGATACCGACTTTAACGGCATCCGCACCGGCGGCCACCAAATCCAAAGCGGCTTGGGCAGTCGCGATGTTGCCGCCGATGACTTGAATGTGCGGATAAGTTTCTTTGACCCAGCGCACGCGATCGATAACGCCTTGGCTATGACCGTGGGCAGTATCAACCACAATCACGTCCACGCCTGCTTCTACCAATGCTTTGACGCGCTCTTCGGTATCGCCGCCGGTACCCACCGCGGCACCGACGCGCAGGCGGCCTTCGGCATCTTTGTTGGCATTAGGGAATTCGGTTGTTTTCAGAATATCTTTAACTGTAATCAGACCTTTGAGTTCGTCTTGGTCATTTAACACCAAAACGCGCTCAACTTTGTGCGCATGCATGATTTCGCGGGCTTCGTCGATGCTGGTACCTTCAGGAACGGTAACCAAACGGTCGCGGGGGGTCATGATGGCAGAAACCGGCAGATCGACACGGTTTTCAAAACGCAGGTCGCGGTTAGTCACGATACCGACCACTTTGCCGTTTTCAACAACAGGCAGACCGGACATTTTGCGTTTGCGTTGTGCACGCATTTCCAAGACCTCGCGGATCAATGCGGTCGGCGCAACGGTAACAGGATCTTTCACCACGCCGCTCTCATGGCGCTTCACTTTGGAAACGGCACGCGCTTGCAACTCCGGCGTCATGTTTTTATGGATAATGCCGATGCCGCCTTCTTGAGCCATAGAGATGGCCAGACGCGCTTCGGTAACGGTATCCATTGCAGCAGAAAGTAGAGGGAGGTTGAGCGTGATATCGCGGGTGAGTTTGGTTTGAAGTTTGACATCTCGAGGCAGCACATTTGAGTGCGCTGGAACCAACAAAACGTCGTCGAAAGTATAGGCTTTTTCTACAATACGCATGATGCTCGGTCTTTCAGTTTGTGCAAGATGCACGGCATTATATCACACCGGCTTGATGCTAACATTGGCAATACACGTTTTAACGTTATTTTTTTACATGATTTGATCTGCGGTACAAAAATATGCCAACGCATTGCAGTTTCAAGTAAAATAAGCCGCATGAGAACATCATTTACATAAGGGAAACCCATGAAATCTTCCGTACTCAAAACCTGTCTGACAGCAGCCCTTCTCTCTTCCGCCGCCCTGACCGGCGCGGCCGAGGTTTACACTTGGAAAGGCACGTCGGGCAACAGCTACTCCGATACGCCAAACCGTCTGCAACCGAAGCGTTCCGGCGTGGTCAACATCCGTACGCACAACGTCAAACCTGCCGTTGCACCTGCTGTTGCGGCATCTGAACCGGTTGCCGAGCAGCCCAACGAACAGGTTGCGGAACAAAACAAACAAATCGAAGAGCGCAATAAAAAAATCGAAGAGCAAAACCGCCAAAACAAGCTGGAAAACTGCAAAATCGCCAAAATCAACCGTCAAGTCGCCGAAAGCGCACGCTTGGCCAATCGCGACAGCCTGATTAAACAATACCAAAACGACGTCAATAAATACTGCAATTAAGCTCTCGAATAACAATATCAAAAAGGCCGTCTGAAATTTAATTTCAGACGGCCTTCATTTTTCAGCCTATCAATAATACAGTTGAACCAACAACAAACCGAAAGCCAGACTAAATGCCATGCTCAACAGGCCCGGAATCATGAAGCTGTGGTTGAAGATAAATTTGCCGATTTTGGTCGAGCCGGTTGTATCAAAGTCGATAGCGGCAATAATCGGACCGTAGTTCGGAATGAAGAAATAGCCGTTTACCGCAACAAATGTGCCGATAATGATGGGCGCAGGAATACCCAGTTTGATGGCGATTGGAAATAGCGTTGCCACTGTCGCGCCTTGACTATTGACCAATACCGACAAGACAAACAGGGCAAAGGCAAAGGTCCATGGTGCAGATTCAACCAAATGGCTGACGGTCGATTCCACTTCTGTTAAGTGGCCGTTCATCAAGGTATCGCCCAACCAAGCCACGCCAAATACTGCAATCACGGCACGCATACCGGCATGGAATACCGAACCTCGGGTAATCGCATCGCCATTGGGTTTACACGCCAAGATAATCAGTGCAGAAGCAGACAACATCACGATTTCAATCGTATGCGCCATGCCCATAGGCTTGATCGCGCCATCGTGTTCAAAAGCCGGACGCAGCTCTGGCAGCGCACCCATCACGACCACCAGCAATGCCGCAGTCAAGAAAATACCGACCGACAATTTGGCTTTCGGCGAAATGGCGACATCGGTTTGTTGTTCCTCCACATCGATGTATTCTTTCACATAGTTCGGGTCTTTCAGTAAAGCCTGATAATACGGATCGTCTTTCAATTCTTTGCCCAGTTTGTTTACGAACACGCAAGCCAAACCGATACCCAAAATCGTGGATGGAACGGTAACTTTCAACACATCCGCCATCGTGATGTGTTGCGGCTCAAGCATGGTGACGCAGGCAACAACGGCTGCGGCAATCGGGCTGGCGACAATCGCAAATTGGGAAGCGATAACCGCCATCGTCAGCGGACGGGAAGGACGGATGCCATTGCGACGGCTGACTTCGGCAATCACGGGCAAGACCGAGTAAGCCACATGGCCCGTACCTGCCAATACGGTAAAGGTGTAAGTTACCGCCGGCGCGATAAAGGTGATGTATTTCGGATTGCGGTGCAACACGCGCGTGGCAATCTTAATCATATAGTCCAAACCGCCGCTGGCCTGCATGGCCGCGGCGGCAGACACTACCGCCATAATCATCAGCATCACATCAATCGGAGGGCTGGTCGGCTGAAGATGGAAACCAAAAGACAATACAGCCAAGCCGATACCGCCGAGCACGCCCAAACCAATACCGCCAACCTGCGCACCAATCAGGATACACAGTAGCACAACGGCAAACTGGATAAAAAACATAGTTGACATAACAATTCCCAAAATCCGGCCTTAGCCGAAATAAAATTACAAACGGTTGGATTATAGAGTAAACCCTCTTCCCTAACCATACTTTACCTAATTATACATACTGATCTATATCAAATAAATAATATTCTCATTTAACCTCTAGGTTTTTAAAAACACAAAAAAGGCCGTCTGAAGATTTTCAGACGGCCTCTATGGTTTAAAAAGATGATAAGGCTATTTCCCGGTTACTTCTTCATCTTTTATAAAATCCGATACGCCATGCACACAGCGGATTTTGCGTTCCGACAAGGTTGCCTCCAACAAGGCATCGTTTTGCGGCAATGAATCGCGTTCTGCCTCATTGTGCCAGAGGTGGTACGCAATGCCGGCAAATTTCAAATTATGGCGTTTCATCCCGTTATGATAGCAACGGGCGACAAATTCGCTGTCTTCCCTGCCCCAACCGACAAAGCTATTGTCAAACCCATTGACGGCAAGCGCATCGCTGCGGAAAAAGCCCATATTGCAGGTTTTGATGCCTTTATGTTTGCGGTTGCCTTTTCGGCCTGCCAATTTGGCCAAACAACGGCAGCGCAGGGCGGAAAGCCGTTTTTCTATCCCTGAGCTGAACATAGACAAAGCAGGCAAATCGCCTTCATCCAAAATATCCTGCGTTTTATCCTCAGTCAAAATCACGCGGGAACCCTGTATCAAACGGCCTCTGCGGGCAATCTTCAAATGATCGGCGATAAAAGACGGATCCAAAACCATATCGCCGTCAATCAACACAATATAATCGCTTTTCGCCTGCGCCAACGCACGGTTGCGCGATTCGGCAGCACGAAAGCCTCTATCCGGCTGCCATGAATGCTTAACGGGAATACTTGTCCTGCGGCGGATAAAATCAACCACTTCGGCGGTTTCCTGCCTTGAGCCGTCATCCGCGACAATAATCTCATCCGGCAGACGGGTTTGCGATAAAGCCGATTTCAACACCAGCTCCAAAGCATCGGGGCGATTGTAAGTGGTGATGATGAGGGAGACGGTTATCGTGCGGTTGCGCTCGTAGAGTTTGACATATTTGTAATACGAACCTTGTGCGTTGGAAACTGAAATCGTCAGGCCGTCCGCACCATAAGCAAAACCGCGCTTGAGCAGGTAATTCTTCACAAACGATACGCCGCCATGCAGCAAAGCCTTAAACGGCGAACTGTCTTTCTTAAAACGATTTTCTTCCGCATACAGCGAGCTATACTGCTGCATTTTTTGAATCAGCCCTTCGGCGTTTTCAAAAGAATAATGTTTCAGATGGCCATCGAGTTGTTTAACCTTGGCTTCCTGCGGCAACACCAAAGACTCATGCACCTGACGGTCGGAAAAACGGCTAAATCTGCGATGATAAAGGCGTGGAATAATATCCGGATACCAGCCGCAGCCTTTAATCAGTCTGCCGTGGTAATGGTTCAGACGGGAAAGTGAAAAAATATGCTCCTTCTCATTTTCCAAAACGGCCGCACGAATGGATTCGATTAAAGCCTCATCCGCCACTTCATCGCTGTCTATGCTGAAAATCCAATCGTTTTGCGCCAGTCTGGCCGCCAGATTTTTCATCGGACCAAACCCGATAAAGTCATGCTTGTAATAGCTGACATTTGAAAAACCCTTGGCAATTTCAAAAGTACGGTCGGTCGAGCCGTTGTCCAACAGCAGGACTTCGTCAAAGTCTTTCAGCGCACTCAAAACTTCTGAAAGATAACGTTCTGAATTTTTTACCAACATGGCGGCGGTTGCCGGAATTGTGTGCATCATAAAAAGGCCGTCTGAAAAAGGAAGCTGTATTTTAACCGATATACCGCTACAATATGTCCTCCTTTTTTCAGACGGCCTGACCCATGCAGCTTATTCTTGCCCCCATGCAGGGGCTGGTGGATGATGTGATGCGCGACCTGTTGACGCGTATTGGCGGATTTGACGAATGCGTCAGCGAATTTGTCCGCATTACGCACACGGTCCACTCACGCGCCACTTGGCTTAAATATGTTCCCGAAATCGCCCATGCCAACCGCACGCCGGCCGGCACGCCCTGCACTGTCCAACTTTTGGGCAGCGATGCGGAAAACATGGCCGTCAATGCTTTGGAAGCCGTGCGTTTCGGTGCGAACAAAATCGACCTCAACTTCGGCTGCCCCGCGCCGACGGTCAACAAACACAAAGGCGGTGCAGTCTTGCTCAAAGAGCCAGACTTGATTTACCACATCGTCCACACCCTGCGCCAACGCCTGCCGCAACACATTCCGCTGACTGCCAAGATGCGGCTTGGTTATGAAGACAAAAGTCTGGCATTGGAATGCGCCTCCGCGATTGAAAACGGCGGCGCATGCGCGTTAACCGTCCATGCGCGCACCAAAGTCGAAGGCTACGAACCGCCGGCACATTGGGAATGGGTGCGCAAAATCCGTGATGCAGTCAGTATTCCCGTTACCGCCAACGGCGATGTGTTCAGCCTTCAAGACTATCTCGACATTAAAACCGTCAGCGGCTGCGACAGCGTGATGCTCGGGCGCGGCGCGGTTATCCGTCCCGACTTGGCGCGGCAAATCAAGCAATATGAAAACGGCGAAACAGTCAAAGACACCGACTTTGCCGAAGTCTCCTCATGGATAGTCCAGTTCTTCGACTTATGCCTTGCCAAAGAGGCCAACAACAAATATCCGGTTGCCCGTTTGAAACAATGGCTGGGCATGATGAAAAAAGAGTTTGAACAGGCGCAGATATTGTTTGACCGTATCCGCGCCGTCAAAGAAGCGGACGAAGTAAAACAGATTCTGCTGTCGTTTGAACAAGAGATGCATTCATGATTTTAAAAGGCCGTCTGAATTTCAGACGGCCTTTAATATGATTACTGACAGATATAATCAGCCAACAGTCTGCCTTTTTCCGCACTGGCTGCATTGGCCATATTCACATGCCTGGTCTCAGGGCCATTCTTGGATTTCAGGGCTTCGCCATATTTTTTGGCAAACTCTTTATTGGCACTGGTCACTCTTGACTCAGTGGCATCCAATATAAACCCGTCTTGCTCATATTTGCCTTGCGCAGTAATAATCAAGATATTTTCAGGTGAAGGATAATCCGGGAAATTAACATAGTTGGTAACCAGCTTGTAGGAAACGCCTTTGCCGTGTTTCATATCCTGACAGATGCCGTTAGGCGCGGTAAAGACTGCATGGCCGATACGGCCGTGGCCGAAATCGTAAAAATCGATTCTCTTCGCAGAAGCCAATTGTTTTTTATCGTTGCCGTCATTGATATTTAATGACTTGCCGTTTACCAAAAACAGGGTTGGCAACAAGGGGCTGCCATGAGAGGCTTCCAAATTATATGCTTCGCCCAACAGCTTGCCCTGACGATACACAGTCAAGACAGGCTTTTTCAGACCATTTTCCGGATTGCCGGTTTTCTTAAAAGAAATCTTCTGAACCACATTGCCAAATTCATAATAAGGCCGCGACTGCACGCCTGTTTTCGTATCCTGCAAGGCGCTCCAGCTGCCGTCCGTCGTTTGGGCGCACGCAGTCAGAGCAACAAACAGAATACCCGATAGTAAAACTTTAGAATGTTTCATTCATAAACTCCTTCTCAAGTAAACAAAAGAACGGATGTGTGCCTTTACTGCTTATTTTTGTTTCTTTGTTAAAATTTTAGAACCATTGCACTAAATTAGCAAGGGATTAAACAACAGGCCGTCTGAACATTCAGACGGCCTTGATTAAGCTCAAATTTTTAAGAAGCCAAAACGCGGGAGAACAAAATCTCATTTTCCAAATGGATATGGTCTTTCAAATCATCCACCATCTCTTTGGCCAAAGTGTACAAACGGGTCCAGCTGCCGCAAGCGCCTTCGGGAAGCTCAAAATTGTAGGTCAATTCTTCCAGACGCGCGATGGCTTGATCGTGTTCTTCATGCTCGTGCATCATTACGCTGATGGGCATTGCCGCGCCGCGACCCACGCCCTGATTAATCATTGGGAACAACATGCGCTCCTCTTTCATCATGTGCATCAACAGCTCGTTTTGCATATAGGCCAACAAATCAGGAACTTCGGCAGGGAAAGTATCAGCATGAACCTGCGCCACTTTTTGCGCCAGCGGAACCAACTCTTCAAACTGGGCGCGGTGGACATTGTGGTAACGCTGCAAAATATGGTCAATGGTGGAATTGAAAGGTGCGGTTTCCCAAACGGTAAAGTCGGTCATGGCTGTGTTCCTTTAAAGATTGATATTGGATGAATGTTAGACATAAGGATACACGCTGCAAACGGCTTTGTATAGTTTTTTAATTGCTTAATTAATTGATAATAAAAGTTATTTTCAAATTAAAATACCAAACAGGCCGTCTGAAACATAAAGTCAAAGTTTCAGACGGCCTGCCCTTTTCTTAAATAATCCAACGATATAAGGCAATCATTACCGGCATGGTTACCACGCAAAGCAAGGTCGTCAACCCATAAATCGCACTGGCTTTTTGGGCATTTTTGCCGTAAACAACCGCCATTTGGGTAACTGTCGAAGCGGCAGGCGAAGTCGTTGCCAAAAAGCTGATTAACACAACCGTATCCGCATGCGCATCATGATGGGCAAAACCGCAGGCTTTGACGGCGAAAAGCAATAATACCGGAATCAAAATCAGCCTTAAAAAAGCAACGAGATAAAGCCTCGGTGTCCACACAATCGAACGCAACGGCAAAGAGGCCAGCAGCATGCCCGCCACCAACATGGCAACCGGGCCAATCATACTGCCCACCGTCGCCAAAGTATTATCGACAATGTGCGGCAGCTTGATTTGAAAGGCAAACATCAGCAGCCCGACCAACATGGATAAGATGTTGATATTGGTAAAAATGGTTTTCCAAGCCACATTGCCTCGACCGCAAATCAACAGGCGCAGATGCGTCCAAAACAAAAACGTCTGCACCAAGATAAAACCAGTGGTGTAAATCACCCATTCCGGCCCAAAGACCGACATTACCAAAGGGATAATCAGGTTGCCCGAATTGCTGTACACCGTCGCCGCGTGTTCGAGCGCATCGAGTTTGAACAAGTGTTTAAACAACCTGCCTAAAACAATCAATACCACATGGAAAAACACCGCCAACATGACGGAAAGCTTCAGCCCTTCGATAATCTGCGGCGTATTGTCCATCTGAAAGGCATGAATCATGACAGACGGGCTGATCAAGTAAAGCGCGATGACCGAGAGCGTATAGCTGTTTTCCGATTTCAACAGCCCTGCCTTCACTAAGGCCACGCCCATCAAAACAATCAGCGTCAGCTCGGTAATTTTTCCGGCAAGCAGAAAAGAGGTTTCCATAACAAAAAAAGCGGCAAAAACGTTGATTTTACGCTTCTACCGCTTGGCATGCCAAATTCAGACGGCCTGAAGCCTTTTTCCAACAACCCGACATAATTTGCCCTACCGCAAAGCAAATCAATATAAATCTGTCCGTATATCCGCTATAATCAGCCATTTTCTTCAAACAGGAAACATCATGTCCCCCAGCCGTTTCAATCAAACGGGCCCCAAAATCGGCCTGAGCGTACGCCTTGCAGAAACCCAAGCTGAAATCGAAGCCGCCCAAAGATTGCGCTATCAGGTTTTTGCCCAAGAGTTAGGTGCGGAAATCGAAAGCGATGACGGCCGCGATGTCGATCCTTATGATGAACATTGCCACCACCTGCTCGCCTTTGACGATGCAACCGGCGAGGTAATCGGCTGCTACCGCCTGATTACCGAAGAAACCGCAAAAAAAGTCGGTGGCTGGTACAGCGAGCATGAATTTGATCTTGAGCCTTTGAAAGACATCCTGCCGCAAACCGTCGAACTCGGCCGCGCCTGTACCCACCCGGACTACCGCAACGGCGGCTTGGTCATGCTGTTGTGGACCGGTTTGGTCAAATTCATGAAAGACGAAAACCTGCGCTTTATGATTGGTTGCGGCAGTATCGAAATGCGTGACGGCGGCAACGATGCGGCCGGCCTGTATCATGCTTTGAAAGACAAATACCTCGCTCCGGCACAATGGTGTGTCAAACCGCTCAACCCGCTCAAATGGGACAGCATCACGCCGTCTGAAAATCCGCCTGTACCTGCCCTGATCAAAGGCTATCTCAAAGCAGGCGCGTGGTTCTGCGGCGAGCCTTGCGTCGATGAAGCGTTCAACTGCGCGGATGTGCTGATCATGATGGACATCAACCACCTTTCCGACCGCTACTTGCAGCGTTTTGCCCCTAAAGCCGATTCATAATAAAAGGCCGTCTGAAACTTCAGACGGCCTGCCTAATCTTTATAAAAACACACACAATGACCGCCAAAATCCGTTTTATCTTCCGTCTTCTCTGCATTGCCGGCTGCCTTTTATACGGCATGGCCGAAATGTTTTTTCTGTTTCCCTTTTACAGCAGCAAACGCAAACTGCGCGCGATCCAATTATGGTCGCTGCGCGTGCTCGCTTCCTGCGGCATGAAACTGCAAACTTTCGGCACGCCGCCGCAAGAAGATCGCGGTCAGCTGATTATCAGCAACCATATTTCATGGTTGGACATTATGGCGGTCAACGGTGCTTTCCCCGGCCGTTTTGTGGCTAAAGACGATGTGGCCAAATGGCCTGTGGTCGGTTATCTTGCCACACAGGCTCAAACGGTTTACGTCTCGCGCAACCGCGGCATCAAAGGCAATTCTGCCAAAATCGCCGGCGTAACCGAAGCGCTGAAAAACGGCGATACCGTCACCATTTTTCCCGAAGGCACCAGTACCGAAGGCCGTGAAATCCTGCCGTTCAAACCGAGCTTTTTTCAGACGGCCTATGATGCAGGCGTACCGATTATTCCGGCACTCTGCCGCTATCCGAATCCAGACGGCAGCAGCCCCAATCCGCACACTGCCTACTACGGCGACATCAGCCTCTGGCAATCTATCTGCATGGTCATCAGCCAGCCTTCCAACACGGTCGAACTGCATTTCCTCGATCCGATTGAAGCAGGAGAAGACCGCTACGCTACTGCGCTTCAAGTACACGCCCTGTTGAGCGAAAAGCAAAAACAGTTGGGTTGATCAAAAAAAGGCCGTCTGAATGTTCAGACGGCCTTTTCCATTATCTTATGCCTTAAGATGAATATTGAACCGAATCGCTACCGCTTTTCTTTTGAATAAATTCAATTTTGTAGCCATCTGGATCTTCAACAAACGCAATCACAGTCGTGCCGTGTTTCATCGGGCCGGCTTCGCGTACCACTTTACCTCCCATTTCTTTGACACGCTCGCACGCCGCGTAAGCATCATCGACTTCAATCGCGATATGGCCATAAGCATCGCCCAAATCGTAAGACTCGGTATCCCAGTTGTGGGTCAGTTCCAAAACAGTATGGTCCGCTTCATCGCCATAACCGACAAAAGCCAAAGTAAAACGGCCTTCGGGATAATCGCGGCGGCGCAGCAGTTGCATGTTCAATACGTTTTGATAGAAATCCAAAGAGCGTTCGAGATTGCCGACACGCAGCATAGTATGAAGCAAGCGCATGATTTTGTTCCTTTCTGAATTATGTTTGGTCATGGATTATAACACATCGGGCATTTACCCTCCCCAACTTAGAAAATGCTGATACTTAAACCTTGTGAAAATGAAGCGTATCCCTATCGCCAGTTGAATTTAATTTATTAACAAGCACACCGACTGACTAAATTGCTATAATCGCCACACTTACAACACAACACTTCAAACCGTCATGAAAACCTTTGTTCTTCCAGATACCCGCCCTTATCCGCAGAGCCCTATCAAAAACTACCTTCTGCTCAATGCCTATCAGCTGGCGCACAACTCCTCCTCCGCATCGCGCAAGCTTTCGGCCGGCCAACTGCAAACCGAAATCCGCACCATGCTCAGCCAAAACCATTACATCAACCTTTCATTGGCAATGACCATGGCGCCCGATGTCGGCACTTACACCAGCCTGATTCAAAGCGTAGGCGAAGTCCTGAAGGCAGAAAACGATAACGAAGCCCAATGGTTTGCCCTGCCTGTCGTTTTGGTCGCCGGTTGCAAAAAAGAACAAACCCTGCCGCTTACGCTGCCTACCGAAGCACTCTTCGCCTGCCTGCAAAACTACCCCAACCTGCGTACCCTCACGCAAAACACGCAATGGCTGCCTTACCTCGTCCAATCTACCGACTTGAGCAGCGTTACCCCGGGCGAGTGGTTCCAAGCCAAGCAAAACGATGAAGCGGCAGGCGCATTCCTGCAAAAATTCGAATACAAACCATTGACGCTGCCCGAAGGTCAATCCGTCCATGTTGTTTACGCGCTGGGCTACGGCAATAAAGACATTCAGACTGCCTTGGGCCTTAACCTGCAACAGGCAGGCCTGCCATTGATGCAGGTTTGGCAAGAGCATCTCGCCCTCGACGGCGTTACCCTCTTTACCAACCCGCTCTCGCCCAATACGCCGCTTGACGCGCTTACCGACGGCAGCCACACCCGCCAACGCATGGCCATGGACGTTTTTGCCACCAACGCCATCCGCGCCATCCGTATGCAAAGCCCGCGCGTCGGCGTTGTTGCCGCAGCGAAAGCGGACGGCAAGCTCCAGTTCAGCTTCAACGCGACAGACAGCGCGTTTGAAATCGTTCCGCAGACCTTCACTTGGGAGCTTGCATCAACCGACAATATCGCCATCGTTCAGCAAAACTTCCTCGACCTGATGGCCGAATGCCGAATCGAGCACCTCTACCTGCTGCACAACCCATTGGGCGAAAACGAGAACATCCCTACTTATGCCCAAGCGTTGAAACTAGAAGGCCATAATCCTTTCTTCAGCAATGTAAACTAAATTGAAAATGCAACACGCCAAGGCCGTCTGAAAACGGTTTAGCGTGTTGCATTGATTTTCAAACCTTACCGCTCATTTTCACGCATATGAAAACCCACAAAATCCTTTTCGTCTGCCTCGGCAACATCTGCCGCTCCCCTATGGCCGAATACGTCCTGCGCCACCGCGCCCGCAAAGCAGGCATGGGCAATGCCGTCATTACAGCCAGCGCAGGCACGTCAGGTTGGCACGACGGGGAAAACATGCACGAAGGCACGCGCCGTGTACTCAAACAACACGGCATCGACCCGTCAGGCTTTACCAGCAGCAAAATCAAACCCAGCGATGCCGAACATTTCGACTACATCATCGTGATGGACGACAACAACCTCAGAGAAACCGAAAAGCAGCTCGGCTTCCACCCCGGCAAAATCTTCAAACTGACCGACCTTATCCCCGATTCAGGTTACAACCACGTTCCTGATCCGTGGTACACGGGCGACTTTGACGAAACCTACCGTCTGGTCGATGCCGGCAGTTTTGCCTTGTTGGAAAAACTGAAACAGGCTTAAACCGACTTTAATAATAAAAGGCCGTCTGAACAGGTATTTGCAAAAGCCATGCTTTCGTGATTACCTGTTCAGACGGCCCTATTGATTACTGCAATCAACCTACACGATAAAACGCCAGGCTGCCCAATAAATTCGGCAGATGTTTAACCTGTCGGTTGCCCGTCATGACCGCACGCTCAAGCACGCGGATTTTGTTTTTGGCACACAGCAAATCAAAGTCTTTGAGGGTACACCAATGGATATTGGGCGTATCGTACCAATGATACGGCATCCGCTCGGAAACCGGCATATGGCCGCCAATGGCGATTTGAAAGCGGTTGCGCCAGTAGCCGAAGTTAGGGAAGCTGACAATAGCCTGCTTGGCCACGCGCATCAGGCAGCGCAGGATTTTTTCCGTGTTCTGCATCGCCTGAATGGTTTGGCTCAAGACAATCACATCAAAGCTTTGATCGCCAAAAGCCACCAAACCTTCTTCCAAATCGGCTTGAATGACGTTCACACCGCGGGATATGGCGGCAATCACGCTGTCGGTATCGATTTCAACACCGTAGCCGGTGCAATTTTTATGTTCCACCAACGCAGCCAACAGCTCGCCGTCGCCGCAGCCTAAATCGAGTACGCGGCTGCCTTCGGGTATCCAATCGTAAATGAGTTGCAAATCGTCGCGCAGATTCATTTTTGGCAGTCCTTGTAAACGTTGTTCATATAAGCGGCAACCGCGCGGATATAGGCTTCGTCTTCCATCAAGAACGCATCGTGGCCGTGATTGGATTTGACTTCAATGTACTGCACGGATTTTTGCGCGGCGATTAATGCCTTGACCAATTCATGCGAACGTTGCGGCGAAAAGCGCCAGTCGGTGCTGAAGCTGGCAACAAAAAACTTGGCCTGCACATTCTCCACAGCGCGCGTGAGGTTGTGGCCGTAATCGGCGGCCGGGTCGAAGTAGTCAAGCGCCTTGGTCATCAGCAGATAAGTGTTGGCATCAAAGCGGCCGACAAACTTGTCGCCTTGATAGCGAAGATAAGATTCCACTTCAAACTCAACGCCGTAACCATACTGATAACCGTCTGATTTTAAATCGCGGCCGAATTTTTTACCCAAGCCGTCTTCGGCAAGATAAGTGATGTGTCCCATCATGCGCGCGATACGCAAACCGCGTGAAGGAACGGTATGATGGCTGCGGTAATTGCCTTCGTGGAAATCGGGATCGGTCAAAATCGCCTGGCGGGCAACATCGTTAAACGCGATGTTTTGAGTGGAAAGTTTAGGCGCAGAAGCGATGACGAGCGCATGAGCAACGCGTTCAGGCAAAGAAATCGTCCATTGCAATGCCTGCATGCCGCCTAAGCTGCCGCCGACAATGGCCGCCCATTTTTGAATGCCGAGATAATCGGCAAGCATGGATTGGGACTTCACCCAGTCTTTGACGGTTACAACGGGGAAATCCGCGCCATATTCGCGACCGGTTTCAGGATTTTCGGATAAAGGGCCGGTACTGCCGTCGCAGCCGCCCAAGTTGTTCAAACCGACAACGAAAAAGCGTTCGGTATCGATAGGTTTGCCGGGGCCGACCATATTGTCCCACCAACCGGCGTATTTATCCTCCACGCTGTGCTTGCCGGCAACGTGATGATTGCCTGACAGGGCGTGGCAGATAAGAACGGCGTTGCTTTTGTCTGCGTTGAGCGTGCCGTAGGTTTCAATCATCAGGTCGAAACGAGGTAAGGTTTTGCCGTTTTCCAGAGCAAGCGGTGTGTCAAACGGGATTTTCTGGGGCGTTACAATGCCCACTGAGGCATTTGTTGTCATTTGTAATTTCCAAGTGAAGCGGCAAAAGGGGTATTATAACGTTTCGTCTTTGTTTTGTGCATGAGGCTTCAGACGGCCTGCCCTGATTAAAGGCAATATTTTTGGGAGAATGTGGAATGATAGGCAGGCTTTTGCGATTTTTTTTCTTTTGCGCCATAGCGGCATTGATTGTGAACCGTTTGTTCAGCCGTAAACAAAAGCGCACCATTCGTGAAATCGCCAAAATCAGCGCATGGGTATTGCTGGGCGCGGCGGCCGCTACGCTGTTTTGGTATCTGATGATGCTGTTTTTCAAGCATATTCCTAATTCTTATTGAAATAAAATATAAAAGGCCGTCTGAAAACCTTAATCCAACGTTTTCAGACGGCCTTTTGATGTCCAAATTTAAAACAGCTCTTCCGGAATCTTGCAAACCGGAATCGGGTTGACTTTGTGCTGCATGGCTTTGTGCAATCGGGTATAGATTGTCAAAACTTCGCGCTGTCTGCCTTCAAAATCTTCAGGCTTGTGGCTGTTGTACACGCTCATCGCCCATTCGAGTTCGGGATAAGATGCGCCCATTTGCTCTTCATCGGTACGCTCGATATCCCAAAGGCCGTCTGTCGGCACGGCTTTTTGAATGTCTTCCGATACGTCTAGCTCGGCTGCCAAAGCGTACACCTGAGTTTTGGTTAAATCGGCAATCGGGCTGATGTCCACGCCGCCGTCGCCGTATTTGGTGAAGAAACCGACGCCGAAATCTTCAATTTTGTTGCCCGTTCCCGCCACCAGCAAACCATGCAGCTGGCCGTAATAATAAAGCGTCGTCATGCGAAGGCGGCTGCGTGCATTGGCAAGTGCCAGCTGTTTGTTGGGAAATTCGGTTTCGCTGACATCAACGGTATCGGCAAACGTATCGAACGCCGGAGTCAAATCAACACTTTGCGCTTTTACGTTAGGATAACGCTTTTTCAGACGGCCCATGTGTTCTTGAGCGCGGTTGACTTGGTCAGATTTCTGACGAATCGGCATTTCCAACAACAAAACCGACAAACCGGTTTGCGCGGCAAGGGTGGAAACCACGGCAGAATCGATGCCGCCGGATATGCCGACGACAAAACCTTTGGCAAGCGCCTGCTCGGCGTAATCTTTGAGCCATTGAACAATATGGCGGATGATGGCTTGGGTTTGCATAGGGATAAATGTTCGCTTCAAATAAAACGAATGATAGCCTGATTTGCACTTGTCTGAAAGACGACAGGGTATAATACCCTTTTTATTTCTTGCACACACACCATGTCCAAACCCATCCTTCTGCGCTGGCTCGTCGTCTGCCTGATTCCGCTCGCCACCCTTTTGTGGTTTGCCCTCAACCCGCCCGAAGACAAAACGCAACACCTCATCAACGGCATCATCCTTGCCTGCGAAGCCACGTTCCTATTCAAGTTCGTCCTTTTTGACGTCATCAAACACCACCTCAAACAAGAGCCCGAATTGAAACGGCAAAGCATTTGGATGTTTATCCCGATTATTTTGCTGATTGTTTATTTATTCCACTATTTCGGCGCATTCTGATGTTTTCAGACGGCCTTGGGCATATTTTTCCATGAACACCACCCCACCTTATACCTGCTGGATTTTCTGCAACGTCATCGACAACTTCGGCGACATCGGCGTTTCATGGCGGCTGGCGCGTGTTTTGCAACGCGAACTCGGCTGGCAAGTGCATTTGTGGACAGACGACTTTCCGTCCCTTCAGGCACTCTGCCCTGACTTGGCCTCGATTCCCAATATCCATCAAGGCATCGGCATTCACGCTTGGCAAGCCGACTACGCCGAAGATACCGATACAGCCCCTACCCCCGACATTGTCATCGAAACCTTCGCCTGCGAACTGCCCGACAACGTTCAAACCATCATCCGCCAACACCAACCGCTTTGGCTCAACTGGGAATACCTCAGCGCGGAAGACAGCAACGAGAGGCTGCACTTAATGCCCTCGCCCCAGGCCGGCGGCATACAGAAATACTTTTGGTTTATGGGTTTCAGCGAAAAAAGCGGCGGCCTGCTGCGCGAACGCGATTACGCCGAATCGGCCGGATTTGATACGGAAGCCTTACGCCGACAACTCAAACTTCCCGCAAAAAACGCGTCCGAGTGGCTGCTTTTCGGCTATCAAAGCGATATTTGGGCAAAATGGCTGACTATGTGGCAACAGGCCGGCCAACCCATTACCCTGCTGCTTGCAGGTACACAAATCATCGCCAGTCTGAAAAACAGCGACCTAGTACCGCAAAATGCCCTGCTTGAAGACGGCGATGTGTATCAGAGCGAACACATTACCCTGATCAAAATCCCTTTTGTCCCCCAACAGGATTTCGACAAACTGCTCAACCTTGCCGACGGCGCTATCATACGCGGCGAAGACAGCTTTGTTCGCGCCCAGCTTGCCGGAAAGCCTTTCTTTTGGCACATCTATCCGCAAGAAGAAAATATCCATCTCGACAAACTGCACGCTTTTTGGGACAAAGCGCATCAGGTTTATCCGGATGTTGTCGCCACGGCACACCACCGCCTTTCCGACGAACTCAACAACGGTGATGCACTCAGCGACAGCCAGCGCCTGCAGGCATGGCAAACCCTGACTGCACACCAAAATGAATGGCGGCAAAGCGCGGCAAAATGGCGGGATGGACTTTTTGCTCAAAAAAGTGCCGTTGAAAAACTTGCCGCCTTTATTTCAAAGCACAAAAAAATACGCTAAAATAGCGCGTTTTATTACAACCGATTTGATTGGAAAACTACAATGAAAACAGCACAAGAACTGCGCGCCGGCAACGTATTCATGGTCGGCAACGATCCTATGGTCGTTCAAAAAACCGAATACATCAAAGGCGGCCGCTCTTCCGCCAAAGTCAGCATGAAACTGAAAAACCTGCTGACCGGTGCCGCTTCTGAAACCATTTACAAAGCCGACGACAAATTCGACGTCGTTATCCTGTCCCGCAAAAACTGTACTTACAGCTACTTTGCCGATCCTATGTACGTCTTCATGGACGAAGAATTCAACCAATACGAAATCGAAGCCGACAACATCGGCGACGCGTTGAAATTCATCGTTGACGGTATGGAAGACCAATGCGAAGTTACTTTCTACGAAGGCAACCCAATCTCCGTAGAATTGCCTACCATCATCGTTCGCGAAGTTGAATACACCGAGCCTGCCGTTAAAGGCGATACCTCCGGTAAAGTGATGAAAACCGCGCGTCTGGTCGGCGGCACTGAAATCCAAGTGATGTCTTATATCGAAAACGGTGACAAAATCGAAATCGATACCCGTACCGGCGAATTCCGCAAACGTGCTTAATCAGCCCGTAACACAAAAAGGCCGTCTGAATATTCAGACGGCCTTTTTATCAATCTACCTTATTGTTTCTTCAAGCCCTTGGCTGCAACAGTCGCAATCGTACCGTCAATGCCTTTGCTCTTAATCAGCTCGCCAAATTGGTTGCGGTATACCGTTACCAAGCTGGTACCGTCCACGCGGATATTGTAAATCTTATACGCACCGCCACTTTGGTAAAGCTGGTAGGCCACTTCATACTTGGTGCCTTTTTTGGTCTGAATTTCCGAGAAAACGTCAAACTTATTGCCGTTTGCCGTCATCTTCGGCAACAGGCGTACATTCGCATCCGCCGCACCAATCAGTGCAGAATGCGAGTACATCGCAATCACCATGTCTTTGAATGCACGGATAAAATCAGTTTTCTGTTTGGCAGAAAATTCACGCCATGGCGCGCCGACAGCCAAAGCCGAAATACGTTCATAATCCAAATAACGGTTGGCATACTGCTCAACCTGTTTCACACGTTGCGCTTCTGTCAAAGAAGTATTGCGTGCAATTTTCAGCACAGCATCAATATTCTGCTGCATCTGCTTTTGCGCAGGATGCGTTTCCGCCGCCACATAGGGCGCGGCAATCACCATCGGCGCGGCCACAATCAAAGTCTGAAGAAAACGGTTCATGACGATATCCATCCAAAATAAAACCGCATTTTAAAAACAATCTATTCCAAAAAACTTAATTCTTTGTAAAAGCAGTCATGAGCAATGAAAAATCCTGCAATCAAATTTCAGACGGCCTGATAAAAATAAGATAACATGTGAACACTATTTTAAAAGGAAAAAGCCATGCCCTACGTCAACATCAAAGTAACCGGCGGCAACGAAGCCCCGAGTGCGGAACAAAAAGCCGAATTAATTCGCGGCGTCACCGAATTACTCTCACGCGTTCTCAACAAAAATCCCGAGACGACCGTCGTCGTCATCGACGAAATCAATATGGACAACTGGGGCATAGGCGGTAAAAGCGTGACGGTTCGCCGTGCTGAAGCGCGCAATAAGTAAGCTTTGGACGTCTGAAGCTCTTTTAATTTACCCACAAAAAGAGTACATTTATCCCATTGTTAACAATTTTACGGAACACACATCATGGAGAAATTCCCTAAATCATCCAAACTGGATCACGTTTGCTACGATATTCGCGGCCCAGTTCACAAAAAAGCCCTGCAACTGGAAGAAGAAGGCAACAAAATCCTCAAGCTCAATATCGGCAATCCGGCTCCGTTTGGCTTTGAAGCGCCTGACGAAATTTTGGTTGACGTCATCCGCAACCTGCCGACTTCGCAAGGCTATTGCGACTCCAAAGGCCTTTACTCCGCACGCAAAGCCATCGTCCACTACTACCAAACCAAAGGACTGCTCGACGTTACCGTCAACGATGTTTACATCGGCAACGGCGTGTCCGAGCTGATCACCATGTCCATGCAGGCATTGCTCAACGACGGCGATGAAATCCTGATTCCCGCACCGGACTATCCTTTGTGGACCGCCGCCGCAACACTGGCAGGCGGTACCGTCCGCCATTATCTATGCGACGAAGAAAACAACTGGTTCCCCAACCTGGCCGATATGGAAGCCAAAATTACACCGAAAACCAAAGCCATAGTCATCATCAACCCCAACAACCCTACCGGCGCGGTGTACAGCAAAGAAATCCTGCTGGAAATCGCCGAACTGGCGCGTAAACACGGCCTGATTATTTTTGCCGACGAAATTTACGACAAAATCCTCTACGACGACGCCGTACACCACCATATCGCCGCACTTGCCCCCGACCTCCTGACCGTTACATTCAACGGTCTCTCGAAAGCCTACCGCGTTGCCGGATTCCGTCAAGGCTGGATGATACTCAACGGCCCGAAACATCATGCAAAAGGCTATATCGAAGGCTTGGACATGCTCTCGTCTATGCGCCTTTGTGCCACCACACCCATGCAGCACGCCATTCAGACGGCCTTGGGCGGATACCAAAGCATCAACGAATTCCTCCTCCCCGGCGGCCGCCTGCTCGAGCAACGCAACAAAGCATGGGAACTGGTCAACCAGATTCCGGGCATATCCTGCGTCAAACCCATGGGCGCATTGTATATGTTCCCCAAAATCGATACCGAAATGTACAGCATCCATGACGACATGAAATTCATCTACGACTTACTCGTACGTGAAAAAGTCTTGTTCGTCCAAGGCACAGGCTTCAACTGGATACGCCCCGACCACTTCCGTATCGTTACCCTGCCGCCCGTTCATCAAATCGAAGAAGCCATGGACAAACTCAAACGCTTCTTGCAAAACTACCATCAATAAACCTAAACAAAGAGGCCGTCTGAAAAAGCAAACCGCTGTTCAAACGGCCTTTTTAATCAAACAGCAACTTGGCAAAGCCTGCTGACATGCGTATAATCGACCTTACCTATCTGGGGGCGATCTTGGTTTCGACGGGGGTTGCAAAGCAGATGCGGGCATACCGGGGTCTCAGATTTCCCGTTAAACACTGAATTTAAATAGTCGCAAACGACGAAACTTACGCACTGGCCGCTTAAGGCCTGCCGTTGCAGCAGTTGGTCAATGGGCTGTGTAGCGCAAGCTACCGCAACGTCATTCTACATTGACTGGTTTTCTGTCGGGTTACTTGGCAGGAAACGAGATTTAAGGTAACTGGTTCTCTGAAGGCCTGTTGGTCGGCATGATGAGGACGAGATTCTAAATAGACACAACTAAGTATGTAGAACGCTCTGTAGAGGACTTTCGGACGGGGGTTCGATTCCCCCCGCCTCCACCAGATTTGAAGCGCAAATTTTTGATTTAAAAAGGTTTGCGCTTTTTTATAAACTTAAACAGGCCGTCTGAAACTTTTAAGACGGCCTGTTTTTGTCTCAAATATCTGAGTGAAAAAACTTTTTCTTTCGATACATTGCCAATAGTACTTTGCTTTAAAAAATTTCAGCCTTACATTTTTCTATCTGATTTCATATTCATTTTACGATGCGGCCTAACCGTTACACTCAATGGCAGATGATCTGACAAATGTTGCCAGTCTTTACTGTTGTGAATTTCAGAATCGATGACATCAAGATTGCGCGTATAAATGCGGTCGAGGCTGAGGATGGGCAGGCGCGAAGGGAAGGTTTTGGGGCGTTTGCCTGTATTATCGACAAATACTTCGTTCAAATCTAATGCACTGCCCAGCTCACGCGCTGATTTCTGCCGCCAGTCATTAAAATCGCCGGCAATAATCAAAGGGCTTTCCGGACGAATGTACCGGCCAACGTAGTCGCTGATGGCTCGGTATTGTTTGAGGCGGTCTGGCTCGCGCAGATTGAGGTGGACGCACAGACACACCAGCGGATCTTCCCAACCTTCGGGTACGACCTCACAATGCAACAGGCCGCGTTGTTCGAGTTTATTAACGCTGATGTTGAGGTTGTTTTCCGTTTTCAGCGGCAGGCGGCTGAGAATGGCGTTGCCGTGGTGTCGTTTGGGATAGACGGCATTTTTGCCGTAGCTGCGATGATAATCGAGGCTGTCGCCGATGATGTCGTAATGCGGTGCATCGGGAAAGTCGGTACGGCGGCTTCTGTTGAGATGTTGTCCTTGGACTTCTTGTAAAAACAAAACATCCGAACCCAATGCACCCAGCGCGTCAGCCATGCGGTTGACTTGCACTTTGCGGTTGAGCGCAGACATGCCTTTGTGCATATTGTAGGAAGTAATGGTAACTGGACGGGGAGACATGATGTGTGATGAAGCGGTTTATTTGTTTTAGTATAGCACCGGAGCGTGTGGTTTTACGGCAATTTTGGTTATACTTGTTTAAAAAATAAAACGGCGTTTTGACAGAGAATTTCCCAATCAAAACGCCTTCTGTTTTTCAGACGGCCTTGCGTCCGAATCAGTTGTTGATTACTTCAACATTGGTTTCAAAAGTAACAGTGTGTTGGTATTTAGATGCGGTTTTGCGTTTCGGATAAGGATATTTGGAAACGCTTTTCACTGCGCGTTCGTCCATTTCAGGATTGCCGCTGGATTGAATGATATTTACGCGGTCAACATCGCCGGCAGGTGTTGTGAAGACATCCATCAAAACGGTTTTAACGCTGCCGTTTTGCGCTTTCATGGCTTCCAGAGTTTCGGTATCGGCTGCTTGAGCAGTACCGAATACAGCGGCAAACAACAGGGCTGAGGCGAGGAGTTTAGTCGTTTTCATGTTTTAGTCCTTATTAGGGTTGTGATTAGGTTAAATATTTCAGACGGCCTGATTCGTCGTTATTTGAAATTCAAAATCGGCCAACCTTTTGCTTTGGCTTCTTTTTCCAGCTCGGCATCCGGATTGACGGCGACAGGTTCGTCCACAATACGCAACAAAGGCAAGTCGTTTTTGGAGTCGCTGTAAAAATAAACTTTACCGTAGCTTTCAAATGTCTCGCCACGCTCGGCAAGCCATTGGTTCAATCGGGTAATTTTGCCTTCTTTCAGGCTGGGCGTACCGACATAGTTGCCGGTATATCGGCCGTCTTCGCCGATTTCAAGCTGTGTACCGATAATGTTGTGAATGCCGAAAAGATGACAGATTGGAGTAATGATAAATTCGTTGGTCGAAGAAATAACCAACATTTCGTCACCCGCCATTTGATGGCTTTGCACCAACATACGCTGCATCGGAGAAATATACGGGACAATATATTCGGCCATAAACTCGCGATGAAACTCAGCCAATTCCTCCTTGCTGAAACGGGCTAAAGGCGCGAGATGGAATTTGAGGAAGGCATCGATATCAAGACAACCGTTTTGATAGTCTTGGTAAAACTTTTCATTTTGCGCCTCGGTTTCAGCCGCATCGACTATACCTTTTTTAATCAGGTATTGCGGCCAGGAGTGATCCGAATCGGTATTGATCAAGGTATTGTCGAGGTCGAAAATGGCAAGGTTTTTCATTGGGTTTCCTGTTGTTTTAAAAGCTGGCGCAAAAGCGGCAAAGTAATGCGCTTGCCCATCATAACGGCGTAGTTGTCGAGGGTATCGAGCATTTGCATCAGGCTGTCCATATCGCGCCGCCAATGGTTCAGCAGGTATTCGAAGATTTCCGGATCGATGGTTACCTGACGGGCGGCAGCCATGCTGACGAGCGCATCGATTTTTTCCCGGTCGGTCAGCGGTTTGACTTCGTAAACCAAGCAATACGCCATGCGTGTGCGCAGGTCTTCGCGGATAACGAGTTGCTGCGGCGTATATTCGGAACTCAAAAGCAAAAAGCCTTTGCCGCTGTTGCGGAAGCGGTTGAATATGGCAAACAGTAAAGCCTGTTCTTCATTATTAAGCTTTTCGATTTGGTCAATGGCAAGATATTCCGCATCCAATGCGGCTTCTGTCAGCGGCGTGGCGGCGGCATCAATATAGAGGGCATTTCGTCCGGCATCGAGCGCCTGTGCGACCCATGCCTGCAAGAGATGGCTTTTACCTGCGCCCTCTTCGCCCCAAACATAGATACATTGCCCATGTTTGTGCTGCAACACATACACCAGCTCGGCATTTTCTGTTCCCAAAAATTTGTCGAAGCCGGGATAATCATGGCTGGCAAAATCGAAGATGAGCTGGTTCACAAAGGCGCACCGGTTAGGTTGAAATCGGCTTTATTTTACGTTGTTTTGCCGTCCACCATCAAGGATAAAGGCCGTCTGAAGCCTATACCTGCAACATATCTGCACTTCTAAACATATCTTGACGCGCTTACGGCATTGGTTTTATTCCGCTTTGGTTTTACAATGTCGAACTTCTCGCCGAAACATTTGTCTGTTCTTTTTCAGACGGCCTTTTTATTTGGGGAACCCTAGTGATTTCTACCCTTATTGATTTCATCCTCCATATCGACCAACACCTTGTCCACCTTTCCTCCCAATACGGCCCGTGGATTTACGCGATTTTGTTTGTTGTGATTTTCTGCGAAACCGGTTTGGTCGTAACGCCATTTTTGCCCGGCGACTCGCTGCTGTTTGCTGCCGGCGGTATTGCGGCCATCGGCGGCATGAACATCCACGTCATGGTATTGCTGCTCTTAGCGGCCGCCATTCTAGGCGATGCGGCCAACTTTATGATTGGCAAATATTTTGGACAAAAACTGTTTGCCAATCCTGATTCCAAAATTTTCCGCCGTTCGTATTTGGAAAAAACCCATGCGTTCTATGAAAAACACGGCGGCAAAACCATCATCATTGCCCGCTTTGTGCCAATTGTGCGGACGTTTGCGCCATTTGTCGCCGGTATGGGCGATATGCACTACGCGACGTTTATCCGTTACAACATTATCGGCGCGGTGTTGTGGGTATTGTCGTTTTCCTATGCAGGCTACTTCTTCGCCAATATCCCCGTCGTCAAAAACAATCTGGGCTTAGTCATGGCGGCAATCATCGTGATTTCGATTTTACCTGCGGTAGTCGAAGTCATCCGTGCCAAACTTAACGCCAAAAAATAACAATCAATCGAAAAGTTTGAAAGTTTAAACACATCAAGGAATTGTCATGCCGTTGCTGTCTATTGAGTTTGCGGTATTCTTTATCGTATTTTTGCCCTTGTACTGGGCATTTGCGCGTTTGCCGCAAGTTCAAAACGTTTTACTTTTGGTTGCCGGGCTAGGCTGGCTTTACCGTATCGACCCTATTTTTGCCGCGCTGATTTTGGTTTACTCGTCTGTGGTTTACCTGGTCAGCGTACTGATGTTTTCTGAAAACGAGAATATCCGCAAATTTTGGCTGGGTTGCGGTATTTCGGCGGCATTGACTGTTTTGTGTTTCTTCAAATATTTCGACTTTTTCCGCCCGATTATTCAGCAATATACGGGGCAAAGCGCCGTCATCGATATCCTTTTGCCCTTGGGCTTGTCTTATTACACTTTCCAATCGCTGGCTTACTTAGTGTATTGCTACCGCAAGCCTAAAGGAGACCGTTTTGAATGGCACGAGCTCCTACTGCATCTGAGCTTCTTCCCCACCATCACATCCGGCCCGATTATCCGTGCGGCCGCTTTTAAAAGCATAGACGGCGAACAAGCGGGCGCATTGGCGCAAATCCGCACCAAACAAGCACGCCAGCTGATTTATCCGGCTTTGGCGGTCGGCCTGATTGTATTGGGCATTGCCAAAAAGTGGTGGCTTGCCGGCGTATTGGCAGAAGGCTGGGTATCGCCTGTTTTTGAAAATCCGGCCCAGTTCGACGGCTGGGGCGTGTTGTCTGCGATTTATGGCTACACCTTCCAACTCTTTTTCGACTTTTCCGGCTACTCGGATTTAGTCATCGGCTTGGCCATGCTGCTCGGCTTCCAGCTGCCGAAAAACTTTGCCGCGCCGCTTCGCGCCATCAACATCCGCGACTTCTGGGACAGATGGCACATCAGCCTGTCCACTTGGATTCGCGACTATATCTATATTCCTTTGGGCGGCAGCAAAAAAGGCTTCGGACGTACCCAACTCAATCTGATGATTGCCATGTTGCTTTCCGGCATTTGGCATGGCTACGGCTGGAGCTTTTTGATTTGGGGCGCGCTGCACGGTGCGGCTTTGGTATTCCTTAACTGCGGCGACAAAATCGTCGGCCGCAATGCCTTAGGCCGTCTGAAAATCGGCAAACCGCTCGCCTGGCTGTTTACCTTCCATTTCGTTTGTTTCGCTTTTGTCGTGTTCAACAGCGCAACGCTTGCCGATACGGAAATGCTGTTCAGCGCATTATTTGCCAATGACAAAGGTTGGAACGCGCCTCTGCCGACCGACCTCATGTTGCTGGGTACATTTGCGATGATGCTTTCGCTGTACCCGTATTTGCTTCGCTTATTTGAAGCATCGGTAAAAGGCTTGGACAAACTGCCTGCATGGCTGTGGTTTATTCCCATCACGCTTATCCTCGCCCTAATTATCATCTTCGCCCCGTCCGGCATTCCCGGCTTTATTTACGCCAACTTCTAAGGAGCAGAACATGAAACGCTTTATCTCCCTGTTTGTTTCTATTCTGCTCAGTGCGGTTGCGCTGACGTGGTTTGCCCAAAACTCCATCAATGCCTATTGGCAGCAGACCTATCATGAGAACAGTCCGCTTGAGCCTTTATCCGAATACGCTTGGTGGCGTATCGGTGCGGATTGGCAACAAAAAGCCTACGAATTTTCAGACGGCCTGAAAGCTTCACTGGAAACGGAAGACGCTTTGGCTTCGGAAGACTCTGGCATTGAAGCAACAAGGCCGTCTGAAAATACGGAAAACATTGAAGTATCCGACAATCAAAAAGACTCTGCTGCTTCCGATGCGACTAACAATACAGATACCACAGCCAGCGAGCCAAGCAATCAGGCTGATCAGTCGGCAACGCAGGTTGTATTGAAAAAAGGCAACAAAGTTTTCTTTGCCGGCGACTCGCTGATGCAGGGCGTTGCACCTTTCGTACAAAAACACCTCAAGCAAGAATATGGCGTACAATCGGTCAACCTCAGTAAACAAAGTACCGGTTTGTCCTACCCCAATTTCTTCGACTGGCCGAAAACCATCGAACAAACTTTGCAAAAAGAACCCGATATCCGCGTTTTGGTTGTATTCTTAGGCCCAAACGACCCTTGGGATTTCCCGATGGGTAAAAAATACCTGAAATTCGCCTCCCCCGAATGGGAGGCAGAATACCTCAACCGCGTCCGCCGTATTCTTGATGCAGCCTCCGCACATGATGTCCAAGTCATTTGGCTGGGCATTCCTTACATGAAAAAAGCCAAGCTCAATGAACAGATGCGCTACCTCGACAAAATCCTGTCGGGTACGGTGTCGCCTCAAGCCATTTGGTTGCCTACCGACAAACTGTTGAGCAATGGCGCAGAAGAATATGCCGACTCTGTCAAAGTAGATGGAAAAATCATCCGTTACCGCAGCAAGGACGGCATTCACTTTTCCGCAGAAGGCCAAAAACTATTGGCCGGAAAAATTATGGAAAAAATTAATTTTACACACGATACACAACCATGAAATTTAATAAAACCTTACTCCTCACGCTTCTCGCACTCCCTATTACCGCCTGCGCAACCAATGACGGCCTGTTAAGCAACTACGGCTCCAACCACCCTGCCTGGCTGAACAAACTGCAACAGCTCAACCATACTTCAGACGGCAAATTCCGCATTATCCAAGTCGGCGACTCCCACACCGCCGGCGACTATTTCACCGACCGCCTGCGCCGCCGTTTACAACAACAATGGGGCAACGGCGGCATCGGTTGGGTTTATCCCAACACCGTCAAAGGCCAGCGCATGGCAACCGTCCGTTACAACGGCAGCGGTTGGAACACCATCAGCAGCCGCAAATCATACAGCGATTTTTCTTTCGGCGGTATTGAAGCACGCGCCGATGGCGGCAGCGTTACCTTAAGCGCAGCCGACGGCAGCATGGATATGCAACAAATCTCCATTTTCGGCAAACCGGTTTGGTCAGAGCAAACCCTGACCGTCAACGGCCGCGAAATCCCTGCCACACAAAACGGCTGGCAACTGTTGCATACCAACGCTTCCCTGCCGATGACCCTCAGCAGCAGCATGCCTTGGCAAATCGGTTTCATTAATATCGAACGCCCCGGACGCGGCGTAACCGTTTCCGCCATGGGCATCAACGGCGCGCAGTTATCCCAATGGTCAAAATGGCGGCCGGGTATGTGGGAAGATTTGGCACAAACCAAAGCCGATTTAATCATCCTTGCCTACGGTACCAATGAAGCCTTTTCCGGCAATCTCGATATTTCCTCTACCGAACGGACATGGCGCAATTACATCCGTCAAATCAAAAACACCCTGCCCAACGCAGGTATCCTGATCCTCGGCGCTCCGGAATCTTTGAAAACCGCCTACGGCAGCTGCGGCAACCGTCCGGTCTTGCTCAGCGAAGTACAACAAATGCAGCAACGCGTTGCCCGTGACGAAAAAATCATGTTCTGGTCTTGGCAAGATGCAATGGGGGGCGCATGCAGCATGAAAAGCTGGATGGCTCAAGGCTTGGCAGCCAAAGACGGCGTTCACTTCTCTGCACAAGGTTACGAAACTGCAGCCGATAAGCTTGCCGACAGCCTGATCCGCTTTGCCCAATAAATTGGCCAAAGCCTAAGTATTTTTCATTAACAGTAAACAAAAGGCCGTCTGAAATTAATATTTCAGACGGCCTTTTGTGTATCACTTATTCAGCAAACTGCTTAATTTTTAAGCTAACATATTGCTGCTCATGCGTTGCGTTTGATTTTCCGTGAAACGAACCAATCCTGCCTGCTTGTCAAAGCCTAATGGCTTGGCGACAAGGCGGTTGGGCAGCTTGTTTAAATGATGGTTGTAACTTCCGGCTCTGCGGTTGTAAGTACGGCGTGCTGATGCAACTTCCGCTTCTGCTGCATCCAGCATTTCCATCAAACCCGCCAATTGCTCATCAGGATACTGTTTCAAAAGACCGTTGACGGCAGTTTGCAATTTTTTCAACGCATGATTCAATGCTGTTTCGGCTTCACACAGATGTTTGATTTTGGACTCGGAAAATGTTTTGGCAGTTTGCGCCAATGCAGTTTCGACTTCGGCACACATCTGCTGAACGTTTCGATCCGATGCAATGCCCTGCTCTTGCAGATGTTTGCTGTATGCATCCAATACATGACGGACGGCCTGATGTCGGCAGTCGAGCGCAATGCGCAAAGAGACAAAGGATTCGCGACAGTCTTTTTTGCGGTCTTTCAACTGTTGTTTGAAATACAATAAGACGGCGGCGATTGATACGAAGATAAGTGCAAGACTAATAATGCCCATAGTGAGTTCCCTAGTTATGATGCCACTCATATCGGTGGCTGATTTTATTAACATCGATTATAATCCAATTTCAATATTTTTTCCCAATTTTCATAAAAAAGGCCGTCTGAAATTCAGACGGCCTGAAGTTTATATTTCTATTTCAATGCTTTGACTTGATGTCAATAACCCACACTTCTGATTGCGAACCCAAACGCAAGGGAATGCCCCAGAAGCCGTAGCCCGAAGTGGTGAAGAAATGGCCGTTGCCGATCGCCTCATAACCGTAAGCAAGACGATAAAGCGTACGGACGATAAGGTTGGCAGGTGCAACTTGGCCGTTGTGGACATGGCCGGAGACCTGCACATCAATCGGCAGCCGGGCATGGGTTTCGATTGAAGTAGGACGGTGGTCCATCAATAAAACCGGTAATCGGGTATTTTGACCTTCTAAAAGCTGCTCCGCACTAGGACGCTTGCGATCCAAATCATCGCTCCGCCCTACCAGCAACACACCATTCACTTCCAAAACCTGATTGGCCAAAACCGTCAAGCCTGCAGCTTCCAATTCATGTTTGATACGCTTCTGATCGCGGAACCAGTCATGATTGCCCAAAGTGGCATAAACGCCCATCGGCGCAGTCAGCTTCTGCAAATGTGGTTTCATGTTTTCTTTAAGGTAGGCATCGACGGTATCGTCCATCAAATCGCCCGGCAGCAACACTATGTCGACTTTTTCCCGCTTCATGATGTCCGTCAACTTGTCCAATTGACGCGCGCCAAACAAAATCCCCAAGTGCAAATCGCTGGCCACGCCGATACGCAGCGGCTTATCCATTTTCTTATTGATGAATACAGTCTGATGGCGGACCACGGGCGTATAGGCGTTATACATCCCCAAACCGAGCAAACCGGCCACAAACAAAGGCGCAAACAGCCGCAGGCTTCGAGAAAGCGGTTGGCGTGCCACAAAACGGCGCAGCAAAAGATACAGGATAAATGTCACCAACGCGGCATACATCACAAACAGCAAGATTACCATCCAAAACGCCACCACGCGGAACATCATATGCCCCAACTCCAGCAGCAAGCCGATCAACAAGCCGTTTGTAATGAAATAGGAAATACCCATTAGCCAACGTCTGCCAACTTTGCCAATCCAAGGCGCAAACAGCCATTGCAGTGAACGCCCAAGCCCGAATGTAAACACTTGCAACAGAATGACGCTCACAAAAAACATCTTACCAAACATGACTTTCCGGCCCTAAAAAAATCAAAAGGCAGATTTTAGGCCGTCTGAAACTTTCAGTGTATAATCTCCCGCGTAAAAACCCATAATATTTTGAAAGGAATCATCATGAGCCACCCTCAATCAGCTATTATTCCTGATCACGCACAAGCCGGTATTTTTATCGAAGCAGACATTTCAGACGGCCGCAACGAAGACATCAAATCTGCCTGCCGCCTTTCTTTGGAATCCTTGGCCAAACTGAAAACCCGTTTTCCAAATGATATTTTGGGTTTGACCATTGCCTTTGGCAGCCGCGCATGGCAATCGTTCGGCCATACTGACGAAGGCAGCGAAATCAAACCTTTTCCTGAATTGGGCAACGGCCTCGCCCCCTCCACCCAACACGATCTCTATATCCACATTCAAGCCACCGAGCAAAAAGCCGCCTATGCCTTAGCTCAATCTGTTTTAGGCGCATTCGGCGACAGCATCCGCGTATCCACTGAAGAACACGGCCTGCGCCTGTATGAAGACCGCGGCTTGGACGGTTTTGTCGATGGTACGGAAAATCCGCAGGGCGATGACAATGTGCGCAATGTCGCCATTATTCCCGAAGGCAAGCCCGATACCGGCGGCAGCTATGTTTTGCTGCAAAAATACCTGCACGATTTAAAAAAATGGGATGCCGTCCCTACTGCCGAACAAGAAGCCAGCGTAGGCCGCAGCAAAGAAACCAATGATGAATTCAACGAAGACGTGCGCCTGCCCGACTCCCATCTCGGCCGCGTCAATGTCAAAGAAAACGGCGTTGACTTGAAAATTGTCCGCCGCAGCCTGCCCTTCGGCAAAATCAGCGGCGAACATGGTTTGATGTTCACTTCCTATTGCAACACGCTGCACAATATTGAAGTTCAGCTGCTCAATATGTTCGGCGATGCAGACGGCAAAACCGACTTACTGCTGAAATATTTGTCTAAAGCCGTATCAGGTGCTTACTACTACGCGCCTTCTGTCGAGCGTTTGCAAAATCTTTAACGGCTCACAGGCCGTCTGAAAAAACCTGCTTTTTCAAAGGCAGGTTTTTGTTATTTAAATTCCCTTAATATTTTTATGGTATTATCATAAAAATTTATCCCATTGTTGCTTAATAAACCCTGATTGCAGACAAGGATAAAAACCGATACGCCCCAAGCAGCTATTTTCGATAAAATAAACCCAATTATTATCCCTATAAAATTACGACACCATGTACAAATCCCGCCTTCTTCCCCTGCCCGTATTGATTCTCTCCGCGCTAAACGCCTATGCGGCCAATACACCGAATCCGCTTAATCAAATCGATAAAAACGTACCCAACCAATTCGACAAAGACTTCCGCGACAATCTCGATCAGATTCATTCGGTCGAAATCCAAAAACGCGAGCAGTCGGCATGGGATTTACAGAAAAAACAAGATAACGACACGGTTGCACAAGAGGTGCCGTCTGAAAACAATACCGAATGTTTGGATTACACCGGTATCGAACTTTCCGGCATTACGCTCATCGATTCCAAAAAGATTGAAGCCAAGCTCCCCAAATGCATCAATCAAAACAACATCAACCAACTGAACCGGGATATCGTTGCCGAATATATCGCTCAAGGCTATCCGCACACGCAAATCAAATTTGAAACCACGCCTGAGCGTGTTTTGAAATTAGCAGTCATCGAAGGCAAAATCCGTGAGATTACCGGCGGCTCCCGTACAGTCAACGTCGACACCCTCTTCCCCAATCATCAAGGCAAACCGCTGAACATTCAATACCTCGACCAAGGTATCGAACAGGCAAACCATGTTGCTGGCAACAACGTCAGCATCGATGTTTATCCGCATGATGACGGCACCGCCTCAATCCAACTCAACAACGATGCCGAAAAACATTGGGGCGGCAGCGTCACCATTGACAATAAAGGCAACAAACCCAATACCACGACACTGCGCGGCAGCCTGAATGTCGGCAGCCCGTTGGGATTGAGCGACTCCCTTTATCTAAACGGCTATACCAATCTAAACAACCACGACAGCCATTACAGTCGCGGCGGCAGTATGTTCTATCAAGTTCCTTATGGTGCATGGACATTCAGCACTTACGCCGCCGCGTCGCAATCGCAAAGCATCTTAACGCCCAGCGTAACACGTTATGCCTACCGCTCCCAATCCAAAGCGGCAGGAATCAAAGCAGACCGCGTATTCTCACGCAGTCAAAAACATATTACCTCCGCCTATATCGGCATCGATTATGTGAAACAGACTGCAAAATTTGCCGACAGCAAACTGGAATTGCAAAGCCCGGAAGTCTATTCGACACAAGTCGGCCTATCGCATACAGCCATCCTGCCAAACGGCATTTGGCTCAACAATATCGGCGTGGAACAAGGATTTGCGAAAAATACCGAACACACGCCATTCGACAAGCGTTATACCTCTGTATCCTTGCAGAGCAATTTGATTCAAAACCGTCCATTGGGTAAATGGATCGTGCGCAACCATCACCAAATAGACGCCCAATATAGCCCGCATGATTTGTTTGCCGCCAAAGAAATGGACATCGTCGGTTATCAAAATGTACGCGGTTTCCGTTCAACTTCTTTGAGCGCAAACAGCGCAGTCTTGTTGAGCAATACCGTTTATTTCCGCCGCAATACGCCCCACGGCATCTATATCGAGCCTTATCTGGGCGCAGACATCGGCGTTGCCAAAAACAATAACGAAGGTTCGCAACGTGCCATGGGCTTAGTGGCAGGTTTGAATTTGGGCAAGGCGGACAAATGGCAGCTTTCTGCCGACTACGGCAAAGGTTTTGCGCGCATGCCCAACCAATCAAACAGCGAAAAACAGGATCATGTGACTGTTTCTTTACGCATTCCATTTTAAAGTTATGTAAATATATATCCTTTTATCCAATATATAAACCGCCCATCTTACCGTTATTAATTTTCCATTAATATCAATGAGATGGGCGGTTTTTATTTGCATTTGAAATAGTGCACACAAGGCCATACTGGTGGTATGATTGTAAAAAAATTCATAACAATGTTAATACATTCAAAAATTTCCTCAACAGAAATCCAATACCCGATATGGGATTTCTGATTCAATCTCCATCACGATAAATAAGGATTAAAATCCATGAAAATCGACACTTTATATCAGCCTAAGCTCTCAGCTTCCGGCAAAGTAACTGTCGCCGTGTGCTTTGCATTCCTGGGAAATGCAGCGGTAGCCGCCAATATCGAAGCCATCGGCCAAACTTCGGTACAGCAGCAACACAATGTTGACATCGTCAACATTGCCGCACCGACGGCTCAAGGTCTTTCTCACAACCAATATAACAAGTACAACGTTTCCCAACACGGTGCCGTTTTGAATAACGCCCTGTCTGCCGGTAAATCCCAACTGGCCGGAAACCTGTCTGCCAACAAAAACTTCCAAGGTCAGGCCGCATCTGTGATCTTGAATGAAGTGGTCAGCAAAAACCCTTCCCTGATCTTGGGTCAGCAAGAGATCTTCGGTATTGCCGCAGACTATGTTTTGGCAAACCCTAACGGCATTACCCACAACGGCGGCAGTATCCTGAATGCCAACCGCGCATCCTTGGTTGTCGGTACGCCAACCGTTTCAGACGGCGCGTTGAAATCTTTCAATATCAGCGACAATGGCAAACAACTGCAAGTAAACGGCAATTTGAGCGGCAACCGCGTGGTTGACCTGCTCGCGCCGCAAGTGGTTGTCGGCAAATCAGCCAACGTTAATGCCGCCGACGCCATCAATGTTTCTTCAGGCAAAAGCAACTTCGACTACAAAACCGCACAAATCGAAGCATTGGACGCTGCTTCAAATGCGCCGGTGCTTGACGGTCATATTTTCGGCAGTATGCGCGCCGGTACCATCCGCATCCACGCGACCGACAAACGCGCCAAACAAAACATTCAAAATGCCGCCATTACCGGTACCCGCTACCTGAATATCGACAGCAAAGGCAACCTGAGCATCCAGTCCGCCAATCTGACCGGCGCACAAATGGAATTGTTTGCCCGCGATACCGACATCAAAGGCACGGTTACCAGCCATTCTGCCAACAAATCTTCCAGCGGCAAAGAGGCGCAAAATGTTCAGCACTTCCGTTCGGACCGCAACAAAACGGAAACCTTTACCGCCAGCAATATCAATGCATCCGAGTCATTGACTTTGAACAATAGCGGCAGCCTCAACCTGAGCGCAGCCAACATCAATGCCGGCGCGCTGACTGCTTCTGCCACAGGCAATATCAATTCTAACGCGGTAAAAACCACCAACCGTACAGAATCCGACCACACTCAAAGCAAAGGCCTTTGGTACAACAACAACCTGAGCTCCTCTGCTGACGAAAGCCTGCATCAAACCAAAATCAATGCCGGTTCTGTCAATATTGCCACCACCGGCAAAGTTCAATTGGATGCGACCGAACTGAACTCGGCTGCTGATGCACGCATTGCCGCCCAACAAGGAATCGTATTAAGCAGCAACAGCGAAACCGACAGCAGCTCGACTTATGTCAGCTTCAAAAATGAAACTGCTGCCCTGAAAACCGGTATCGCTACAAAATCTTCCAAAAACTCTACCGCCCATCAAACCAAAATCTCCGCAGCCGGTGATATCGGTTTGATTTCCGAAGGCGATTTGAGCACTTACGGCGCAAGCATTGCGGCAAACGGCAATGTCGTTACCGATGTCAACAACATCAACTTGGGTACTCAAACCACCATCAACACCAACAGCCTCGACGACCAGAAAAAATACTGGGGCGGCCTGTTCGGCGGTGAAAGCCAAGTTCAAAACAACCGTACCGAAAACCTGCACGGCAGCAGCATTACTGCCAACTCAAACATAGTTTTGGGTGCAAAAAACGGCGTCAACGTTTACGGCAGTACCGTTGAAGGCCAAGCCGGTACATTCGTCAGCTCCAAAGCAGGCAATGTCGATATTAAAAACGCCACCAGCACCGATACTTCCGCACAAAGCGCGCGTAAAGGTACGATTTTCAATATCACTACCTCTAAAACCAGCAGCAACAGCAGCATTGAAAAAGTAACCGGTTCTACCTTGGTTTCCAATGCCGACCTGACCGTTGTTTCCAACAAAGACATCAATGTGATCGGTTCTGCATTGTTTGCGGCACAAAAACTGCAACTTTCTTCCGCAGGCGATTTGACCATTGATGCTGCAAAAGCGGTAGAAAACAAACAGGTCAACGAGTATTCCATCAAAGGCTACTCTGGCACCGAAACCAATAAAGAAAACGGCAGCGTGACTGCCAAAGCCGGTATTAAATTCACCGATACCCACACCGACACCCACTCTGTCGGCCTGAACGGCAGCATTTTGACCGGTAAAAACACCCAGTTGTCTTCCAACTCAAACGTTACCGTCAGCGGTAGCCAAGTCAACGGCGAAGAATCTGTCAACATTTCCGCAGCCAATGACGTCAATGTTGTTGCATCCAAAGGCAGCAACACTGTGACCGAATCCGGACGCGTAACTGATTTGGGCGTATCTGCTACTGCATACGAAAAAAATAACGTTGCAGGCGTCGGCGTATCTGTCGGCATTACCAGCACCAAAACAGATGCAACTACCGTAACGAATACATCTCATGTATCCAACATCAACACCGGCGGCAACGCCACCATCACTGCAAACGGCAATATTAATCAAGAAGGTACAGTGATTAATGCGACCGGCAATGTGGTTGAAGCTGCCAAAAACGTTACCCATGCAGCGGCACACAGCGGTGCAAAATCCGATGTGAAACAAAACGGCGGCGGTTTGGTCGTTTCTGCCGGCATCAGTACCAACAAAGGCATCGGCGGTGAAATCACTGCACAAGGTCAAGGCAACTCCTCGACCCACAATGAATCCACTGCAACCGTAACCACCATCAACGCAGGCAATGCCATCGTTTTGGCAAATGACAAAGTGTCTGATGAAGGTACAAAATACGATGTGACCGGTGCGATTAACATTGATGCAGGTTCATACCACAACACTGCCGCCCACAACACCAGCAACAGCAGCAGTAAACAAGGCGGCGCTTCTTTGACTGTCGGCGCATACACCAAAGATGGTTCAAACGTTGATGTGAATGCCAACCTGAACGTCAACTACGCTGATGAAAACAAAAAAGAATCTACCGCCGTCAAAGGCGATATGAATGCGACCAATGTTGTCATCAACGCCAAAGACTCTGCTGAAATCGCATCCAACATTACCGCCAACAACAACGTCAACATTACCGCAGGCAACGGCGTAACCTTCACCGAGTCAGCCAATACTGCCTCCAACCAAGGTACAGCTGTTAATGTCGGTATCGGCGCTGGCGCGACAATCAATGTTGAAACCGGTGTTGCCGTTCCTCACGTCAACGGCTCTGTCGGCGTCAACAAAACCGATAACGCTTCTTCTACCGCCGCAGGCGCGAATGTAGCGGCCGGCAATGAGATTAAAATCAATGCCAACAACGGCGACGTCAACCTGCACGGTACCAACTTGGTATCCAACAACTCCGTTGAAGTAGAAGGCAACAAAGTCAATACTTCCGGCGCGATCAGCAGCGTTAACGAAAAAAATCTGACCATCAATGTCAACGGCAGCTACGCTTCAGGCAAACCAAACGGCGGCATCAACGCCAAAGGTAAAAACGAAGCCAACGTAACCAATACGGCAAACACCATCCAAAGCGACAATGTTGTTATTACTACCGGCTCTCCAACCGGTTTGAGCGTCAACAATACGACCATCAACGGTAATAATGTTGCGTACTACTATGACGACAGTAAAGCTCCTGCGGCGAACCGTTATACCTATCGTCCTCGCCAACCAAGCTACGCCAAACGCCGTTTGCGCTACTAAGATGCGCTATTGAAGTCATTTAATAGCCATTAAGACATGCCGTCTGAAAACAGAAAGTTTTCAGACGGCATTTTTATCATCAATGCAAAACAACACACTATCTCTGTTATGATAATGCCTCGCTAATATTATTCCGTTCCTACCATGTCTTCCGCCCTTCCTTTTGACGCGCTCACACTTTCCATCGACGGCACCAACCTTATCGAAGCTTCTGCCGGTACGGGTAAAACCTACGGCATTGCCGCGCTCTTTACCCGACTGATTGTTTTAGAAAAAAAAGACATCGAGAAAATTCTGGTCGTTACCTTTACCAAAGCGGCGACGGCAGAACTGAAAACCCGTTTGCGCGCACGTTTGGACGAAGTGTTGCAGGTTTTGAACGAAATCCAAACTTTGGGCGGCGAGCCGGAACATATTTCAGACGGCCTGAACAAATATTACGAAAAAGAGAAAAAATCCCCCGATGACTTTCTCAATCGCTTGATTCCTTTGGCTTTAGGCGAGCAAGACGGACAAGAAAGCTGCCATCGCCTGATTCTCCGCCTCAAAGCCGCGCTGAGCCAGTTTGACAACTCCTCTATTTACACCATCCACGGCTTCTGTCAGCGCGTCTTGCGCGATTACGCGTTTTTGTGCGGCGCACCTTTGGATGTCGAGCTGTCGGACGACTCGCGCGAGAGGCTGCTGATTCCTGCACAAGACTTTTGGCGGCAGAAAGTGGCAACCGATGCCACATTGGCACAATTGGTTTTTGACCGGAAATGCACGCCCGAAGAAATGCTTGCCGAAATCAAAAGCTATACCGGCCGCCCCTATCTGAAATTCAGACGGTCTGAAGGCGATTTGAAAGAAGCCCAAGCCAACCTTCAAGAAACATGGCAAAAAGTTTGCGCTCAGTTGGAAGACTTGGAAAAAGCATTTTGGGCAATTTTTCCCAAACTTAACGGCCAAACCTACAAAAGAAAAACCTTTGAAAATGTTTTTACCGATTTAAAAACAAACGCCGAATCCAACCGTCTGCCCCGCCTGAGCAAACAAACGCTAGAAAAATTAAGCCTCTTCAGTATCGACACGCTCAACAGCAAACTGAAAAAAGAATATAAAACCGATGCCGATATGCCGGAAATTATTCAGCTGCAAGCCTTGGCCAATCTCGGTCGTGATTTGCAGGCAATGGAAAGCGCGGAAGAAGCGGTCTTCATCCGCCTGCAACTCGACCTCCTTTCCCACATCAATCAGTCCATTGCCGAACAAAAAAAATCACGCCGCGAGCGCGTGTTTGACGATTTGCTGCTGGACGTCCATCAGGCATTGACCACCAATGAACACGGCAACGCGTTGGCAAAAGCGGCGGCGGCAAACTGGGAAATCGCGCTGATTGACGAATTCCAAGATACCGACCCGCTGCAATACGAAATTTTCCGCCAAATTTTTATCGAACAAGGCTGCCCACTGTTTCTCGTTGGCGACCCCAAGCAGGCGATTTACAGCTTTCGCGGTGCGGACATTTACGCCTATCTGCAAGCTGCGCAAGATGCGGACAGGCATTACACCCTCGCCGTCAACTACCGCAGCCATGCCAAGCTGATTAACGGCATCAGCGCCTTGTTCAAACAAAAAAAACACCCCTTCGTCTTGGAAAATATCGATTACAGCGATGTCTCCGCCAGCCGCGCCGAAAGCCGGCTGTCGCCACACCGTCCCGCCATCCAAGTACGCTGGCTCAACACGGACGATCAGACCAACAAAGAGATTTTGCGTGGCCGTGCCGCCGAATATTGCGCCGATGAAATTGCCTTTGCGCTCAATGAAGCAGCCGAAGGCCGTCTGAACTTCAAAGGCCGCGCGCTGGAGTCCGGCGATATTGCGGTTTTGGTGCGCACCAACAACGAAGCGGCGATGATTGCCGGTAAACTGAAACAGCGCCGTATCCAAAGCGTGTTGCTGTCGCGCCAGTCCGTTTTCGATTCCGCCGAGGCAGATTCGCTGTCCGCGCTGATCGGCTTTTGGCTCAACCCAAGGCAAACCGACTGGCTGCGCTTTGTCTTGACCGGCGTTTTATTCGGCTATACCGCCAAAGAGATTTACGAACTCAACCATAACGAACACCAGCTGCTGAAATGGCTAGAGTCATCTGCCCAAGCCATGGAAAAATGGCGGAAAGGCGGCATTTTTGCCGCCGTGCAGCAGTTTGCCGCCCTACATGACATCGAAACACGCCTGCTCAAAGGCGGCAACGAGCGCAGCCTGACCAACTACTACCAAATTCTGGAGCTTTTGGCCGAAGAAGACAGTCAAAGCCGCAACCCTGCCGCCCTGCATAAATGGCTGAACGAACAAATCAGCCGTGCACGCAGCGGCCATTTCCCATCAGACGCGCAAACCATCCGTCTTGAAAGCGACGAAAAACTGGTCAAAATCGTTACCATGCACGCGTCGAAAGGTTTGCAATATCCTTTGGTGTACTGCCCCTTCGCGTGGGATACCAAAGACAATTCCAAAGAAAACTGGAAAATCCTGCATACTGAAAGCCACGAAACCGAGCTACTGGCAAAATCGCAAACCTCGGAAGCAGAACTAAGCCATCTTGCCGACGAAAAGACGGCAGAAGATTTACGCCTACTTTATGTCGCCCTTACCCGCGCCGAAGAACAGCTCAATATCTACGCCGCCGCCAACAAAAACTGTACGCCAAACAATCCTTTTGCCTATCTGCTCGAAGGTTTGTCGGATGCCGGCCGCGAGAGCGTCAGCCAAAGCTATAAAAGCGCGACAGACGTTGTAGAAATGCTTAAAACCAACTGGCAACGCTTTATCAAAAACGCGCCTGAAAATACGGAGTTTGCCTTCACGGAAGAAGCCCCGCCGGAAACCGTCTATCAATACAGCCGCCAGCAAGACCAAGCTTTTAGCGCACATAGCATTAAACGCCGCGATTTTGACTTTATCCGCCACACCAGCTTTACCGGTTTGAGCCGGCACACCAAGTCAACCGACGAACAACACGAGCCTTTGCAACCTGCCATCGATCCGGCAGAAAGCGCAGACCGTGCCATGCCGTCTGAAAACCTGCCGCCCCCACTTTCAGACGGCCTCGATATCCACCATTTCCCCCGCGGCACCAATGCCGGCGTATGTTTGCATGAAATGCTGGAAAAACTCGATTTCGCCGCCTCTGCCGAGAGCCAATCCGAAATGATTGCCGAAGTTTTGCAACGCCATAGCTTTGAAGACAAATGGCTGCCGACGGTAATCACCATGCTCGATACCTGCCGCCTTACGCCTTTAATCAACGAGAGCCTGTCACAGATTCCGACGACCCGACGCCTGCCCGAAATGGGGTTCACCCTGTACATGGACGATTTCAAACTGGACGACTTGCGCCGTTGGTTTGCCTCAAGCGAAGCAAACCTGCCGCCCGAATGCGTCCAAGCCGCGCAACTGCTTGATTTCCATGATTTGCAAGGCTATTTAAACGGCTTTATTGATATGGTTTGCCAAGATTCAGACAGCAATGTCGTTTTAATCGACTACAAATCCAACCATTTGGGCAACGATGCAAGCGCCTACACGCAACAGGCGATGAACGAAGCTGTGGCGCATCATCACTACTACCTGCAAGCCCTGATCTACGCCGTTGCCATCGCGCGCTACTATGCCCTGCGCGGCAAGCCCTTGCCCCAAATCGCCATCCGCTACCTCTTCCTGCGCGGCATGGACGGCTCGGATCAAGGCATCTGGAAATGGGACATCGATACCGCCCTGCTTTCCACTTTTGTTGAACGAAAAGCAAATACTTGATAAATCATCTTGTTAAACCGTCAAAAAGGCCGTCTGAAACGTTTTCAGACGGCCTTTGATTATTTGTGCAAACCGCATTCCTTACTGTCTTTGCTTTCCCACCACCATCGCCCGGCGCGGATATTTTCGCCCAGCTTGACTGGACGCGTGCAGGGTTCGCACCCAATGCTGGGATAGCCTTGATGATACAGCGCATTAAGCGGAACTTGGTGCTCGTGCGCATATGCCCAAACATCCTGCTCTTCCCAATCGAAAATAGGATTGAATTTGGCGATGTTGCGGCCTGTATCCAGCTCTTCAAAATTCAATTCGCTGCGCGTTTCGGACTGGCTGCGGCGTTGTCCGGTCAGCCATGCAGGCGCGTTGTGCAAAGCGCGGTTGAGCGGTTCAATTTTGCGGATATGGCAGCAACGGCGGCGCAACTCGACACTGTCGTACATCGCGGTCGTACCAAACTCCGCTTCAAATTCGGCGGCGGTTTGTCGATTGGGATAAAACACTTCCAATTCGGTTTGATAACGCGCATTGGTTTCGGCAATCAGCGAGGCGGTTTCGGGATTGAGTTTGCCCGTATTTAGCGTGATGATGCGGATGGGCAGTTTCAGACGGCACACGGCATCGGTAATGACCATATCCTCAACCGCAAGGCTGGATGCGAAGACGGCTTGCGGATAGCGTGCGGCAATGTCTTGCAAACGGTGCTCCAAAGCGGCTGCCAACTCAGGCAGTTGGCGGCGTTCGGCATCGCTGATTTCGGGGATTTTCCAGAGTTGTGGGCGGAATAAAGACATGGCTGGTTGTTCCTAATAATTTTCAGACGGCCTGTTGAAACGGCTGCCGATATGGTTATGGAACAATATTGTCCAGCGCCCTATCTTCAAACGGAAAGAATGCTTTTCTATTTCTTTATAACCAAAGCGTCTGCTGCTGGTTTTTCGGCAGCAAATGGCTCACGCCGATACCGATCAGGCGGAAGGCGTCTTCACGTTGCGGAGGTATGCGTTGCAGCAAAGTATGCGCTGCCTGAAGCAGCGAGGCGCTATCGGGAAGGACGGAAGAATACGTCAGCGAACGCGTGATAATGCGGAAATCGTGGGTTTTGAGTTTGAGGGTAACGCCTTTGGCTTCGACGTTTTTGCGTTCGATTTGCCGCCAGAGGTCTTCGGCGAGGTGCGGCAAATGGCTTGAAGCCTGCGCCAAAGACAAATCTTCGGGTAAGGTGATTTCGGTTGAGATTTGCAGGCGTTCGCGTTCGGCTTTGACCGGCCGCTCGTCGATACCGCGTGCCAAATCGTAAAGGCGGTAGCCGTAGCGGCCGAAATGGTTTAAAAGTTCGCCGCGCTCAAAACGGCGCAAATCGCCGGCGGTTTGCATACCGAGGGCATTCATCTTTTTCAGTGTAACTTTGCCGACACCGGGAATCTTACCCAACGGCAGGCTCTCCAAAAACGCCATGATTTTTTGCGGCGGCAGCACAAACTGCCCGTTCGGTTTGCGCCAGTCAGAAGCGATTTTGGCCAAAAACTTATTGGGCGCGATACCCGCGGAGGCTGTCAAACCGGTTTCTTCAAAAATTTCAGCACGAATACGTTTGGCCACTTCGCTGGCGTACGGGATATTTTCAAAATTTTGGGTAACATCCAAATAGGCTTCGTCCAAAGACAAAGGCTCGATCAAATCGGTATAACGCCGAAACACGGCATGAATCTGCGCCGACACTTGACGGTACAAATCGAAATGAGGCTGCACAAACACCGCCTGCGGACACAGCCTTTTCGCCGTTGCCACCGACATGGCTGAGTGCAAACCGAATTTGCGCGCCTCATAAGAAGCGGCACAAATGACCGACCGCGTACCGTCCCACGCCACAACGACAGGCAGCCCTTTCAGGTGCGGCTGCTCGTGTAGTTCTACCGAAGCGTAGAATGCGTCCATATCGATATGGATGATTTTGCGTTGGGACATGGGAAAAGGTGGATAAGAAAAAGGCTTATTGTAACAAAAGGCCGTCTGAAGTTTCAGACGGCCTCTATGTTTAAGCCTTATTTTTTACTGGAAAGCTGGTCAAACAATCCGCCGTCGGCAAAGAATTTTTTCATGATTTCTTCCCACGGGCCAAATTTCTCATTCGGATTAAACGTCTCAATCTCAGGGAAATCGGCTTTGTGTTTCGCCAATACTTCGGCATTGCGCGGACGCAGATAAAGATTGGCGGCCAACTCTTGAGCCGGTTCGCTCCAGAGGTTTTGCAGATAGGCTTCGGCAGCGGAGCGTGTGCCTTTTTTGTCGACTACGCTGTCCACGACGGCAACCGGTGCTTCGGAAAGAATGGTGTAGCTCGGATAAACGATTTCAAACTGGTCTTGGGTCAGCTTTTTGCTGACGTAGTTGGCCTCATTTTCAAAGGTAACCAAGACATCGCCGATATTGCGTTGACTGAAGGTCGTCGTTGCCGCGCGACCGCCGTTTTCAAATACAGGCGTGTTTTTCAGCAATGCGGCCACAAAATCTTTGGTTTTGCCTTCATCGCCGTTATTCACTTTCAAACCATAACCGTACGCACCCAAAAAGGCGTAGCGGCCGTTGCCGGTGGTTTTCGGGTTCGCCAAAACGATTTGCACGCCGTCTTTGGCCAAATCGCCCCAGTCTTGGATGTGTTTTGGATTGCCTTTGCGTACCAAGAAAACGACGTTACTGGTATAAGGCACGGCATTGTCCGGCAGACGGGTGTTCCAATCGGCTTTGACCAAACCTTTTTTCACCAAAAGCTCGATATCGGAAGTCTGGTTCATGGTCACCACATCGGCAGCCAAACCATTGGCGACAGCCAAAGCCTGCTTGCTGGAGCCGCCGTGCGACTGTTGGACTTCAACCGTTGCACCGCCGTTTTTCGCAGCATATTCTTTAACAAACAAAGGATTGTATTCTTTATAAAAATCTCGTGCGACATCATAAGAGACGTTCAACAGCTTCACATTACCGCCCTTGCCTGCGGAAGCGGCATTGTCGGCAGATTGTTCGTTTTTGGGAGAGCAGGCACTCAACGCCAGCGCGGCGGTCAATGCGGCAAAAGAAAGGGTACGGATATTCATGGTCGGCTCCTATTAAAAGTATGGCGATACTTTATCGGGATCGGAGGCAAACGGGAAATAATGTTTGCTTTTGGGTTTATCAGTTTTGGTTATATAAACCGAGGCCGTCTGAAATCAAAAAATAATTATTTATAACTATAAAATCTAAACCATATTATTTACAAAGTTAATAAAAAAGAGTACCGTTCGTATTCGCCGAATCATTAGGCGTTTTATTCAATAATCGAAAGATGGAGTGTAGAAACTATGAAACAATGGATGCTTTTAGGATTGCTGGGATTGGGCGCAGTGGCACAGGCACACGATGTTTGGGTGGCCGCACCGACACATCAGCCTGCCGGCCAAATCCTGCATGCGGATTTGGGTTACAGCCATGACTTCCCCAATGTCGAAAAAATCGCCGACGACCGCGTGCATATTTTCAAACCGCTGCAATTGACCGACAGCTCAAAGAAAACCGTTGATTTGGTGAATAAGGGCGAAAACTATCAATACGTTTCCAAAGCCGCCCTGCCCGCAGGCTCCTACTGGGTCAGCGCGACCTACCAACCGACTTTCTGGTCGAAAAACCAAGACGGCTGGAAACAGCAAACCTTGAAACAGCTGGCCGGTGCCACCTATTGCGAACAATCGCAAATGTTCGGCAAGAGCTTTGTCCAAGTGGGCAACGGCGCAGTTGATGAAGCTGTATTGACCCGCCCTATCGGCCAAGAGCTGGAACTGGTTCCGCTGAAAAATCCGAACGAAGTCAAAGCCGGCGGTATTTTGCCGGTCAAAGTCCTGTACAAAGGCGAGCCTTTGGTTAAAGCCACCGTTACCGCCAGCTCGGACACTTTGGCGGAAATGGACTTGGAATCAACCCATGACCACCGCGAGCCTCAAGGCTTCTCCGGCAAAACCGATAAAAACGGCGTGGTCAATGTGATTACGCTGATTGACGGTTTGTGGAAAATCAAAGTCGTGAACGAGACCGATTACGGCGATAAAAGCGTATGTCAGAAAGATAATACTTACGCAACGCTGATTGTGCCTGTCGGCACCAAACGCGCAGCCGCACGCCATGCCCACCATCATCATTAACAACCATTAAAAAAGGCCGTCTGAACTTTCAGACGGCCTTCATTTATTCTAATTCATAACCCAAATTTCTAAAAAAACGGGAGAATGTTTCCAACTCATCACCATTTAATTGGGTAAAACGGATACGGTTGCAGCCGGTCAAGACCACACTTCCCATCCAGTGCGCCCCAAAGACGCGCTCTAAAGGGACATTCCTCATTCGATTGATAAACGGTACTTCTGAAGAAAATTGTGTCGCAATATTCGGAGGCGCGAATTTCAGACCCAAGTCCTGCAATGTATAACGGTGTTGCGCCGTCAAAAACATATCCTCGTGGTGCAGCCGCACCAGCCATTCCATACCGGCAATTTTTCCGTCTTTCGGCGGCAAAGGCGGCCGGATTTCTACATTTAAACCCAGTTGCCGAGGCATGGTTAAAAGCCGCTTGCTGCGCAGGCTGAAACCGCCGTTCTGCGGCTCGTCCAAATTCGGGGAAGTCTGAATCAGATGCTGTTTGGCCAAATATTGGTCGGTCCCCTTCAGGAAAAACTGCCCGTCGGCTTCGGTTTCCAACAAAATCGGCAAAGGTGCGCCGATGTAGTCATATTCCCGATAGGCATCCTGCCAGTTTTGACCGTTCAACACCCAACCGTCATTTTGAACAATCAAACAATAATCGGTTTCGATGTAATACATCAGTTGGTACAAAACAAACAGATTGTATTCCAGATAACCGAATGGACGGCAAGGCTGATGCAGGATATTTTCCGGCAAACCTTGCGGACGGCTCGGGCTGATCAGCAATCCACGGCTTCCGGGCAATTCGGCGCAACTGCGGGCAACGGCGTACATCGTGCCCTCGGTATAAGAATCTGCGCCGGTAATACCCACCACAGTAATGTCAACAAAACTCATTATATGTTTCCCCTGTTTCAGACGGCCTTTGCCTTATTTACGACACCTTGTTGCAGATTTCTTTCAAACGGTACAAGGCATCCAAGGCTTCGCGCGGCGTGAGGTTGTCGGGTTGGATTTGCGCCAACGCTTCGGCCAACTCATCGGTCTGGGCATGGCAAACCGGTTCAATGTCCGGCTCTTCCTCATCCGCCCTATTTTCAGACGGCATGGCGCTGAAAATATCCAACTGCGGACGGTTGGCGGCGGCTTGGGCTTCGAGTTCGTCCAGATGTTTTTGGGCGGCTTTGAGGGCGCGGTTGGGCAGGCCGGCGAGTTTGGCGACGGCGATGCCGTAGCTTTTGCTGGCGGGGCCGGGTTCGATGTGGTGGAGGAAGACGATGTCTTGTCCTTGTTCGAGCGCGGAAAGGTGCATGTTGACTGCCGTTGCGTGGGCTTCGGGCAGGCGGGTCAGCTCGAAATAGTGGGTGGCGAAGAGGCTGAAGGATTTGTTTTTTTGCAGCAGATGTTCGGCAATGGCGTGCGCGAGGGCGAGGCCGTCGAAGGTGGAGGTGCCGCGTCCGACTTCGTCCATGAGGACGAGGGATTGGTCGGTGGCGTGGTGGAGGATGTAGGCGGTTTCGCTCATTTCGACCATGAAGGTGGAGCGGTTGGAGGCGAGGTCGTCGGAGGCGCCGATGCGGGTGAAGATTTGGTCGATGGGTCCGATTTGGGCGGCATCGGCGGGGACGAAGCTGCCGGTGTACGCCATAAGGACGATGTGGGCGACTTGGCGCATGTAGGTGGATTTGCCGCCCATGTTGGGGCCGGTCAGGAGCATGAGGCGGTGTTTGTGGTCGAGGCGGGTGTGATTGGCGGTGAAGTGGCGCACTTGTTGCTCGACGACGGGATGGCGGCCGTTTTCAATATGGATGACCGGATAGTCGGCAAACTCGGGGCAGACAAAGCCGCGTTCGGCGGCAGTAGCGGCGAAGGTGGAGAGTACGTCGAGGGCGGCGGCGGCTTTGGCGGCTTTTTGAAGCTGCGGCAAGGCCGTCTGAATGTCTTTGAGGAGGGCTTCAAACAGGCGTTTTTCCAATGCCAATGCCTGCTCTTGCGCGGTCAGGACTTTGTCTTCGAAGGTTTTGAGTTCGGGGGTGATGAAGCGTTCGGCGTTTTTCAGGGTCTGGCGGCGTTGGTAGTCGGCGGGGGCTTGTTCGGCCTGGACTTTGGAAAGCTCGATGTAGAAGCCGTGGACGCGGTTGAACTCGACTTTGAGGGTGGAGAGGCCAGTGCGTTCGCGTTCGCGCGCTTCGAGGTCGAGCAGGAATTCGTCACCGTGATTTTGGATGTGGCGTAACTCGTCGAGTTCTGCGCAATAGCCTTGGTTGATGACGCCGCCGTCTTTGAGCCAGACGGCGGGTTCGGGCATTACGGCGGCTTTGAGGGTTTCGGCGACGGGCAGGGTTTCGGGGAAAACGGCTTTGAGGGTTTCTAAGAGACTGCTGCCCTCGGCGGACAATTCGATTTCGGATAGGGCAAACAGGCTGTCGCGCAGGGCGGCGAGGTCGCGCGGACGGGCGTTGCCGACGGCGATGCGGGCGGCGATGCGTTCGATGTCTGCGATGTTTTTCAGACGGCCTTGCAGGGTTTCGTATTGCGAACCCAGCGCGGCAACGGCTTCTTGGCGGGCGCGGATATGGGCGCGGCTGCGTAAGGGGTGGTGCAGCCAAAGTGCTAAGAGGCGGCTGCCCATGTGGGTGGCGCAGCCGTCGAGTATGGAAAACAGGGTCGGCGATTTTTTGCCGGAAAGAGTTTGCGTGATTTCAAGATTACGGCGCGTGGCAGCGTCCATGCCGATATATTGGCTGTCGGTTTCGAGCGAAATGCCGTCGAGGTGTTGCGGCATCAGGTTTTGCGTCAGGCGGATGTAGTTCAACAGCGCGCCCGCCGCGCCGACGGCGGCTTCGTGTTCTTTGCCGTCCAAACCGAAGCCGTGCAGGTCTTGGCAGCCGAAGTATTCGGTCAATAATTTCGCGCCCGCGTCGGCGGCAAACTGCCATGAATTCAGGCGCGTGATGTTGGCTGAGGTTGCCTGAAAACCATTAGGCAGGCTTTTGCCTTCGGGCAACAGGATTTCCGCCGCCTGCAAACGCGCCAGCTCGTCGGCGAGTTTATCTGCCGTCGTCAGCTTGGTTTTGAATTCACCGCTTTGTAAAGATGCCCACGCAATGGCGACGTGTTTTTTATCCGCGTTCACCGCCGCGATGCGGTTGGTTTCCTTGTCTTCCAAAAACGCCGCGTCGGTCAGCGTGCCGGGCGTCACAATGCGCACGACTTTGCGCTCCACCGGCCCTTTACCCGCGCCGACTTCACCCACCTGCTCGCACACCGCCACGCTTTTGCCCATTTTAACCAGTCGCGCCAGATACTGCTCCGCCGCATGAAACGGCACACCCGCCATCTTAATCGGCACGCCGTCCATCTGCCCGCGCGTGGTCAGGGTAATGTCCAACAGCTTTGCCGCCTCCACTGCGTCATCCAAAAACAACTCGTAAAAATCGCCCATGCGGTAAAACACCAGCTTGTCGGCGTGTTGCGATTTGATGGCGAGATACTGCTGCATCATCGGAGAGACGGTGGGTTTGGACATGGGAAAGCCTTAAAAACGCAAAAGTGTTATTGTAACAAAAGGCCGTCTGAAAACCTAAATAAGCTTTCAGACGGCCTTTTATGTATGCCAAATAAGATTAATCATAAACGAAAATAATGTCCAAGTCTTTCTTCGGCAGGAAATTTTCTTTGACTGCTTGGAAGCGGTTCTGCCCTACTTTGCGCAAGGATTTGTCCCAGCAGAGTGACAACACAGTATTGGGCTCGCGGTCTATGGTCAAAGTGAATTTACCGATAGGTTTTGCCCAGTTGGCACCTGTGGTCAGGACATAGCCCAAATGGTGATAGACCTTTGAACCTCCTTTCACATTTTTAAAGTTTTTAAGGAAGTTTTCATCCATGCAGTACTCATCTATGAATGCTTTGCTGTCTTTGGCTTTAAGCGAAGGCAGGAAGCTGCCGCCGACCAGCGGGGTGTATTGGTGTTTGATTTCGGTTACAGAGTTGGCTTTAAAGGTTTGCTTCCAGCTGTAAATAATCTGCGACGACCAATCGGGCAGTTCATCCGTCTGTTTGGGCAGCATGGATTGGACTTTGGCGGAGCGGCAGGCTCCGATTTTGCTGCCGATTTTTTCACCGTCTTGCTTTTTCGTCCATGGGTGCATCAGTTCCTGATCGCTCAAACCGCATTTTTTCAAATCGGCGGTCACGTCCACCAGCGAGCCGTTACGCCGTTCAAAATAGGCGCGGACGTGGGCTTGCGGGCGGACAGGTTTGCCGTCGGCGTAAATTCGGAAGCTGTCAACCAAGCCTTTGGTGTCGGCAAAGTCGGAAACTGTAGCCGCAGGAACGATGGGCAAAGGAAAAAGAACCGTCTCGGTAATGTCTTTCGCTGTAGTATTTTTAAACTTGTAATGTACGCGGATTTGCTTTTCGCTGATGTGCAAATCTTCGCTCTGCATATCGATATGCGGATTTTTCAGATATTTGATGCCGCTTGTGCTGACCGTACCCATACTGTCATTGGCATGAGCAGCCCCAGTCAGCAGAAGGAGCAAGATTAAAGCTTTTTGTTTCATGATTTAACCCCTTTGAAACATGCCGTCTGAAAAACAGGTTTCAGACGGCCTTTAACAGCAGCTTGGTTTTAAGCCAAAGCCACTTCCAAATTATCAATCAGGCGCGTGGTACCCAAACGGGCGGCGGCAAGCACCACCAATTCTTTATCGCCGACATGAGCTACTGCCAAGCTGTGTGCATGGCGGATTTCAACGTAATCTACCACCCAGCCGGCATCGCTCAAACGGCGGATACATTCGGCTTCAAGCTGGGCGTAATCCAGATTGCCGTTTTTCAGGGCGGCGGCAATATTTTGCAACTCTTGATGGAGGCGTGGCGCCTCTGCGCGCTCTGCTTCGCTCAAATATTGGTTGCGGCTGGAAAGTGCCAGGCCGTCTGAAGCGCGGCCGGTATCGACCGGGACGATTTCGATATTGAAATTCAAGTCTTCGACAAAGCCTTTGATAATCGCCAGCTGCTGATAGTCTTTTTTGCCGAAACAGGCGGTATCGGGTTGAACAATGTTGAACAATTTGGTTACAACGGTCGCAACGCCGCGGAAATGTCCCGGGCGGAATTTGCCGCACAATTCGTTTTGCAGGTGCGGAGGCTCGACATTGAAACGCTGTTCCACATTCGGATACAGCTCTTTTTCATCAGGCGCGAACACGACGGCAACGCCCTCACCTGCCAATTTGTCGGCATCTTGCTGCAAAGTGCGCGGATATTTGTCGAAATCTTCGCCTTGTCCGAATTGCAGGCGGTTGACAAAAATACTGACCACAACGTTATCGGCACGTTTTTTCGCTTCGCGCACCAGCGCAAGATGGCCTTCGTGCAAATTGCCCATGGTCGGTACAAATGCCACTTTTCCGGCAGTTTTGCGCCACTCGCGCAATTCTTTAATCGTATGAATGATTTGCATGGTTTGAAAAATCCTTTATCTTTTCCGCTGTTTCATCAACGGAAATCACGCGCCGATTATACGCTTTTATTCATTAAAAAGGCCGTCTGAAATAAGTTTCAGACGGCCTGGAGTTTATTTTATCCGGCAAACGTATGTTCGACAGATGGGAACGTTTTTGCTTTGACTTCGTCCACATAGGCTTTAACCGCAGCTTGAACGCTGTCTTTACCCTGCATAAAGTTCTTCACGAATTTGGCGGTTTTACCAGGGAAAATGCCGAGCATATCGTGCATCACCAAAACCTGACCGTCGCAATCCACGCCCGCGCCAATACCGATGGTCGGGCAAGAAACGGTCTCAGTCACTTTTTTCGCCAATTCCGCAGGAACGCATTCCATCAATACGATTGCCGCACCTGCTGCATCATGCGCTTTGGCGTCGTTGAGCAACGCTTCCGCCTTATCGCCTCGGCCTTGTACTTTATAGCCACCGAATGCAAACACGGATTGCGGGGTCAGGCCGATGTGGGCGCAAACAGGGATACCGCGCATTTGCAAAAATTCAGTGGTCTCCGCCATCCAGACACCGCCTTCGAGCTTGACCATATGCGCGCCGGCCGCCATCAACTCTGCCGCCGCCGCAAATGCCTGCTCTTTACTCTGCTGATATGCGCCAAACGGCAAATCGCTGACAATCATGGCATTTTTAGTACCGCGAGCCACACATTCAGTGTGGTAGCACATATCCTGCAAGCTCACCGGCAAAGTGGACTGACGACCTTGCACCGCCATACCCAAAGAATCGCCGACCAGCAACACATCCACGCCGGCATTGTCCATCAGCGCGGCAAAGCTGGATTCATAAGCGGTCAGCATGGCGATTTTTTCGCCCTCTGCTTTCATTTTTTGCAAAGTGTTTACGGTAATCATGGTGTTTTGTGTGTTCCGCCCGACGGGCAGCCCTTTGTTGTAATGGAAACGCGGTATTATAAGGTCTGCTTTTAAAATATCAAAGCATAAGCAAAAGCCCGACTGCTTTCACAATCGGGCTTTTAATTGGTGCCGGCACCAAGAGTCGAACTCGGGACCCCCTGATTACAAGTCAGGTGCTCTACCAACTGAGCTATACCGGCTTACTGAAATGCCTTGCAGCACCATCAGTCTTTAACTGGTGCCGGCACCAAGAGTCGAACTCGGGACCCCCTGATTACAAGTCAGGTGCTCTACCAACTGAGCTATACCGGCAAGGAAGTCGGCATTATGCCGATAAGTTCCCATCTTGGCAAGCATTTTAAAACAAAGTTACTCACGAAATTATAAAAACCAATGATTTTAAAGAAAATTAAATACACACCTTATTTTCCAATCCAATACGCTCAAAGGCCGTCTGAAAACCGCCCCAGCGCAAAACATCATTGTTTCTGTTAAAATAACGCCTTTTACATCTTTCGTCTGCACCCATGCCGCCCCGCCATCCTTACCGCCGCCTGCGCCCTGCCAAATCCCATCTGCCCGAAGTTGGCATTTCCGAAGAAGGCAATATCCGTTCCCTGCACTTGGGCAGCGACACCATTCAAAGCTCCATGAATGTCGATCATCCGTCCGAGCTGGTGTTGTCGTACAGCCGCGCCATGATGGGTTGGCTGCTGTTTGCAGAAACCCCGCCCAAACACATCACCCAAATCGGCTTGGGCGGCGGCTCGTTTGCCCGTTGGATAGACAGCTATCTGCCCGATACCAAGCAAACCGCCGTGGACATCAATCCGCAAGTCATCGCCGTGGCGCGCAGCCTGTTTGAATTGCCGCACGAAGGCGAAAATTTTGAAATTATCGAGGCAGATGGCGCGGAATATATTAAAGTGTTCCGCCACAATACCGATGTGATTTTGGTAGATGGTTTTGACGGCGAACAGATTATCGATGCTTTGGTGGAAGAGCCCTTCTTCCAAGACTGCCGCAACGCCCTCTCTCCAGACGGCGTATTTGTGACCAACTGGTGGAGCGGCGACCAGCGTTACCAACGTTTTGTCGAACGCCTGCTCAACGTCTTTGACGGCCGCGTGCTCGAACTGCCGGCCGAGAGCCACGGCAACGTAGCGGTCATGGCCTTCCAAAGCAGCCCCAAAGAACAAAATCTCGACAACTTAAAAAAACGCGCCGAAAAATTAAGCGAAAAATACGGCTTGGACTTCAAACGGATGCTTGCTGATTTGAAAGCCAACAATCAAAACAACGGCAAGAATTTTTATCTGTAAACCGCTTCAGGCCGTCTGAAAAAACAAACAAGGACACACTCATGCTCAAACCCGACATCATTCAAATCCCCGGCCCGGCCGGTTTGCTGGAAACCATCTACCTGCCAAGCACACAAGAATCCGCCTGCGGCGTCGCCGTCATCAACCACCCCAATCCCCTGCAAGGTGGCACCAACACCAACAAAGTCATCCAAACCGCCGCCAAAGCCTTATCGCAACTCGGCTTCCATTGCTACCTGCCCAATTTGCGCGGCGTAGGCAACAGCGAAGGCGAACACGACTACGGCCGCGGCGAAACGCAAGACTGCATTGCCGTTATCGACTACGCCCGCGCGCAACATCCAGACGCACCGCAATTCGCCCTGGCCGGCTTCTCATTCGGCGGCTACGTTTCCACCTTTGCCGCCCAAGAACGCACGCCTGATTTGCTGTTGCTGATGGGCGCCGCCGTCCATCACTACACCGACCGCCCGGAACCATCAGACGTTCCCAACGTCGCCAAAACATTGATGATTCATGGCGCGGAAGACGAAGTCGTTGAAATCAACAAAGCCCTGACATGGGCAGAACCACAAGGCCTGCCGGTTGTAACCATTGCCGGCTCGTCCCATTTCTTCCACGGCAAACTCATCGTTTTACGCGATACGATCACACGGTTTGCACCGGCTTTATTAGGCTAAAATACAGCTACAAAATAAAACAAGGCCGTCTGAAAGCTTTTTCAGACGGCCTTGTTTGTATGAAAACCTTATTATCAAATATCAGGCTCAAGTATTCAGAAATCCATCAAGGATTTTCTACTTAACATCTCAATTCTGAGTCAACCAATACTGCAAACCAATCAAAGTCTTACCATCTTTGATTTCATCGTTTACCAATGCATTACGCACCTCGTCCTTGCTCATCAGGACAGTTTCTGTAATTTCATCCTCATCGTTGCTCAACTCGCTGCCCAAACGCACGCCTTGCGCTTGGTAAAGATACATTTTTTCATCACAAAAACCGACTGCGGTATAAAAGGAGTACAACAGTTTGACACTGTCGGCGACATATGGCGTTTCTTCCGCCAACTCACGCAAAGCGCATTCGGCAGGATCTTCGCCTGCAATATCCAATTTACCCGCAGGCAATTCCAACGTCGCCTGATCGGCTGCATAACGCCATTGGCGCACCAAAACAACTTTGCCGTCTTCCGTTTCCGCCAATACACACGCAGCACCCGGATGGCGGATCACAACCCGTTGGCTTTCGTTGCCGTTGGGCAGGCGCACCCGATCGCGGCTGATGGTAACAAAAGAACCTTCGTAGATTGGCTCACTGCTTAATTTAGTTTCTTTCAAATCCATTTTTTACCTCATTTCCAAATTATTAAAATATTAAAGGCCGTCTGAAATCCTTTTTCAGACGGCATAGATAAGCCTTATTCCCGAGCGCGTTCAATTTCAATACCGACCTGCGCCACATCGGGCAAGATACCCGGTTTCACAATACGGACGCGCACTTTGGCCGCACCAAAATCATTTAAAATCAATTGGGCGATATATTCCGCCAAAGCTTCCAGCAGTAAAAAATCCTGTTCGGCAAGGCTGCGGCGTACGACTTCGCATACTTCGCCATAATGGATGGTATCGCCGATATCGTCGCTCGTGCCGGTACGCTCGGGAACACTGATTTCCAAATCCAAAATCAAAGTCTGTTTACGCTCGCGTTCCCAATCATATACGCCGATTAAAGTATCGGCCTTCATGCCGTACAAAAAGATTTTATCCATTTGCCTGTCCGTTTTTTTGATAGAATAACCGTTCCCATTTTAAGTAAAGCACCCAAAATGTTCAATGTACTCGCCATTATTGCCGCCTATCTTATCGGCTCCCTGTCTTTTGCCGTCATCGTATCAAAATATTACGGCATGGACGATCCGCGCACTTACGGCTCCGGCAACCCCGGTGCCACCAACGTCTTGCGCAGCGGTAAGAAAAAAGCGGCCGCACTGACCTTGCTCGGCGATGCAGTAAAAGGCTTGGTTGCCGTCATCTTGGCACGCTGTCTGCAAGATGCTTTAGATTTATCGGATGCAACGATAGCCCTGGTCGCCATTGCCGCATTGGTCGGTCATATGTGGCCAATATTTTTCAATTTTAAAGGCGGCAAAGGCGTAGCCACCGCATTGGGTGTCTTGCTCGCCCTCTCCCCTGCAACCGCCCTGCTCTGTGCCTTAATTTGGCTGGTCATGGCATTCGGTTTCAAAGTATCCTCCCTCGCTGCACTGGTCGCCACCGTCTGTGCCCCAATCTTCGCCTTCTTCATGATGCCACACGCCTCTTGGGCATGGGCAACCGTATTCATTGCAGCATTGGTGTTGTACCGCCATAAAAGCAATATTCAAAACCTGATTCAAGGCAAAGAAAGCAAAATCGGGGATAAAGCCGGAAAATCTTAAAAGTGTAGATGGCCGTCTGAAAATATATTTTTCAGACGGCCTTTATAGTTTTTATTCACGCATAATCAGTCAATCTTAATATATTCCACCGACAGAATCTCTATAACCTCACGCCCTTCCGGTGTATTCAAGACAACTTCATCGCCTTCGCGTGCTTTAATCAGGCTGCGCGCCAAAGGGGAAATCCATGAGATTTTGTTTTTAGCAGTATCGATTTCATCTACGCCGACGATTTTGACGGTTTGTTCACGACCGTCTCCGCGCAATAAGCCAACGGTGGCGCTGAAAAAAACCTGGTCCGTGGCTTCGCGCGCTTCAGGGTCGACGACAACGGCTGCTTCCAAGCGTTTGGTTAGGAAGCGGATACGGCGGTCGATTTCGCGCATACGGCGTTTGCCGTAAAGATAGTCACCATTTTCGCTGCGGTCTCCATTGCTTGCCGCCCAGTTAACGATTTGGACGATTTCCGGGCGTTCTTTGTTGACCAGGTGATAAAGTTCGTCTTTCAATGCCTGCCAACCGGTAGGCGTGATGTAATTTTTGGTTTCGGTACTCATGATGTGTTTAAAACATAATTAAAGGCCGTCTGAACGTTAATTTTCAGACGGCCTTTATTGTAAGTCAATTTACTTTATTCTTCATCATCATCGCTATCACTGATACTGATGCTGTGTTCCATTTTGCTTGGATGAACTTTCAAGCCGCCACAACCTGATTTTTCGGTAGAGAGACGGTTTAGATACACTTCATCGATATCGCCGGTTTGATAAACACCGTTGAAACATGAAGAATCAAAGGATTCGATTTTTGGATTGAGTGCTTTGACTACTGCTTCCAAGTCTTCTAAGTTTTGGAAGACGATGCCATCCGCGCCAATCTCGGTTGCGATTTCTGCTGCGCTGCGGCCGTTTGCAATCAGTTCTTCACGGGTCGGCATATCGATACCGTACACATTCGGATAGCGCACTTCGGGAGCAGCAGACGCAATGTAAACTTTGCGTGCGCCTGCCGCGCGTACCATTTCAACGATTTCACGGCTGGTCGTACCGCGCACGATGGAATCATCCACCAACAAAACGCTTTTGCCGTTAAACTCGGTTTCCATCGGGCTGAGTTTTTGGCGCACTGATTTTTTGCGTGTTGCTTGGCCGGGCATAATAAAGGTGCGGCCGATGTAGCGGTTTTTAATCAGACCTTCGCGGTAAGGTTTTTCGAGATGGACGGCAAGCTCCATCGCGCTGGGTCGGCTGGTATCGGGAATCGGCATCACGACATCGATATCATCGACAGGCAGCTCGCGTTTGATTTTTTCTGCCAAAGATACGCCCATATCCATACGGGACTGATAAACGGAAACGCCATCGATGACGGAGTCCGGGCGGGCAAAATAAACATATTCAAAAAGACAAGGGCTTAATTTGGCTTTATCGCTGCATTGACGGGAAATAATCGTGCCATCAAAACCAATAAATACGGCTTCTCCCGGCTGGATATCGCGTTCCAAATCATAGGCAAGTGCATTAAAGGCAACGGATTCGGAGGCAACGGCATAAGATTTTTTGCCGGATTCGTCAATTTGCGAACCCAAAACCAACGGACGGATACCGAAAGGATCCCGGAAAGCCAGCATGCCGTATCCTGCAATCATGGCTACTACGCCGTATGCGCCGCGCACCAAACGGTGCACTTCAGAAACGGCGTTGAAAATATTGTCGATAGTGAGTTGGTAAGAAACTGTATTTTTAGAGACTTTGCGGCGTAATTCGTGTGCGAATACATTGAGTAGGACTTCAGAATCGGAGCTGGTATTAACGTGGCGCAGGTGTTTGTTGCATACGTTTTCATAGAGCTCTTCAGTATTGGTCAGATTACCATTGTGTGCCAAAACAATGCCGAATGGGGAGCTGACATAAAACGGCTGGGCTTCTGCGCTGCTGCCCGCATTGCCTGCAGTCGGATAGCGGACATGTGCAATGCCTGCATTACCGACCAAGTCACGCATATTACGGGTACGGAACACTTCGCGCACCATGCCCTTGCCCTTGTGCATATGAAATATATTGCCTTCGGCAGTAACAATACCTGCTGCGTCCTGACCACGGTGTTGCAACATCTGCAAACCATCATACAACATCTGATTGACCGGTTCATGACTAACCAAACCTAATACACCACACATATCGTGCTTCTCCGAGTTTGAAGATTAAATGGGTAAGCCGTCATTATAAAATAATTTAGATGAGTTTGCTCAAATTGTTGACAATATGATGCTAAATTTACGCAAATAAAAACGGATTCAGACGGCCTATAGGCCGTCTGAATCCGTCAAACTCAATCATCCAATTCTTCTACTTCAGCCGCTTTACCAGAAAGATGGGGCATTGCGGTACCTTTTCTAGGCAGATAAGGCATCGCAGCATCAGCAAGTGATTCAAAATACGGAATCGTATGGGAACTTTGCCACTCTTCCGTCTTCGGCAAATCGGTATGCGAAAAAACCATCACAGCCAGTGTTACCAAAATCACACCTTTCACTGCACCGAATACGCCGCCAAGCAAACGGTTGATGCTTCCCAAACCAACGGCAGACATCAAACTGCTCAACAGCGATCGTGCCAGTTTCTGCAACAGCCATGCCAGAAAAAACACAGCGGCAAAACCCATGGCAACCCCCAAAGAATGCGGCTCAACCGATTTAAAGACCACATCGGCAAACGGAACGGCAAGCGTTCTGGCTGCAATAAACGATACCACCCACGCCACCATCGCCCCTGCTTCAGCAATAATACCCCGTGTCAACGAGATAATGATGCAGATGACGATGACAGCGGCAGCCAACAAATCGGCAACAGGCAAATTACTCACTGGTCACCTGACCGGCAATGCCATGTACACGCAATTTGTTCAAATCGCGCTCTGCATCGCGTGCATTTTTATAACTGGCTGATTTCACGCGATACACCTTACCTTTATCGGTCATCACTTCAGTAATGGTCGAATCGATACCTGCGGCTTTCATTTTACGTTGCAGGCTTTGTGCGCGTTCTTTTTCAGCATAACCAGCCTGAATAGCGGCCTTTTTAGCAGGTTTAGCTTCTGCTTTTTCTTTTTCAGCTTTAGGTTTGGCTTTTTCAGACGGCTTCTCGGCAGTTTTTACCTTATCGGCTTTTTCTGCTTTGGCCGTTTCTGGTTTAGCTTTTTCATTTTTTGGTTTTTCAACTTTGGCTTCTGCTTTCTTAGTAGGTTCGGCCTTGTCTTTTACGCTGTCTTTGCTGTTTTTGGCAGATTTACGCTCGGCAATGGCTTTCTCTGCTTTTTCCAATTGTGCTAATTTATTGCGTTCAGCAGCAGCTTCACGCTCTGCTTTTTCAGCACGCGCTTGAAGTGCACGTTTTTTAGCAGCCAATGCGTTTTCTTTTTCATCCGCTTCCTGTTGGGCTTGTGCCTTGCGTGCCGCAGCACGTTGTTCTGCCTGGCGTTGGCGGCGTTCTTCGGCTCGGCGCTCCGCAGCTTCGCGTTTGGCGGCCTCAGCTCGTTGAATACGCTCAGACTCTTCCAAACCTTTAATATTGCCGTCATCCAAAGTATCATTAATCAAAACCAACGGCTCGCCGACATCTTCGGGAGCAGACTCACGGTTTGGCTTCAATACTTCAACCGGCGCATTGTCTTCTTCGTCGCCGGCATTTTGAGGTTTGCTTTGCGCTTCGGCATCCGCATGGCGGGCTGCTTCTTCAGCCATCGCAACATCCTCTTTATTCGGCTCTAAAACAACGGCCTTGCTCGGCTCATCAGCCGTTTTGACTTGGCTCTGACCGACAGGTGCTTCTTTAAACGGTGAATTTTTATCGTCGCCGGAAGTCAGTGCCAGACCGAACAGCATACCCGATGCCACCACCAAGCCGGAGGCTAAGACCAAGCGACGGCGGTTGCGACGTTTGAGTTGTTCGTAACCGTCTAAATCGTATCCGTTTGGAGTTTCTTTTTGTTTATTGTCGGACATGATAATTTCCTCGTTAGTGTTCTTTCAAAACAGCCATTACATCGGCAACAGTATGGAATGAGCCGAAAACAACGATTCTATCATTTTCGGTTGCTTTAGCCAAAGCAGCGCGGTAGGCAGCAGCGACAGTTTCAAAAACATTTACATTGTCGATGCCGTGTTCAGCCAGTTTGGCCTGCAAAGCCTCTATCGTCATGCCGCGCGGTACATCTAAAGGCGCGATGTTCCACTCGTCAAACTGATCTTTAACGATTTCCAGCACGCCATCAATATCTTTGTCGGACAACATACTGAATACAGCAGTACGTTTTTGGGCAAAGGCAAGGTTAATCAGACTGCGGCGCAAAGCACGGGCTGCGTGCGGATTGTGGCCGACATCCAAAACCACCAGCGGACGGCCGGGCAAAACTTGGAAACGTCCAGGATTCTCAACCAACAGCAAACCGCGTTTAATCGCGCCGATATCAACCGGCAATTGTTCGTTCAAACACTCCAACACCGTCAATGCACACGCGGCATTGGACAACTGATAGGCACCGCGCAAAGCAGGAAACGGCAAGGAATTGCGGTTACGGCTTTGGCCGTCTGAAGATTGCGGATGGAAGCGGTAGTTCCACTGTACGCTTTCCATTGATGCAAAATCAAAATCTCGCTGAACCATCAACAGTTTTGCGCCAATTTCTTCTGCGTGTTTGACCAATGATTCAGGCGCAGGATTCTGACCGCACACAGCTGGTTTGCCACCACGGAACACTCCGGCTTTTTCAAAACCGACCTGCTCAACGGTATCGCCCAAAAATGCCTGATGGTCCAAATCCACGCTGGTAACGACCGAGCAGTCGCCGTCAAATACATTCACAGCATCCAATCGTCCGCCCAAACCGACTTCCAAAATCATTACGTCCACATTTTCACGCATGAAAATATCGACGGCAGCCAAAGCATTAAACTCAAAATACGTCAGCGAAATTTCGCCGCGTGCCGCTTCGATACGCTCAAATGAGGAAATAATCAATTCATCTGAAACCGGCTGAGTATTGATGGCGATTCGTTCGTTGTAACGCAGAAGGTGCGGACTGGTCAGCGTACCGACTTTAAAACCGGCTTCTTTATAAATATGCGACAAATAGGCGCATACAGAGCCTTTGCCATTTGTACCCGCCACCACGACGACAGGACATTGCGGCACCAAATTCATGCGTTTTTTCACTTCTCCCACGCGTTCCAAACCCATATCGATAAGGCCGGAACTATGGGCAGTCTCCAAATGAGAAAGCCAGTCTTGTAATGTTTTCATTGTATTTATCGCTTCAAAAGGCCGTCTGAAACGGCCGTTTAATCTATATCTGCCGCAAGTTCTGCTTTGTCTTCTTTTTCACGGCACCAGCGCGCCCACACTTTCAGACGGCGGTAGGCATCGCGGTCGGCCATATCGGGCAAGATGCAGTGTTTGACTATTTTCCCGTCAACATTCCATTGCAAAAACAAAGCATAAACCGTCAACATACTGCTGTCTTGCAAAACCGCACTTCTTCCCTCTGCCTCGTTATTCAAATAAACCGTCGCACGGTATTGGCGGTCGATGATGATTTTTCTGACCGCATTTTGAGTCTGAAAATTAACGCTGCGCCAAGCATAGGCAAAACTGCCGGCCAATGCCGCCAAACCCAGCCACATCATCCAGCCGTAAAACTCGACAAGGCATAAGGCCAACGCCGAAAGGTGTAAGGAAACAATCAGAATTTTCAAAGAACGCGAGGGCTTTAAGGCCGTCTGAAAACTTCTCACGGCTTTACATCATATTGTCGAAAACAGGCGTAATGTTCAATTCCGCCTCTTCCATATCCAAAACCATATCGTGGATTTCGGTATCGAAAAATTCCCAAAAAGCCTTCAAGCTCATGTCTTGCGGCCATTTGCTTTTATCAATGTCCCAGCCTGCCAATTCGGCTTCAAAAATCTGCTGGTAGCGTTCGTCAAAATAGGAAATGACGGATTCGGGTTCGTCAAATTGCGGCACAAGGAATACTGAGCAGTTGGTGCGCAGTTGCTCGACGGTCAGGTCGGGCATATTTTCATCGGCGGATTTCAGCCATTCCAAAAAACGGGCGGTCGGCTTCAGCACAACAGCAGTACGGTCAACAAAATACATTATTTTCAACTTTCAAAATCATTCAAACCGATCATGCCGTCTGAAATTTCAGACGGCCCGAGTTTAATGTGTCATCACCTGTTGCAGGAATTGTTTGGCACGCTCGTGTTTCGGATTGGTAAAAAATTCTTCCGGCGTTTCATCTTCCAGAATCTGGCCTTTATCGACAAAAATCACACGGTCGGCGACTTCGCGCGCAAAACCCATCTCATGGGTCACACACATCATGGTCATGCCGCTTTCCGCCAAGTCTTTCATCACTTTCAATACTTCGCCGACCATTTCAGGATCAAGTGCGGAAGTCGGCTCGTCAAACAACATCACGCGCGGCTCCATCGCCAAACCGCGTGCAATCGCCACACGCTGTTGCTGACCGCCGGAAAGCTGGCCGGGCAGCGCGTCTTTTTTATGCGCCAAGCCGACACGTTCCAAAAGCTCCATCGCTTTCTTTTCCGCCTCTTCACGGCTTTGGTTTTTCACTTTCATCGGAGAAAGAATAATATTTTCCAAGACAGTCAAATGCGGATACAGATTGAACCCTTGGAACACAAAGCCCACTTCTTCGCGCACTTTGTTCAAATCGGTTTTCGGATCAGCAACATTGATGCCGTCCACCCAAATCTCGCCGCTTTCAATGCGCTCGAGTTGGTTTACCGTACGAATCAGCGTCGATTTGCCACTGCCCGAAGGACCGCATACAACGACCACTTCGCCTTGTTTGACTTCCAGATTCACGCCGTTGATAACGTGCAAATCTTTAAAATGTTTGTGTACATTTTTGAATTTAATCATTATTTCTTTCCAAACTGCCAAAATTTTCGGGGCTTAAGTTTCGCTTGCCGCTGCCAAAGCAAAGGAATGGCCGTTTCAAGCCAAAAACGGCAGCTGACTATGCCGTCGGAGGTTCCACCTTGATTGTACCGATTGACTTTAAATTGCTCTTCCCTATCGAGACGATGCCCGGTCAATACCCAAACTGCGCCGATAATTGCCGCTTCAAAACGGTGCCGCTCAGGCGGCATATCCTTACCGGAAAAATACTGCGCCAACTTGCGCCACAAATATGAATTACCTAGAAACCCCCATTGAATAGGAGGTTGCTTAAAAATTGCCATCACTGTTTCAGACGGCCTTTTGAACCAGATAATTGCTCAATGCCACATATTTTTCAGCGGCAATGTGTTCTGCCCTGTCCTGCGGATTGATGCCGACTGCCTGCAAATCATCATCGCCGGCAAGTTCCTTCAAATTATTGCGTATGGTTTTGCGGCGTTGATGGAAAGCCAGTTTCACCAGTTTGGCAAAATGTTCAAAATCTTCCGCTTTACCAATGCGGTGTTTCACCGGAATCATGCGCACGACGGCCGAATCTACTTTCGGCGCAGGATCAAAGGATTCAGGCGGTACTTCAATCAACATTTCCATATCGAAGAAATATTGCAGCATTACGCCCAGACGGCCATAGTCGTTGGTTTTCGGCTGCGCCACCATGCGTTCGACCACTTCTTTTTGCAGCATAAAGTGCATATCGATCACATCGTCTGCCACTTCGCTCAATCGGAACAAAAGCGGCGTGGAAATATTGTACGGCAGGTTGCCGACAATTTTTTTCTTGCCTTCAATGCTGTTAAAATCAAACTGTAATACATCGCCTTCGTGTATCACCAATTTGTCTGCAAACGGCAAGGTTTTCAGACGGCGTACGATGTCGCGGTCGATTTCGCAAACATGCAGGCGGTTGAGTTTTTTCGCCAAAGGCTCGGTAATGGCTGCCAAGCCCGGGCCGATTTCAATCACGATATCATCGGGCTGCGGTCTGACCGCATTGACAATATCGCTAATAATCCGCGTATCCTGCAAAAAATTCTGCCCGAAGCGTTTCCGGGCCTTATGTTCTTTCATATCTTTCTTCAAGCAAGCTGTTTAAGGCAGTATTGTAACTGAAACAGGCGTTTTTGTCGGCACGCTTTCAGACGGCATTTGCCTAATTTTAAGCAAACGGCGGCGCTTCCAAACCCAAAGATTTCAGTAGTTGCGCGGTCTCATAAACCGGCAAACCCATCACGCCGGTAAAACTGCCCTGCAAATGCTCGACAAATACGCCGCCCAAGCCCTGAATCCCATACGCACCGGCTTTGTCCATCGGCTCGCCGCTGGCAACATAGGCTGCAATCTCCTCAGCCGTCAACGTTTTAAAGCGCACTTCGCTCGTCTGCACCACATCATGGCGCACGCCTCGCCAGTAAACGCATACAGCCGTCAGCACTTGATGCGTCCGTCCGGACAAGCGTTCCAGCATATCGACCGCATCCGCCTCGGATTCCGGTTTACCCAAAATAGCCGCACCATCCGCCACCGTCGTATCCGCCGTTAATACAGCAAACTCAGGCTCTTGATCATGAGCAGTAAACCATTGCGCTACCGCTACCTGATTTTTCTCGCAGGCCATACGGCGCACATACTCTACTGCGGCTTCGCCTTCTTTGGGGGTTTCATCAATATCCGCAGGAAGGCGGCGTACCGTGAAACCTAAATTCTCCAAAATCTCACGACGGCGCGGACTGCCCGAGGCCAGATAAATTGCGTTCATTGTATTGAACTTCCTTATTTTGAAATTTTATGCTGTCCGAACAGGCGGACATAATGCGCAGCCGAATACGTCAAAAATGCCTTTTCCTCATCCGTCAGCGGACGCACTTGTCTCACAGGCGAGCCGACGTATAAAAAACCGCTTTCCAATCGCTTGCGCGGCGGCACCAAACTGCCCGCGCCTATCATCACATCATCTTCGACAACCGTATCGTCCAAAATAATTGAACCCATGCCCACCAAAACACGATTTCCAATTCGGCAGCCATGCAGCATGACCTTATGCCCAATCGTCACATCATCGCCGATAATCAGGGGCGAACCGTCAGGCTTCGCCGCATTCTTATGCGACACATGCAAAACGCTGCCATCCTGCACATTGCTGCGCTTACCGATAGAGATACTGTTCACATCGCCGCGCAATACAGCATAAGGCCAAATCGATACATCTTCCGCCAGCGACACTTCGCCAATCACTACCGAAGTCTCATCTACAAAACAAGACTCATCAACCGACGGCACATAATCCAAAAACGCACGAATAGGGTTTGCCATTTCCAATAATCCTTTTCTCAAAACCAAAACTGATCAGGCCGTCTGAAAACACGGCGTAAAACGATTTTATACTACAACAATATGAAATCAAGCCAGAAAATCATCAAAAGGCCGTCTGAAACAGTTTTCAGACGGCCTTTCATCATAAACCCTTTATCTTGGCTTACCACTATTTATCATTAACGCCTCATCTGTCTTTTATGGAATAATCGTCTTCATTTAATTCTTGGAGAAGCCGATGAACACACGTTCAGGAAATTATGCAGCGCCCCTGCTAGTCGTCGGCTGCGTCGTCTTCGGCTTGGGCAGTTTGATCGTCAAATTTGTCGATGTCGGCTCTTACGCCATCGCATTCTGGCGCTTGCTGATCGCCGCCCCTATATTCTTCCTGCTCGGGCGTTTTTTCAGACAAAAAATGCCCACGAAAAGAAAAACAGTTGGCTACGCAGTCTTATCCGGCGTTTTCCTCGCATTCGACCTCGCTCTGTGGCATGAAAGCATTCACGCCGTAGGCCCCGGCATTTCCACCTTGCTCAACAGCCTGCAGATTTTCTTTTTAGCCGCCATCGGCTTCTTCTTTTATTCGGAACGTCTAAGCGCCCTGCAAATTTTAAGTTTGATATTGGCTACCATAGGCGTAGCCTTAATCGGCAGCCCAGAATTCGGTCATAACAACAATGCCGCATGGGGATTTGTCAGCGGCGTAGTGTCCGGTGCTATGCTGGCCCTGTCTATGGTTTTCGTACGCAAAACCCATGAACAGGAAAAAGTCGGTTTGTTTCCACTGATGATGATTTTAAGCTTTGGCGGCGCAATGGCGCTGGTCATCCCATCTCTGCTATTCGATGCCGCCCATCTTTACCCCAAAACTTTAAACGATGTGATTCTAGTCTCCATCTACGGCATCGTTATGCAATGCTTTGCTTGGGCATTGATTGCTTACGCCATCCCGCTTTTATCCTTGTCACTGACCGGCCTACTACTGCTCTCCGAACCAGTTGCCGCCATGTTGATCGATTATTTCTGGCTAGATAAACCGATTAACGCCGTCCAATGGAGCGGCGCTACTTTGACTTTATTGGCGATTTATTTAGGTTCGTTAAAAGACAAAAAATAGATACCAAAAAGGCCGTCTGAAAAATTTCAGACGGCCTTTTCATCTGTTATTGCTTATTTAATACTGGTACCGATACGGCTGAGTTCGCCAAAGTTCATCCAAACAAAGAAGGCTTTACCGACAATCAACTTGTCATCGACAAATCCCCAGTAACGAGAATCGGCGCTGTTGTCGCGGTTGTCGCCCATCGCGAAATAACGGCCTTCGGGAACTTTACAAATAAAGCCATTGCCGTCTTCTGCGTACTCACAATTTTCCAAACCGCTCGTTTCAAGCGAGTAATTGCTTTCAGGCATTACTTCGGAGGTGTATTTGTTCAATACGGCAATGGATACGGAAGGCTGACCGGCTTCTTTGACCACATCAAAGTTTTTGCCGTTCAAGGCCGTCTGAAAACGCTCAAGCGTATGAATCATAGACGGATCGGTATCATCTGCGTATTGATAATTGCCGTTTGGTTTTTCGGGAATAATTTCACCGTTAACAGTCAAAACCTTATCACGATATTCCACAACATCACCCGGAATACCGACGATACGTTTGATGTAATTCATCTCAGGCTGAAGTGGGTAATTGAACACCACGACATCGCCTCGGGCAATATTGCCGACAGGGATAATGACCTTATTCAAAATCGGCAGGCGGATACCGTAAGAAAATTTGTTTACCAAGATAAAATCGCCTTTGACCAAGCCCGGACGCATGGAACTGGACGGAATTTGGAACGGCTCAGCAATAAAGCTACGCAATACAAAGATAACCAAGATGATAGGAAAAAAGCCGCCCATGTAGTCGGTAAAATGTGCATTGTCTTCGCCGGTTTCGCTTTTTTTCAGACGGCCTTTATGGATTGCCCAAACAATACCGGTGAACACGACAAACACCAGCAATACGGCGGTAAAGCTCATAAATTCGGACAAAATTCCGAATACGCCGACCATGCACAAGAGATAACTCCATTGCAAGCCGGAGCTCCATTCGCCGTTTTCCTGACGCTCTTTGCTGCTTTTGAAGTTGAGGACCAAGCCGGCCAGCAGTACAACGATTGCGCCTAAAGTCAGATTTATACTCATTATTTATCACTCACTTGCAGAATCGCCAAGAATGCGCTTTGCGGGATTTCCACATTGCCCACTTGTTTCATGCGGCGCTTACCTGCTTTTTGTTTTTCAAGAAGTTTTTTCTTACGCGTAATATCGCCGCCGTAACATTTCGCCAAAACGTTTTTACGCAGGGCTTTGACGTTTTCGCGGGCGATAATCTGGCTGCCGATGGCGGCTTGGACGGCGATGTCGAACATTTGGCGCGGAATCAGTTCGCGCATTTTTGATGCCAGCTCTCGACCGCGGTGAACGGCGCTTTGACGGTGCACAATCAGGCTCAAGGCATCGACTTTTTCGCCGTTGACCATAATGTCGAGCTTAATCAAATCAGACGGTTGGAACTCTTTGAAATGGTAGTCCAACGAAGCATAACCGCGCGAAGTCGATTTAAGCTTGTCAAAGAAATCCATTACGACTTCGTTCATCGGCAAATCATAAGTCAGCATGACTTGACGGCCCATGTATTGCATATTGACCTGAACACCACGCTTTTGGTTACACAAAGTCATGACGTTGCCGACATACTCCTGCGGCACAAGAATGGTCGCAGTGATAATCGGCTCAAGAATAGTTTCGATGGTGCTGATTTCAGGCAGTTTGGACGGGTTTTCAACTTCGATTTTCTCGCCGTTTTTCAACACGACTTCATAAACCACCGTTGGCGCAGTGGTAATCAAGTCCATGTCGAACTCGCGCTCCAAACGTTCCTGCACGATTTCCAAATGCAACAGACCCAAGAAGCCGCAACGGAAACCGAAGCCCAATGCTTGGGAAACCTCAGGCTCAAATTTCAACGAAGCATCGTTCAGCTGCAATTTTTCCAAAGCGTCACGCAAGGCTTCGTAGTCGTGGCTTTCCACAGGATAGAGGCCCGCAAATACTTGGCTTTGTACTTCTTGGAAGCCGGGCAGCGGCTCAGAGGCAGGGTTGGCAACCAAAGTCACCGTATCGCCGACTTTCGCCTGACCCAATTCTTTTACGCCGGTAATCAAAAAGCCTACTTCGCCGGCTTTGAGTTCTTGTTTTTGAACCGATTTCGGCGTGAATACACCCAGCTGCTCAACCTGAGTTTCCGCCTTAGTGCTCATAAAGCGCACTTTGTCTTTCAGCTTGATGGTGCCATTTTTCACACGAATCAACATAACTACGCCGACGTAATTGTCAAACCACGAATCGACAATAACCGCTTGCAACGGCGCATTTTCATCACCAGTCGGCGCAGGGATTTTGGCAACGATCTCTTCCAAAACATCTTCCACACCAATGCCGCTTTTTGCAGAACATTGCACCGCACCAACGGCATCAATGCCGATGATGTCTTCAATTTCCTGCTCCACGCGATCGGGTTCTGCTGCAGGTAAGTCGATTTTGTTCAAAACAGGCACAACTTCCACGCCCAAATCAATCGCGGTATAGCAGTTCGCCACGGTTTGCGCTTCTACACCTTGAGACGCATCGACCACCAAAAGCGCACCTTCGCAAGCCGACAGCGAACGGGATACTTCGTAAGAGAAGTCGACGTGTCCCGGAGTATCAATCAGGTTGAGCTGATACACCTGCCCATCGCGTGCTTTATAGTTGAGCGCGGCGGTTTGCGCTTTAATGGTAATGCCGCGCTCTTTTTCGATGTCCATGGAATCGAGCACCTGCGTACTCATTTCGCGCAAATCCAAACCGCCACAGTATTGGATAAAACGGTCAGCAAGCGTAGATTTGCCGTGGTCGATGTGGGCAATAATGGAGAAATTCCGTATGTTTTTCATATTGTTATTAAGATAAATGCAATTAAAGGCTGAAAGGCCGTCTGAAAAAACAGGGATTCGGTTTTCAGACGGCCTTAGAATAAGGTTGAATCGTTCCGTATTCTAACGGAAATTCAACGCTTTTGCATGATTTTATAGCGATTTGACAATCTCGGTCACCATCTTCGCCGAGCTGACGGCAGCCGTTTTCAAAAACTCTTCAAAGCTAATGTCCGCTTTCTCATCTGCCGAATCGGATACGGCACGAATAATCACAAACGGCACTTCCAACTGGTGACAGGTTTGCGCAATCGCCGCAGCTTCCATTTCAACTGCTTTTACGTCAGGAAAATGACTGCGAATTTCCGCAACACCTTCGCTGCTGTGTACAAAACGGTCGCCACTGACAATCAGGCCTTGCGTTACGGCCGCACCTTCAAACACTTGCGCTGCCTTTTCTGCTTGACGAATCAGGTTTGAATCCGATACAAACACAGCAGGAAGTTGCGGTACTTGTCCCCAAACATAACCAAAAGCCGTTACGTCAACATCATGATGCGCCACAGTTTCGCCGATAACCACATCGCCAACCTTCAGACCTTTACCCAAACCGCCTGCACTGCCGGTATTGATGACGCAATCCGGTGCAAACTGATGAATGACCCAAGAAGTAGAAACCGCTGCATTGACCTTACCGATACCACTCAAAACCAATACCATGCGTTTTCCAGTCAATTCGCCTTCATATGCCGAGAATTTACCGAAGGACACATGCTTGACATTGGCCATACTTTCACGCAAAAGCTCGATTTCCTGTTCCATTGCGCCGACCACGGCAATTGTTTGTACTGACATCTCGTTACCTTTCCATTCACTAATCGAGCAACATTATAACAGCAGAATTTAAAATCACAGGGATACTGAAAAATCTGCTATATTCCCAACACGACACTCAATTTAAAACAGATTGCCGCTCTAGCGGGCAAAACAGCAAATAATGATTGCTTCTGTTATAATTATTCTCAATAAAATAACTCTATTTTAAATATCTAAATTCTTATGTTTGACGAAAATACTCCGGGCGCAAAAGAAGAATTGTTCGCTTGGCTACGCCATATGAACAAATACAAAGGCTCCGACCTTTTCATTACCACCAATTTCCCGCCTGCCATGAAAGTGGATGGCAAAATCACACGACTGAGCGATGAGCCGCTGAGTGCTGAAAAATGTATGGAAATCGCTTTTTCGATTATGTCTTCCAAACAAATCGAAGAATTTTCTTCCACCAACGAATGCAACTTCGCCATCAGCCTGCCCGATACCAGCCGCTTCCGTGTCAATGCAATGGTTCAACGCGGCGCAACTGCATTAGTGTTCCGCTCCATTACCAGCAATATCCCTAAATTTGAAACGCTCAATCTGCCACCGATTCTGAAAGACATCGCCCTCAGAAAACGCGGTTTGGTTATTTTTGTCGGCGGTACAGGTTCGGGCAAGTCCACTTCCCTCGCCTCCCTTATCGACTATCGAAACGAAAACAGCTTCGACCACATTATTACCATCGAAGACCCGATTGAGTTTATCCACCAACACAAAAACTGCATCATCACCCAACGTGAAATCGGTGTAGATACAGAAAATTGGCCGATTGCATTGAAAAATACCCTGCGCCAAGCGCCGGATGTTATCCTGATTGGTGAAATCCGAGACCGCGAGACCATGGACTACGCCATTTCCTTCGCGGAAACCGGCCATTTGTGTATGGCGACACTGCACGCCAACAGTACCAACCAAGCGCTGGACCGCATCATCAACTTCTTCCCCGAAGAGCGCCGTAACCAGTTGCTAACCGATTTATCGCTCAACCTGCAAGCCTTTATTTCGCAACGCCTGATTCCCCGTGAAGGCGGACGGGGACGCGTAGCGGCTGTCGAGGTTTTGCTCAATTCGCCCATTATTGCCGACTTGATTCGAAAAGGCGAAGTCCACAACATCAAAGAAATGATGAAAAAATCAACTGGCATGGGCATGATTACTTTTGACCAAGCCTTATATGATTTGTATGAAAACGGCGATATCAGCTATCAAGACGCCATTAAAAATGCCGACTCCGCCCACGATTTGCGCCTAGACATTCAATTACGAAGCCGTCGTGCGCAAAATGCCGGTCCAGATTTAGAATTGATTTAAAAGTAAAAGCTTCAAAGCATAGAAAAGGCCGTCTGAAACCTTACTATGAGTTTCAGACGGCCTTTATTCCATCAAATAATCAAGCCTGTTTCAATTTTGCATCGGCATCACGCAATGCAGTGCGCAAACCTTCCTCGATAACCGGATGGTAGAACGGCATATCCAGCATTTGCGGAATCGTCATCTTCATTTGATGCGCCCAAGCCATCAAGTGTGCCAAATGTTCGGCAGCAGGGCCGACAACTTCCGCACCAATGAAACGGCCGGTTGCTTTCTCAGCATACAAACGCATATGGCCTTTGTTTACCAACATAACGCGGCTTCGGCCTTGGTTTCGGAAGGAAACTTCGCCGATGACAAACTCGTCAGGTTGATATTTCGCTGCAACTTGCGCGTATTTCAAACCGATAGTGGCAATTTGCGGACTGGTAAATACCACGCCGATTACGCTACGGCGCAAACCGCCCTCAATATTCGGGAAAATAGCGGCATTATGACCGGCAATTTTGCCTTGGTCGGCAGCTTCGTGCAGCAGAGGCAGTTGGTTGGACGCATCGCCTGCGATAAAGATATGAGGAATGCTGGTTTGCATGGTCAGCGGATCAGCAACGGGCACGCCGCGCGTGTCTTTTTCGATATTGATATTTTCCAAACCGATATTATCCACGTTCGGACGACGGCCGGCGGCAGCCAAAGCATATTCGGCATGGAACACGCCTTTTTCGCCATCTTGTTCCCAATGAACTTCAACATTGCCTTCTGCGTCCAATTTGACTTCGGTTTTGGCATCCAAATGCAAAGTCAACTCTTCACCAAAAACAGTTTTGGCTTCTTCAGCGACAACAGGGTCGGAAATACCGCCAATAGCACCTGCCACGCCAAAAATTTCAACTTTTACGCCCAAACGGTGCAAAGCCTGACCCAACTCTAAGCCGATTACGCCGGGGCCGAATACGGCCACACTCTTAGGCAGGGTATCCCAAGAGAAAACATCATCGTTCACAATCAAGCGATCGCCCAAAACTTCCCATTGCGGGAAAATCACAGGGCGTGAGCCGGTGGCAATCACAAAACTTTTTGCAGTGATTTGCGTATGGTCATCGATTTGGACGGTGTGTTCATCAACAAATTTTGCCGTACCCATAATACGCTTGTCGGCAGGCCACTCTTCTACATCGCTGACTACAAAACCGACAAAACGGTCGCGTTCGGACTTCACGCGGTGCATGACTTCTTCGCCGTTTACCGTTACGCTGTCTTTATCCAAATGCACGCCAAACGGATCGGTATGCAAAGCATGATGGCGCGCTTCTGCTGCGGCAATCAAGAGTTTAGAAGGCATACAGCCCACGCGCGCGCAGGTCGTGCCGAACACATTATTTTCAATCAGGTAAACATTGTCTGTATGAAGTCGGGCATTGCGAAATGCGCCCATACCGGCTGTACCGCCACCCAGTACTACCACATCTGCTTGAATCTTTTTCATATTTTATCCTTACTGTCTATATCCAAACCGATATTGCCATCAGGTTATCCGTTTTCAGACGGCCTAAACTTCACAAACTATCAAAATTTAAAAATCAATAGCCAATACCTAAATATCGATTTAAAACAATAATCTCAAATTCTACTTGCGAATATAGAGTTATTCAGAACGCCGAATTGTAAACGCCGTCTGAATAACTCTATATTTTATCTTTCAGACGGCCTGTTTAAACCGTCTCAAGCATACAGGCGATTAGTTTTTAGCCAAGTAAGCTTCCAAGTCTTCGCTACCGCCGATGTATTTACCGCCGATGAATACTTGAGGAGCAGTCATCTTGCCGGTAATAGCGCGTACGGAAGTAACAGTTGCATCTTTGCCCAATACGATTTCTTCGTAAGACAAGCCTTTGTCTTGCAGAGCTTTTTTAGCTTTAGCACAGAATTGGCAGCCAGGTTTGGTGAAGATGGCAACAGACTCTTGAGCTTTCCAGTCAGGAGCAATGTATTTCAACATAGTGTCAGCGTCAGACACTTTGAAAGGATCACCTGGTTCTTCAGGTTCGATAAACATTTTTTCAACCACGCCGTCGTTAACCAGCATGGAATAACGCCAAGAGCGTTTACCGAAGCCCAAGTCTTCTTTGTCAACCAACATGCCCATGCCTTCAGTGAATTCACCGTTGCCATCAGGGATCATGTAGATGTTGTCGGCTTCTTCTTCAGCAGCCCAAGCGTTCATTACGAAAGTGTCGTTTACAGATACGCAGTAGATTGCGTCAACACCGTTTTCTTTGAACGCACCAAACAATTCGTTGTAGCGTGGCAGGTGAGAAGAAGAGCAAGTTGGAGTAAATGCGCCAGGCAGAGAGAACACGACTACTTTTTTGCCTTTGAACAAATCATCAGTAGAAACATCTTTCCAAGTGTCGCCAACGCGAGTGTGGAATACTACGGAAGGTACTTTTTGACCGGTACGATCTTGCAAAGCCATTTTTAAGCTCCTTAAAAATTCGGGTTTGAGAAATGAATCAATGCTTGCATTTTAATGCAGGCCTATCGATTTGTATAATTTATAGTTCAAATAATATTAATTACATCAAACTATCAATTCAATTAAACCGAAAACAGCTATTCCTCTAAATGAAGGCCATCTGAAATAAAACAAGTGCCTGACTGAAATTATTTTTTAGGTAAGGGCTGAACGGGCGAATCCGAAGCCACAATTTCGCCGATGGCTGTTTCCGCAATATCTTTCAAAGCATAGCGGTCTTTATCCGGCATATCTGTCGGTTTGTATTGAGGCGAGAAATCCAAACGGATACAGATTTTCTTCATCGAAACAATGCGCCATAAAGATTGAAACAGGTTTACCTCCGCATAAGACGGCAAGTCCGTCCGTTGTCCTTCGCCATCATAATAGCGCAAGGTCACTGCTTGAATCGGCGCTTTCGCATCAATCGCCGATTGAAACAGGGCTGCTTTAAACGGCAAAATACCCAAGCCGGAAGAAGTACGCGCTTCAGGGAAGAAGCTGACATTCTGTCCTGCTTTCAATGCCGCGCAAATCGCCTGGTTAATAGGCTCGATATCTCGGCGGGAATTGCGGTTGATAAACACCGTGCCGGCATTTTTACCCATTTTCCCCAAAACCGGCCAACCGCTGATTTCCTGCTTGGCAATAAAACTGCTCGGATAAACGGCGCTCATGGCAAAAATATCCAACCAAGAAACATGGTTGGCCACTACCAATGTACCGCTCACATTGCCTTGAGGCGGTACGCCGATTTCCAATTCAATATCCAAAGCATCCAATGCGCCTTTTCCCAAAACAACCACAGCATGATTGCGTTCCTCTGCATTATTGCCATCGATGGCACGCAAATTCCGGCCGGTTCGGAACAACCAAGCCGCCAAACGGCAAAGTCTGCCCAGTCGTTTAAAAAAAGGAGCTTTTTGTTTAGACATAAAATTTCTTCTGTATGGTATTCATTATTTTCAGACGGCCTCTGACATTTAAGGCCGTCTGAAACTATTTCTGGCAATTTGGACAATAAAACGTTCCACGCTGCCCCAAAGTTTCTTTAAAAATCAGCCCGCCACATTGGACACAAGGCTCATTGTGACGGCCATAGACCGTATATTCCTGCTGAAAGTAGCCGCTTTTGCCATCGCTATTGACAAAGTCCCGCAGCGTACTGCCGCCCGTTGCAATCGCCCTTTGCAGAACCGCTTTAACGGTTTCCACCAATAATGCGCATTCTTTCTTGGTCAGCTTATTTGCCGGATGCAATGGCGAAATACCTGCCTTAAACAGACTTTCATTCGCATAAATATTGCCAACACCAACCACCACCGCATTATCCATCAGCGCTAATTTGACTGCACGCTTTTGGGTTTTCAATTTCTGATACAGGTAATTTGCATCAAAATCGTCCGAGAGCGGCTCCGGCCCCAGTTTTTCCAACAGCGGATGATGCTCGGCAATACCCTCATACCACAATACCGCACCAAATTTACGCGGATCGTGATAACGCAATACGGTGCCGTCATCAAATACAAAATCTAAATGATCATGCTTATCCGGCGTGGCGATGCGCTCATCATCGGCGGTAAAAATCCGCAAACTTCCGGACATACCCAAATGAATAAGTAAAATACCCGTTTCAAAAGTAATAATCAAATACTTCGCACGCCGACTGCATGCCAAAACTTTGTGCCCAGCCAAAATTTGCGCCAAGTTTGGATGAATAGGCCATCTCAATTTAAACTGGCGAATAATGACTTTTTCTATCTTCTTGCCATCAATATGAGGCGCGATTCCGCGTAAAGTCGTTTCCACTTCAGGTAATTCAGGCATCGTTATTCTCCAAATTCATCATTAATATACAGGCCGTCTGAAAACTATTCGGCCAAACGTGCCGTACTTAAAGCAACCGTATTGCCATCAAATGCAGATTCCAATTCAGGCAAAGGATGGACACCAATCAAATGTTTCGTTAACACCATCCCATAAACCGCTGCACACTGCGGCCACCACCTATCCCCTGCCTTTTCCATAAACCGCCAAAACTTCAAAGCAGAAGGCGAATTCACAGCAGGCAGATAATCCATAAACTGCCCATATTCTATTTCAAAACCAATATCCGCAATTTTTCGTTTCAACTCAGCCAGAGCCAAGCATTGAGATTTCAAAGGCAGCTTTTCCCCATCAAACCAAGAGCTCAACCCCCACAAAGATTTAGGGTTGAACCCCGTCAAAATCAATCTGCCTTCAGGTTTTAATATCCTAAACGCCTCTTGCAACACCAAATCTGCAGATGAAACTTCCAAAAGATGGGGCATCAATAACACATCCACGGAATGCGTTTCAAATGCCAACATTTCAGCATCCATCCGCACATCGCGAGGCACTACAAGCATGTTTTCAGACGGCCTCTGCCATACACCGCCCAATTGAACCGCCACCTGCCTATTCAAATACTGCAAATGCCGTCTGAAAAAATCCGCCTCTTTTTGAGCAAGATATTGTCCCATTGGCGTTTGCATAAAAAAAACTTCCATTAAAGGCCCCCTATGCATCCCGACTTGTGTGACAGAATTTTAACACCACGGCCACATCACACAAGCAAATTCCCTGCTCGACTTGACGTTTAAATGCTGAAACGATACTATCAAAAAGACGAAATTTTATTATATATTTGATAACTTTATTTACTATGGCAAAACTAAAAACCATCGCTCTGACCGTTTCAAGCCTGTCGGCGGTTTCCGCCACAGCCTACGCACAAAACGCTACACCCAACCAAGTCGGCATGGCCATGATGCGCCTCAACTCCGCCCTGCTCGACCAAGCCAAAGCACAAACCTTCGGCTCCGGCAGCTTATGGGCATCGTTGCGTAAAGACTTCCGCATCAACGAAGTCAATACAGAACTGGTTCGCCGCCATGAAAACAAATTTGCTGCAAACAGTGCATATTTCGACCGCACCATCTCCCGCAGCAAACCTTATATGTACCATATTGCCAATGAAGTTAAAAAACGCAATATGCCCGCCGAAATCGCTTTGCTGCCCTTCATTGAAAGCGCATTCGTAACCAAAGCCAAATCACACGTCGGCGCATCCGGCCTGTGGCAATTTATGCCGGCTACCGGCCGCCACTTCGGCTTGGAAAAAACGCCTTTGTATGACGGCCGCCACGACGTTTACGCCGCTACCGATGCTGCATTGAACTACCTGCAATACCTGCACGGTATGTTCGGCGACTGGTCTTTGGCGCTTGCCGCTTACAACTGGGGCGAAGGTAACGTCGGCCGTGCCGTAAACCGCGCCCGTGCGCAAGGTTTGGAACCAACATACGAAAACCTGCGTATGCCGAACGAAACACGCAACTACGTTCCAAAACTATTGGCAGTACGCAATATCGTTGCCAATCCGCAAACCTTCGGTATGAATATCAGCGAAATCAGCAATCAGCCGTATTTCAAATCTGTCAGCATCGACAAACCTATTGATAACAGCACAATCGCTCGTTTTGCAAACATCAGCGAAAGCGAACTGTTGGCACTCAACCCAGGTTTCAATGCCCCGGTATTTATCCCTAAAAACAATCGTCGCCTGTTGTTGCCGGTTTCTGCGGTTTCTGCATTTGAAAAGAACTACCGCAATGCCAATCCAGATACCCTGATGTCTTGGGATATTTATACTTCTTTGGGCAACAAGAAGCTTAACGCCATTGCCAACGATACCGGCATGAGCGTAGCCGAACTCAAACGCCTCAACGGCCTGAGCGGTAGCGCCATTTCTGAAGGCCGCAGCATTTTGGTGGCTAAAAACTCAGTTACCCAAAGTCAAGACATTATTAACTTTATCGACAAAGACAATACGCCGGATACTTACCAATCCAATATGCCGGCTATGTCGCCGATTATTGCTTCAAGCGTAGCAGAACCGGTTAAAGTTGCTCAAACTACCGTGACCAATATTGTTGCTCCTGTTGTTCCACAGTCCAGCAAACCGGTTGACTTTATTGCACGCAGCAAAACTGAAAACGTTACTTCCGTAGCGGTAACAGAAACCAAGGCGCAGCCTCAAGTTGCAAGTGCGGAAGTAGCCGCCCCTATTGTAGCCATGACCCATATTACTGCTGAGCCTGCTGCCACAAATGTTGCTGAAGCACCAAAAGCAGCTATCCCTGCCGACTTGACTGCACCGACTGTTGCCGCAAACGATGTAGCCCCTACTCCAGCAGTTGAATCTGTTGCTGTTGCTCCGGTTCAAGAAGAGCATGATGACCTGATGGCTTTGGTACAAAGCCAACCTGCGGAGGAACCTGCAGCGACTGTTGCTGAAGCGACTTCTGAAGCCAAACAAGTTCAAACTGTTGTGACTGCCGAAAGCGCTCGTACAGCACGTATCGCAGCCAATACCGCTAAACAACAACGCATCAATGCGCGTCTTGCCCGTGTAAATGGCCAACAAAACACACAAACTGCAGCACTTGCAGCAGGCACACACCGTGTGGAAGATGGTGATACGTTGTTTAATATCTCCAAACGTTACAACTTGAGCGTAGCTGATTTGATTATTGCCAACAACATCAAAGGCAACAATATCAGAAAAGGCCAAATCCTCCGTGTTACAGCTACTCCGGCAAAAGTCCGCAGCAACCCGGTTCAAAACGTTTCCTACACTGTACGTAAAGGCGATACCCTGAACACCATCGCCAGCCGTTTCAATGTTGATATTAACGATATCCGCCGTTGGAACCGCAATACCCGTACCGTATCTCCCGGTCAACGTTTGAAACTGATTGGTAGCTAATATTATCTTTAAAACAAAGGCCGTCTGAAAGATTCAGACGGCCTTTTTCTTGATGATAGATAATCAAGTTAATGTTTGATAACAAACAGAATAGTCTTTACTTAAAGATAAAAATATTTTTTGAAAATTACTGTATAAAAAAAGAGTGTGCAAAAACACACTCTCTTCTTCAAACGAATTGTCGTCAAACCCTATGCTAAATACCCTTATCCAAACATATGAATTCCGTAAAATATATTCCTATGCCGGTGAAAAAGCATCACAGAAGAAGGCATCTTCCGGTAAAGCGCAATTTTGAGTCAGCAAACTTTGCGCACTCTCGGTCATAGCTGGTGACCCACAAGCATAAACTTCGTATTGGCTCAAATCAGGATAATTTTGTGCGGCAACATTTTGCACGTACCCATTCTCCCCTTTCCAATCGGAATCAGGCTTAGAAAGAACAGGCGAGAATTTCGCATTTTTCAGACGGTCTATTAATGCTTCTGCTTCTTCCAATGCGTACAAATCCTCCTGCTGACGTGCTCCCCAGTAAAAATGAACCTGACGTTCGCTATTCTGATGAATCAAATCAAGCAAGATGCTGCGGATAGGTGCGTAACCTGTACCCGTTGCCAACAAAACAATCGGTTTATTGCTGTCCTGTTGCAAAGTGAATGTACCTAATGGCCCTTTAACGCGGACAATGCCTTTTTCTTTGATTTTAGGCTCGGCACCAAAAATCATTTCTGAGCATACGCCGTTTTCACGTTTGCGGATATGCAGGTCCAAAACACCTTCTTGGTCAGGAGAATTGGCAATTGAATAGCTGCGGCTGATATTGCCGGGAAGCAGCAAATCAATATATTGTCCGGCATAAAATGCAAATGACGGCGCTTTAGGCAAAGCCAATCGCAACAAAGCAACATCATGTTTGATTTCAATCGTTTCAATGCGTACAGGCAAAGTGCGCACCGGCAAAGCATTTTGATTAAAACCCGGCACATTGATTTTGAGGTCGCTCTTTGCAGTGGTACAGCACAATAACACTTTACCTTGTGCTTTTTCTTCTTCACTGATGGCTTTATCAATATGTTTGCCCATTTCAAATTCGCCACTAATCAACTCAGCCTTACACTGCCCGCAGGCACCACTTTTGCAAGAATGAGGCAAATTTAAATTCTGACGGGTTGCGGCAGCAAGAACAGTTTCGTCCTCATTCGCCGTAAATGTAGTTTGATCTGGTAAGGTAATGGTATGTGTCATGGTATTTAGAATAAATTTATTATCAAAAACAAAGGCCGTCTGAAAATAAAACCTGTTTTCAGACGGCCTATCCTATCTATCAAGCCAATTTGGCTTTAATCAACTCTTGAACCTGAGCCGGATTGGCCTTGCCTTTACTTGCTTTCATCACTTGGCCGACAATCGCATTTAAGGCTTTTTCATTACCGGAACGGAATTGCTCAATGGCTTTCGCATTGTTTGCCAACACTTCATCCACCATCGCTTCAATTGCGCCAGTGTCAGTAATCTGTTGCAAACCATGTTTTTCGATGATTTCGGCAATACCTGCTTCAGGCTCAGCCCACATCGCTTCAAAAGCTTTTTTCGCCAATTTGCTGCTTAATGTTCCATCTGCAACTTTAGCAACCAACTCGGCAAGGCGTGGAGCTGTAATCGGGCTTTCAGCCAATTCCAAACCTTCTTTGTTCAAGGTAGCGGCAAGCTCGCCGTTCATCCAGTTCGCCGTCAATTTACCTTGGCCGCAGGCTTTGGCCGCTTCTTCAAAATAGGCAGCTTGGGCGCGGCTGGCAGTCAACAGGCGCGCATCATAGTCAGACACGCCGTAATCGGCAACAAAACGCGCCGCCATTTCATGCGGCAACTCAGGCATTTGCTCTTTGGCCTTTTGCAATTGGCCGTCTGAAATAATGACCGGCAGCAAATCCGGATCCGGGAAATAGCGGTAATCGTGCGCATCCTCTTTCAAACGCATCACACGGGTTTCGCCTTTTTCAGGATCAAACAGCATGGTTGCCTGCTGTACTTTACCACCATCTTCCAAAATTTCGATTTGCGCTTCCACTTCATAATTGATGGCTTGTTCCAAGAAGCGGAAAGAGTTGAGGTTTTTGATTTCACGGCGTGTACCGAACTCGGCCTGACCTTTTGGACGTACAGAAACGTTGGCATCAACACGGAACGAACCTTCCGCCATATTACCGTCGCAAATATCCAGCCAAGTCACTAAACCATGCAACGCTTTAGCATATGCCACAGCTTCGGCTGCGGAACGCATTTCAGGCTCGGAGACAACTTCCAACAAAGGCGTACCGGCACGGTTCAAGTCGATACCGGTAGCACCGTTCAAACCTTCATGTACGGATTTACCCGCATCTTCTTCCATGTGCGCACGGGTAACATTGATGGTTTTAACCTCGTCACCCACTACGATTTCCAATTTGCCATGCTCAACAATCGGCAAATCCAACTGACTGATTTGATAGCCTTTCGGTAAATCAGGATAGAAATAGTTTTTACGGTCGAACACGTTTTTCTGATTAATTTTCGCATCCAAAGCCAAACCGAGTTTGATGGCTTTTTCGACGACTTCGCGGTTCATTACCGGCAATACGCCCGGCAACGCACACTCAACCACGCTGGCATGGGCATTAGGTTCGGCACCGAATGCAGTGGATGCGCCGCTGAAGATTTTGGATTGGGTGTTGAGTTGGACGTGGATTTCCAGTCCGATTACGGTTTCCCAAGTCATAAGGGTCTTTCTGTCGAAAAAAAAGTTAATCGGTTAAATGAGTGATTCGTTTTTCAGACGGCCTGAATAAAAAACCATAACAGGCCGCCTGTAAGATAAGTTTATTTCCTGCGGCGTTGGAAACCGGGCAGTTGCCAATGGAAATGGTATGCAGTCAGACGGAACAACAATCCGCCGGCAAAGAGCAGGTTTAACGTAAAAATATTAATCCAGCCCAAATGCCCGAACAGATAAATCAGCCCGCCAATCAAAATAGCCACGCTGCCGTAAAGGTCGGTACGCAAAATCATCGGTACATCATTGACCAAAATATCGCGCGCAATACCGCCACCAACGGCAGTCACAAAAGCCAAAGAAATAACGCCGAACAGATTAAGCTGCAAAGCCATACCGATTTGTGCACCGGTAATGCTGAACGCTGCCAAACCAATGGCATCGGCAATAATAAAAGCAGCGGCCAAATAGGTGCTGCGATAACGTTGCACCCTTATCAACCATGCGATAGCAAGCGTAGCAAACACAACAATCAGCGCATCGGTTTGCAAAAACACTTGCGGAATCCGGCCAACCAAGCCATCGCGTATCATGCCGCCGCCGACAGCCGTCAGTAACGCAGTAATGACGACACCGAGCACATCCAACCGCTTGTTGTAGCCGACCAAATAGCCTGAAATGGCAAACGCAGCTGTCCCAATGATTTGAATGAAGTCGGTGGCTGTCATGTTTTTAAATATCTACAATATGCAGCACCTCAATACATTCAGGCGCTTTTATATGGTTTATTTTCAGACGGCCTTGAATCATCAAGGCCCTAAAACATTATTCCGGCGCTTTGGTGTGCCAATCGCTGCTCAGCTGAACCTGATGTGCGGCACCCAAAATTTTGGCTTCGGAGAAATAGTTGCCGATAAATTGCACACCAATCGGCAGGCCGTTTGCGCTGAAACCGGCTGGCAGAGTCAATGCGGGCAAACCGGCAAGGTTCACGGCGATGGTGTAAATATCGGACAAGTACATTTGTACAGGGTCGTGAATGTCGCTGCCGAGTTTTGGCGCGGCAGTCGGTGCAGTCGGCGCCAAAATGAAATCACATTGACCAAAGGCCGTCTGAAAATCATTGGCAACCAGACGACGCAGTTTTTGCGCTTTCAGATAATAAGCATCGTAGTAACCATGACTCAATACATAAGTACCGATCATGATACGGCGCTTAACCTCGCTGCCGAAACCTTCGGCACGGGTGTTACTATACATTTCTTCCAAATCGCCGAATTGCGCCGCACGGTGGCCATAACGTACGCCGTCAAAACGGGATAAGTTGGTACTTGCTTCCGCAGAGGCGAGAACGTAATAAGCAGGAATCGACAATGATGTTTGCGGCAGGGAAACTTCAACAGTCTCTGCGCCTTGAGCTTTGAGCAAATCGATAACACTTTGCAAGGCCGTCTGAACATCGGCATCCGCGCCTTCGCCGAAATATTCTTTAGGCAAACCGATTTTCAAACCTTTGAGCGGCTTGTCCAAATCACGGGTGTAGTCTTCTTTGTCGCGCTCCAAGCTGGTGGAATCGCGCTCGTCAAAGCTGGCCATGGCGTTCAACAAAATCGCGCAGTCTTCGGCCGTTTGCGCCATAGGACCGGCTTGGTCAAAGCTGGAAGCATAAGCAACCATACCAAAGCGTGAAACCGTACCGTAAGTCGGCTTGATGCCGGTAATGCCACAATGCGATGCTGGCTGGCGGATAGAACCGCCGGTATCCGAACCTAACGCAGCCGGTGCCAAACGCGCCGCAATCACAGCAGCCGAACCGCCTGACGAACCGCCGGGAACATGCTCAAGATTCCATGGGTTTTTGGTTGCGCCGTAGAATGAAGTCTCATTGGTCGAACCCATGGCAAATTCGTCCATATTGGTACGGCCGAGAGTCACCATGCCGGCATCCAACAGGTTTTGCACCACAGTGGCAGTATAAGGAGAAACAAAGTTATCCAACATTTTGGAGCTGCATGCACTGCGCCAACCTGTTTGGCAGAAAATATCTTTATAAGCAACCGGCACACCGGTCAAAGCCGTTGCATTGCCGGCTGCGATACGCGCATCGGCTGCTTTGGCCTCAGCAAGGGTCTTATCTTGATCGATGGTCACATAGCCGTTGATGGCAGGGTTTTTCGCAGCAATAGCGGCCAAATATTCGGTCGCCAATTCGACTGCGGAAATTTGTTTGGATTGCAGCAGGCTGCTGGCTTGTTTGAGCGTGTAAGCGGTCATTGTGCCGTACTTTCTATAAAACAGTTTTTGCTTTCAAAACAGATATTGAAAACATCCGTTTAAATCAATAAATCGGGCCGTCTGAACAAAGTATCCTTTCAGACGGCCTTGCAATAGGGGCTTGCCGATAAGCAAAGGCCATCTGAAACCTTATTCTTCAATCACTTGAGGAACGATATACAGTCGGTTGCGCACTTCGGGGGCAACAGCCTGATATTCTGCGGCATGATCGGTTTCAGTCACTTTATCTTCGCGCAGGCGCAAAGCGGCTTCGTGCGGATGCGCCATGGGTTCAATGCCGTCGGTATTGACGCTTTGCATGTTTTCAACCATGGCGAAAATGTCGTTCAACTCGGCAAGCGTTTTGTTTTTTTCTTCGTCCGTTAAAGTGAGGCGCGAGAGTTTTGCGATTTTTTCCACATCATTTAAGCTTAAAGCCATAAAAAATCCTTGTCTGATAGCAATGCCTCTTAGGTTTGGGGTATCATTGCATTTCGTCTTCTATGAAGCGAAGAATTATAACCGAAAACCAAACAGGTTGGCATGGTGTTTTAATTCAGACGGCCTTTTAAGGGGGCATTTATCCGTCTTAAACCGTGTACCTGTTTTTCTTATTTTAAATAATGCTAAACACATCCGGGCTGGGCCGGAATTTCAGGAATCCTATGTTTCGTCTTTTATCTCGTTTCCTCTCCAATGATATTGCCATCGACTTGGGCACGGCCAACACGCTGATTTTTGTACGCGGCAAAGGGATTGTTTTGGATGAACCGTCTATGGTTGCGATTCAATCCGGCGCAGGCAATAAAAGTAAAATTATGGCTGTGGGCACGGAAGCCAAAAAAATGCAGGGCCGTGCGCCGCGCAATATTGAAATCGTCCGCCCGATGAGGGACGGCGTGATTGCTGATTTTGTGATTACCGAGCGTATGCTGGGTATGTTGATTAAAAAAGCCACCGAAGGACGGTCTTTGGTTCCGCCTCGTGTGGTTATCTGTGTTCCGGGCGGCTCTACCCAAGTGGAACGTAAAGCGATTTTGGATTCAGCGTTTGCCGCCGGCGCGGCAAGCGTACATTTGATTGAAGAACCGATGGCTGCCGCTTTAGGCGCAGGCTTGCCGATTGAAGATGCGGCAGGTTCGATGATTGTCGATATTGGCGGCGGTACGACTGAAATCGGTATTCTTTCACTGGGCGGCATGGCCTATTCTGCTTCTGTCCGCGCAGCCGGCGATGAATTCGATAAAAGCATCATCCATTACCTGCGCCGTCATCGCGGTGTCTTGATTGGTGAAGCTACGGCAGAAGAATTGAAGAAACAAATCGGCTCTGCATCGGGCTTTGAAACCGAAACAGCCATGCGCATTAAAGGCCGTGATCTGGCTGAAGGCACGCCTAAATCCTTGGCGGTTACATCAAATGAAATCCGTGAAGCATTGAGTGAAACGGTAAATCAAATCATCCGTGCCGTCCGTCTGGCTTTGGAACAGGCTCCACCCGAACTGGCCGGCGACATTGCCGACCGAGGCATTATGCTGACCGGCGGCGGCGCGCTTCTGCACGGTATTGATACCGTCTTAGCCGATGCAACCGGCCTGCCCGTCGGTATTGCCGACCAGCCTCTGAACTGCGTTGCCTATGGCGCCGGTAAGGCTTTGGACTATATCGGCAAATGGGATACCGTATTCACGGAAAACCCATAAGGTAGATGGTTATGGAACGCTCTTCTTTGCGCTTTGACGAGGCAAAAGGCCCTAAGCTGTTGCCTCGTTTTGTCGTTTATATCACGCTGGCTGCCGGCCTGATGGTGGCCGATTACCGCTTTTCATTGATGCAGCCTGTACGTGCGGCAGTAATGCCCATGCTCTATCCTGTTCAATGGCTGGCGAATCAACCTGTTCAACTTTATCAATATTTTGCCGACCTCTCCCAGTCCAAATCTGAGCTCTTGGAACAGAACCGCCGGCTTTTGGAAGAAAATGGCCGTCTGAAAATCGATTTGCAGCGGGATAAAGTCAATACCGATGAATTGCGCGAATTGAAAAAACTGTACGGTTTGCAACAAAAAGGCATTCACAACGTTATCGGTGCGGAAGTCATTTCCAATGGTAAAGATCCGCTTTCCGAAAGACTGATTATCGGCAAGGGCAGCCAAGATGGCTTGAAAGTTGGCGATGCGGTCATCGATCAAAGCGGTTTGATTGGCCTGTTGACACAAGTCCACACACAAAGCGCGGAAATTGAACTGATCTCAAGCGGACAAAGCATTGTCCCCATAGCCGTCAGCCGTACCGGCGAACGCAACTTGGCATACGGCAATGGCAACGGTTTGGATTTGCACTATTTCCCAACCGGCTCAGACTTGAAACCCGGCGATATTCTGCTGACTTCTGGTTTGGATGGTACTTATCCGGCGGGGATTCCCGTTGCAACCGTCAGCAAGGTTGTTCGCGCATCGGGAACGCCTTATTACGATACGCAACTGACGCCTTTGGCCGCTTTACGCAGCAGCCGTTTTGTCTTGGTACTTTCTTCCGGCCCTTCTTCCCCACGCTGATTTCATGAACGATTTTGACGATTCTTACCGTGCAGTACCGCTGCACATCATGGCGGCCAGTCTCATTGTGATGATGATACTGGACTTTATGCCGTTTTCCTTTGACGGATTCTTCTGGCTGCCTGAAATGACGGCACTGATGTTACTGTATTGGGCATTGCACCAACCGCAACGCGCAGGCATGGGACTGGCTTTTGCCATCGGTCTGATTGTCGATGCAGCAACCGCCGCGACTTTGGGATTACATGCCCTGTCTTACGTCGTGATGACTTATTTCATCTTAAACCGCCGCCGCCAAATCATGCTTTACGGCCATATTATGCAATTGGCCGCTGTCTTGGCTGCGCTGCTTCTCAATCAGGCCGTCTTAACTGTTGCCCGTCTGTTCCTCAATCATCAGGTCATTACTTTGCAAGGCTTTGTTGCCCCATTTGTCGGCGCATTGCTTTGGCCGATACTCAGCCAGCTGATGCTGATTGTGACCCGTATTTACCGCTCCCACTGAAAAGATGAAACCGATTCTTCCACGCCGTCTTTCCGGTGGTCAACATACCAAAAAACCTTCTGCTCAGGCTGCACAAGCCGACGCTTTATTGCGCCTGCTCGTTGCTTTTGTCCTGATTGTCATCTTCTTTTCCATCTTGCTGGCGCGGTTCTTTTACTTGCAAGTGACTCAACACAATGAGTTTTCCGGTCAGGCATCGAGTAACCGCATCACCCTGATTCCAACTCCGCCCGTACGTGGCGAAATCGTCGATATCAACGGCGTTCCTTTGGCCAAAAACTATCCAGTCTTTTCGCTCGAAGTTATTCCCAGCCGCATCGAAGGTAAGATGGAAGATGTCATTGAAGCATTGAAAAAATACGTCGATATCACGCCGACAGATTTAAAACGCTTCAAAAAATACCGCGAAAGCTATCGAAAATTTGAAAATATCCCACTCAAGCTCAGGCTGACCGATGAAGAGGCAGCCCGTTTGTCCGTGCATCTGCGCGAATTCAAAGGCGTAGAGGTCAACTCACGCACATTTCGCGAATATCCTTACGGCAAGCTGACCTCCCATTTCTTAGGCTACATCGGCCGTATTAGCGATAAAGACAAAGAAATTCTGGAAGAAGAAGGCCTGACTGCCCTCTATCGCGGCAGTACGCATATCGGCAAATCAGGCTTGGAAAAATATTACGAACACCAGCTTCATGGCATCCCAGGCTATCAGGAAGTCGAAAAAGACGCTTACGGCAATATCGTCCGCATATTGAAAAATGTCCCGTCCAAAATGGGGCAAACCTTGCGCCTAGGCATGGATATCCGCATGCAGCAGGAAGCCGACCGCATCTTGGGCGACCGCCGTGGCGCATTGGTGGCCATCAATCCGCAAGACGGTACTGTTTTGGCATTTGTTTCCAAACCTTCCTTCGATCCCAACCTCTTTATTGATGGCATCGACAGCGACACTTGGAAAATGCTGAATGACGATTGGAAAAAGCCTTTGATCAACCGCGTTACCCAAGGCCTTTATCCGCCGGGTTCTACATTCAAACCCTTTATGGGCATGGCTTTGTTGGAAAGCGGCAAAATCACTCAAAACACCATCGTCCCCGCTCCCGGCGCATGGAGCATACCCGGCAGCCGCCATATCTTCCGCGACTCCGTCCGCAGCGGTCACGGCTCGGCCAACTTGAGCAAAGCCATTCAAGTATCCTCAGATACCTTCTTCTACCGTTTGGGTTACGAAATGGGTATCGATAAAGCCTCTCCGTATCTGGCGCAATTCGGTTTCGGCCAAAAAACCGGCATTGACCTGCCCAGCGAATACGCAGGCGTTTTGCCCAGCCGCGAATGGAAAGCCAAACGCTTTGCCAAATCTTCCGACCCTACCGCCAAAGAATGGCGCGCCGGCGAAATGGTTTCTGTCAGCATCGGCCAAGGCTACAACGCCTACACGCCTTTGCAAATGGCACATGCGACAGCTTCTCTTGCCAATGACGGTGTCGTCCATCAGCCGCATTTGGTCAAAGAAGTATTGGATTTCGGCGCACGCAAAATTACCCGTATCAACCCCAATCCCGAGCGTCAAATTCCGTTCAAAGCAGACAACTTCGAATACGTCAAACGCGCAATGGAAAAGGTATTGAAACCGGGCGGTACGGCGCACCGTATCAGTGGCGGACTCGCCTATACGATGGGCGGTAAAACCGGTACGGCCCAGGTCGTACAAATCAAACAGGGCGGCCGCTACAACGCCGTAGCCCTGCGCGAACAACACCGCGACCACGCATGGTTTATCTCGTTTGCGCCATTGGAAAAACCTGAAATCGCCATTGCCGTTATTTTGGAAAACGGCGGTTGGGGTGCGTATGCCGCGCCATTGGCTCGTGAAATGACTGATTTTTATATGCTTCACGTCAAGCCGCAACAGTTTTCAGACGGCCTTGAGTCAGATTTAGCCAAAACTGAAACAACGGACAAACATCAGCCTATTCCCAGCATTTTCCAATCTGCCTACGGACTGACGCCGACAAGCCCTGCCTCACAGCCGGAGGTTCATCATGAATAACACATCAGCGTGGAAAAATTTCAAATCCACCATTGCAGCCCCGATTGACCCTTGGCTGTTTTTTGCCATGCTCGCCATCTACATCATGAGCCTGTTCCTGCTCTATTCTGCAGACGGGCAAGAGTTCGGACAATTGGAAAACAAAACCATCCATACTGTTTTGGGATTTGCCCTTTTATGGATTATCGCCGTATTCAAGCCGCAAACGGCTGCCAAAGTCGCCCTGCCTGTTTACATTGTCGGCGTATTACTGTTGATTGGCGTCGAAGTCGCCGGCGTTACCGTCAACGGCTCGACCCGTTGGCTGAGTATCGGCTTTACCCGTATCCAACCTTCCGAAATCATGAAAATCGGTATTCCCATGACTGTCGCGTGGTATTTCCAACGCTATGAAGGCCGTCTGAAATGGATACATTATATTGTCGCCCTCGTGCTGATTCTTGTTCCTGTCGCCCTGATTTTGAAGCAGCCAGATCTGGGGACGGCCGCGCTGATTATGGCTTCAGGTATTTTTGTCATCTTCTTTGCCGGACTGCCTTGGAAAGCCATTTTTTCCGCTATTATTGCCTTTGTAGCCGCCTTGCCGCTCTTGTGGAATTACGGCATGCACGACTACCAGAAAACCCGCGTCCTCACCCTGCTCGATCCAACCAAAGACCCGTTAGGTGCAGGCTACCACATCATCCAATCCATGATTGCCATCGGCTCGGGCGGTGTATGGGGCAAAGGCTGGCTCAACGGTACGCAAACCCATTTGGACTATATTCCCGAATCAACGACTGACTTTATTTTCGCAGTATTCGGCGAAGAATTCGGCCTGATTGGTAATATCCTTTTACTGCTGGTTTACCTTATCATTCTGGCACGCGGATTGTGGATTGCCGCGCAAGCTCAATCCCTTTACAGCCGTACTCTGGCAGGCGCGTTGACCATGACCTTTTTCTGCTATGCCTTTGTAAACATGGGCATGGTCAGCGGTATTTTGCCCGTTGTCGGCGTCCCCCTTCCCCTGGTCAGCTACGGCGGTACAGCTACACTTTCCATCATGGTGGTACTCGCCCTGTTGATGGGTATTGCCAATGAACACAAAAACCTCCGCCGTCGTAATATAGACAACGACGACCTAACTGCAAGCAAGGAATAATATGGAATTAGGTGTAGAAATCGGCAAACTTCTCGTTGCACTTCTTGTACTGATCAACCCCTTCAGCGCGCTCTCAATTTATCTTGACCTGACACAAAACCACAGCACCAAAGAAAAGCGCAGAATCGCGCGTACTGCCGCATTGGCTGTTTTCATCGTGATTGTCGTCTTTGCACTGGGCGGCGGTATCTTGTTGAAAGTACTCGGCATCAGCGTCGGCTCCTTCCAAGTCGGCGGCGGTATTCTGGTTTTGCTGATTGCCATCTCCTTAATGAACGGCAACGATAATCCTGCCAAACCCAAAATTGATTCCCATTCAGAAGAACATCAAAGTGCGCAACAAGTCCGCCGCAATGAAAAAGCCATTGCCGTCGTACCCATTGCCATTCCGATTACCATCGGCCCCGGCGGTATCTCTACCGTCATTATTTACTCCTCTGCCGCCAAAAATTACAGCGATATTGCCCTAATTATCATCTCCGGCTTTCTGGTCAGCCTGATTTGCTATCTCATCCTGATCGTTGCCGGACGCATCAGTAAACGCTTGGGCACGACCGGCCTGACCATCCTCAACCGTATCATGGGCATGATGCTTGCTGCCATTTCCGTAGAGATTATTGTTGCCGGCTTAAAATCTATTTTTCCCCAACTGGTCGCTTGAAGTACAATTATCACAATAAAAGGCCGTCTGAAACATTTTCAGACGGCCTCATAAAAACATAAAAACAAAGGAGCCAACCATGTTTCACAGCACCCATGTCTTTACCGGTGAAACCATTTGCCGCCGACCGGCACAAAACTACACTGAATTTACCGACGAATTAAACCGCCTCCAAACCCTTCAGCAAACCTTCGCTCAATCAAGCATTACCGAGCGCACCGCCCTCTTACAGCAATTTGCCGACAGCCTTACCCAAAACCAAGAACGCCTTGCTGAAATGGTTTGCGAAGAAGTCGGACGCTGCCTGCACGAATGCCGTGCCGAAATCAATAAATCCATCGAGCTTATCCGCTACTACGTCCGTCTTGCCCCCGAACTGCTAGCCCATAAAACCATCGCTACCCAAGCCAGCCTCAGCCAAGTCCGCTTCGAACCTTTGGGTGTTGTTTTGGCGGTTATGCCGTGGAACTACCCTGTTTGGCAGATTTTACGATTTGCCATCCCTGCCCTGTGCGCCGGCAATGCCTGCGCAGTCAAACCTGCGCCCAGTGTCGCCCGCGTCAGCGAAACCCTATTCAGCCTTATCCCCGAAGGTTTGCCACTTATCGGCGCATGGTTAAGTCATGAAGACACGCTTAAAGCCATTGAAGATACTGATGCCATGGCATTTACCGGTTCAACCCATACCGGCCGCCTGCTGGCCGCCCATGCAGGCAAACATCTGAAAAAAACCGTCCTTGAACTGGGTGGCAGCAATCCGTTTATCATTCTGCCCGATGCCGATCTGCAACGCGCAGCCATCGATGCCTGCTATTCGCGCTTTCGCGATGCCGGACAATCCTGCAATGCCGCCAAGCGCATTGTTGTTACCCAAGATATTGCCGAACAATTTATTCCGCTCTTCCTTGCCGAGTGTGCCAAACTGCAAACCGGCAATCCCAAAGACTTGAACACCACCCTTGCCCCGCTTCACCGCCAAGACCTGCGTCAAACCGTTCACGAGCAGGTTCAAGATGCGGTTGCACACGGTGCGCAATGCTTGAGCGGCGGCTATATCCCTGAGGGAGAAATCTGGTTTTACCCTGCCACGGTATTGGATCAAGTCAATCCAAACTGCCGCGTTTGGCACGAAGAAGTCTTCGGCCCGGTTGCCATGATCTTACGCGCCGACAATCCGGATCACGCCGTTGCGCTTGCCAATGACACACCTTTCGGCCTCGGCGCCTGTATCTACACAGCCGACACGGCAAACGCATGGCAATATGCCGAAAAAATCCAAGCAGGCTCTGTCTTTATCAACCGCCACACCAGCAGCGACCTGCGCCTCCCCTTTGGCGGCGTCAAAGCTTCAGGTTATGGACGTGAGCTATCAGAATTCGGGCTGTACGAGTTCGTCAACGTCAAAACCTATTGGCAAAAATAAACCGTTTCATTAACTCAGGCCGTCTGAAAACCCAATTTCAGACGGCCTGATGTTGTTTAAAAAACTGGCAAAAATATTGTATTTAATCCCGTATAAACCCTGCAAAATCAAAGCCGCTCAAAAATAGAAACCTATCTTAAAAAGCAATCCATATTCCCCAGTCCATTTTGAAGCAGCAGATTATCATGTTCTTCATTCCGATTGCTGCATTAAGCCATTTCTAAAATACCCAATAAACAAAAATGCCGTCTGAAATACAACTTTCAGACGGCATTTTCAATCAAATACTACTTACCGGATTACAATTTCAAACCGGCCAGTTTAGCAGCATACGCATCCAAATCAGCGATTGGACGGGTAGCCACGCCGCTTTCCATTGCTGCTTTAGCAGTAGCCGTAGCAACGCGAGGCAACAGGCGGGAATCGAATGGGGTAGGAATCAGGTATTCCGCACCGAATTCAAATTTCTTACCGTAAGCGGCAACCACTTCTTCAGTTACCTCTTCCATCGCCAAATCAGCCAAAGCGTATACGCAAGCGCGTTTCATTTCTTCATTGATGGTGGTCGCGCCGACATCCAATGCTCCACGGAAGATAAATGGGAAGCACAATACGTTGTTTACTTGGTTCGGGAAGTCTGAGCGGCCGGTACCGATCACCACATCCGGACGGGTTTCTTTTGCCAAAGGAGGCAGAATTTCCGGATTTGGGTTTGCCATAGCGAACACGATTGGTTTTTCGTTCATGGTTTTCAGCATTTCAGGAGTCAGCAGGTTGGCACCGGACAGACCCAAGAAGATGTCTTTATCTTTAACGGCATCAGCCAATACGCGTTGGCCGTTATCTTCAATGGCATAGAACTGTTTGGACTCGTCCATACGGTCTTTGTCTTCGCGGGTTTTGTAAATCACGCCTTTGGAGTCGCAAACGGTCACGTTTTCGCGTTTCAAACCCAAATCCAGCAATTGGTTCAAGCAGGCAATCGCTGCGGCACCTGCACCGGAGCACACCAAAGTCGCTTCTTCAATTTTGCGGCCGGTATAACGCAAAGCGTTCAGTACAGCGGCAGCGGTAATGATGGCGGTACCGTGTTGGTCGTCGTGGAATACAGGGATTTTGCAACGTTTGCGCAATTCGCGTTCGATATAGAAGCACTCAGGCGCTTTGATGTCTTCGAGGTTGATGCCGCCGAAAGTCGGTTCCAAAGAAGCGATGATGTCTACCAATTTTTGCGGGTCTTTTTCATCGATTTCGATATCGAATACGTCAACACCGGCGAATTTTTTGAACAATACGCCTTTGCCTTCCATTACAGGTTTACCGGCCAATGCGCCGATGTTGCCCAAACCCAACACTGCTGTACCGTTGGAAATCACGGCAACCAAATTGCCTTTGGCAGTGTATTTGTAGGCAGTTTGCGGATCGGCATGGATTTCCATACAAGGAGCGGCTACGCCCGGAGAGTACGCCAACGCTAAATCTTTAGAAGTGGCCAGAGATTTGGTTGGGGTAACGGAGATTTTGCCCGGCACGGGGAATTCGTGGAACTGCAGGGCGGCTTCTTTTAATGAATTTTCCATTTATCGATCCTGTTTGCGAGAGAGATTTTACAGCGAACAAGTCTGAAACAGGCTGCTTCAGACGTTTAAAATTTCTAAAGTCGGGTTGTTAACAGACCGGCTTTGTAAGGGACCGTAATTTTATCATGTTCTTTTGGTGGCGCATACCGATATTTATTACATTTGTTTTGATATTTCGTTTTATTTAGTTTTATGTCTAAAAACTTCTGTAATAATATTTCTTCGCCACACTACCCTTCTTTCAGACGGCATTTTATTTAAACTTAAACATTCAATCCAAAATGACTGTCCAGCGCGGTTTCAATCTGATTTTTTACCGCGTCCAGACTTTGGCTGCTGTCGATGACGGCATAGCGTTCCGGCTGTTCGTTAGCACGTTGCAGATACACTTCGCGCACCCGATTGAAAAACTCGGCTTCTTCTTGTTCAAAGCGGTCTTTCTCACGCGTTTGGTTGATGCGCGCCATCGATACTTCCAAAGGCACATCCAACAGCAAAGTTAAATCTGGACGGAAATCGCCCTGCACCCAATGCTCAAGCGTGGCAATATCTTGCAAGGGAACACCGCGTCCACCGCCTTGATAGGCAAACGTTGCATCGGTAAAGCGGTCGGAAACGACATGCGTGCCGTTTTTCAGGGCAGGCAGAATGACTGTTTCCAAGTGTTGCTGCCTGGCTGCAAACATCAGCAGGGTTTCGGTACGCAGGCCGACTTGGGTGGCAGGGTTGAGCAGGATTTCACGCAATGCTTCTCCGGCCGGAGTACCCCCCGGTTCGCGCGTAAACAATACGGGCAGTTGGTGTTTCTCAAACCATGCTTTCATTACTGCGAGGTTGGTGGACTTGCCTGCGCCGTCTATGCCGTCAAGGGTAATAAATCTAGGTTTCATATGGATATCGTCAATTTAAAGGCCGTCTGAAACTGGGATTATAAATGTTTCAGACGGCCTATTCGGTTTATTTCTTCAAAATATATTTGCGCACGGCAGCGTTGTGTTCAGAAAGATTGTGGCTGAACTCGCTCAAGCCCGTACCATCCATTTTTGAGACGAAATACAGATATTTTTCATCAGACGGATGACCCGCTGCTTCAAGCGCGGCCTTGCCGGGAAGCGCAATCGGCGTCGGCGTCAAACCGCTGCGCGTATAGGTATTGTAAGGCGTATCGCGTTGCAGGTCGGCTTTGCGGATTCTGCCTTTATACGCATCGCCCATGCCATAGATAACGGTCGGGTCGGTTTGCAGGCGCATGCCGATATTCAGGCGGTTGACGAATACTGCGGCCACATGGGCGCGGTCGTCTTCGTGTGCGGTTTCTTTTTCAATCAGACTCGCCATAATCAGCATTTCGTACGGATTTTTATAAGGCAGGCCGCTTTGACGGTCGTCCCATGCTTCTTGCAGGTTTTCCCGCATTTTACGGTAGGCGATTTTGTAAATTTGAAGATCGCTGCCACCAGCATCAATTTCGTAACTATCCGGGAAAAACTGTCCTTCAGGATTGCTGCTCAAGGCATCGGGCGCCACTTCAGCCATTAGTTTTTCATTACTCCAACCGCGCGTATCGTGGGCAATGTCGGCAGTATTGTCGATAATACGGCGCATTTGGGCAAAACGCGCGCCTTCCAAAATTTGCACGCTGACCGAATCAGGACGGCCTTTTTTAATGCGTTTTAAAATGTCCCAAGCCGATACTTTGGCAGACAGGCGGTAAGAGCCGGCATTGAGTTGGTTGTGCACGCCCATCACATATGCGGCAGCTACCAGCACATAACGGTTATAAACAATGCCGTCTTGAGCCAGTTTGCGGCTGACGGAAGAGATACCTTGGTTTTTGGTAATGGTAATACGGTATGGTTTGCCGTTGTCTTTCGGAACAAACAACAATGCGGCAACCACGGCGGCAAATGCCGTCAAAAATACGGCCAGCCATTTCAACAATTTTTTCAACATGGTAGGATTCTTGGTTTGTGAACGTGTCGGGCAACAGTATAACCGAAAACAAGCACATTAAGCCTGCCACCTTCCCCAACGTATGTTTTCCTATCCCGAAAGGCCGTCTGAAACCATGAATTCCCCTTCAAAAAACACTTGGCAAAACGGCCGTTGGCTGAATGCACGCCAAACTCATTCGCCCAATTTCAGCCCGCGCGAACCGGATGAAAACGTCTCATTGGTTGTCCTCCACAATATTTCCCTCCCTCCTTTTGAGTACAACACAGGGGCAGTGGAAAAATTGTTTACCAACCAAATCAACCCTAACGAGCATCCTTTTTTCAGCATCATCCACACCTTGCGCGTCTCCAGCCATTTTTTCATCAGCCGTAAGGGCGAAACCGTCCAATTCGTTTCCTGCGACGACATGGCCTATCATGCCGGCGTATCGTCGTTTCAAGGCAGAGAAAAATGCAATGCCTTTTCCATCGGTATCGAATTGGAAGGCTGCGATTTCGAGCCTTTTACCGAAGCACAATACACCAGCCTACAAGCCTTGCTGACCGCCATTTCCGAGCATTACCCGATTCAGGCCGTTACCGGCCATCAAGACATCGCGCCGGACAGGAAAACCGATCCTGGGCATTTCTTCGATTGGCCACGCCTTCAAAAAGCAGGTTTCCCCATCCGGCGCGGATAACTTTCAGACGGCCTGAAATGATTGGCAGACATAATGCTGTCACAACCGTTTATTTTCGTTATAATTCAGCTATTCATTCGGACGCATAAAGTCCGGCTCCAACGAACTTCCCATGCAGCAAGATTCCGCACCCTGAAAAAGACGGAATGCTGCCTTTTTAAAAAGTGATTACTCCATGATTTTCATCGTCTTAGCCCTCGCCGCTCTTTTGGCGGTCATCGGTTACAACATGTACCAGGAAAACCAATACCGCAAACAAGTGCGCGAACAATTCGGCCATTCCGATAAGGATGCGCTTTTGACCAGCAAAACCAAGCACGTCCGCGACAGCAAAGAAACTGGCGGCCAAGGTTTGTTTATCAAGAAAAACAAAAAAACCGAAGAGGCATTACGCAACCTGCAAGAGCAAGATGAAATCTACGCGGCAAAAGCCAAACTGGCTCATCCTGCCCAACTTAAAACCGATGTCGAATTGACTGTGGAAGACGACTTTTCCGCAGAAGAAAAAATCCAACACACTGTTATCGGCTTAAACAACGAAATTACCATTAGCCCTGCCGAAGCCGCTTCTGCTCCGGTTGAAACCGCTTCCGAACCTGTGGTACAAGTACCATTGATCAGCTTGGACGAATTGTCGCAAGTCGAGTTGCCTTGGTTTGACCCGCGCTTCGACTACATGGCCTACATCTCCCTGAAACAAGCCCAAGAATTGCACGCCCTGCCGCGCCTTTCCGGCACACACCGCTTCCAAATCATCGGTTGCACTATGGACGACCATTTCCGCGTTGCCGAGCCGATTCCGGGCGTTTACTACCAAGGCTTCGTCATAGGCTTGCAAGCTGTCAGCCGCAACGGTTTGGCAGCGCGTGAAGAGCTGCAACACTTCGACCAACAGGTTGATGCTTTTGCCCAACTGATGGACGGCAAAGTTTTGCATACCGACTTGGATGCGTTCACCGAAGTCGCACAAGCTCTCGACCAATTCTGTGCGCGTGTTGACCAAACCATCGCCATTCACTTGGTTTCCCATTCCAACATCAGCGGCGTAGAATTGCGTGCCGCCGTGGAAGAAACCGGTTTCAAACTGGGTGAAGACGGCGCGTTCCACTTCTGCGACAACAACAACCCTCAATTGTTCTCCATCCATACTTTGGACAACAAACCGTTTACCAATCCTCTGTTGGACAACCAAGCCTACCGCGGCTTCAGCATGCTGTTGGATATTCCGCATGTTCCTGCCGGCGAAAAAACTTTCGACAAATTTATGGACTTGGCTGTCAAACTTTCCGGCCAACTCAGCTTAGATTTGGTTAACGACCAAATGGAAGAAGTTTCCACCCAATGGCTCAAAGACGTACGCAACTACGTTTTGGCCCGTCAGGAAGAAATGCTTAAAGTCGGTATCAAACCCGGCAGCAAACAAGCCCTGCGCCTGTTCTCTTAAACTTCCCCAATCAAAAAGCGGATATGCAATGACGGCATATCCGCTTTTTTCAGGTAAAATCCCTTCATCTTCAATATTCATCGATTTTCAGACGGCCTCTCTATCATCAGGCCGTCTGAAAACTCTATTTCGATTGCTCATGAATCCGACCGCACAACGTATCAAATACCTGACCGACCTCCTCAACCGCTACGCCTACGAATACTACACCCTAGATGCGCCCAGCGTACCCGACGCCGAATACGACAAATTGTTCCGCGAGCTCGAGGCATTGGAGCGAAACTACCCCGAGTTCAAACTGCCCGACAGCCCGACCCAACGTGTCGGTGGCGAGCCTTTAGCAGGCTTTGCCGAAGTACGCCACGAAATACCGATGCTGTCACTGACCAACGCCTTTTCGCCACAAGACGAAAACGGCGTGTTTGACCATGCCGAAATGTACGCTTTTGATGAACGCGTTCGTGGCGGATTAAACGGAGAAAAACCAGAATACGTTATCGAACCTAAATTTGACGGTCTGGCCATCAGCCTGCTGTACCGCGACGGCGTATTGACTCAAGCAGCAACCCGTGGCGACGGCACCACAGGCGAAGACGTTACCCAAAACGTCAAAACCGTATCCAACATCCCCCTGCGCCTGCATGGAGAAAACATTCCCGAGCTTATCGAGATACGTGGCGAAGTACTGATGCTTAAAGCCGATTTTGCCGCCTTAAACGCACGACAGGCTGAAAACGGACAAAAACCTTTCGCCAATCCGCGCAATGCCGCCGCCGGCAGTCTGCGTCAACTCGATTCACGCATTACGGCACAGCGCAAACTGCATTTCTTCCCCTATTCCATCGCCCGACAACAAGGCGGTTTTGTCGCGGAAGAACACCTGCAAGAGTTGAGCTACTGTAAAGAGCTTGGCTTCAGCCTGCCTGACGGTAATTTCGGCTGTTTCAAAAATATTGACGAAGTATTGGCGTTTTACGAGCAAATGCAGCAAAAACGCCCTACTCTGCCGTACGAAATCGACGGTATGGTGGTCAAAGTCAATAGCTTGGCGCAACAAGAAAAACTGGGGTTTATCTCACGCGCACCGCGCTGGGCCATTGCCCACAAATTCCCTGCCGAAGAAGCATTGACCATTGTCGAAGCCATTGATGTACAAATCGGGCGCACCGGCGCAGTAACCCCCGTCGCCCGCCTGCAGCCTGTATTTGTCGGCGGCGTTACCGTTACCAACGCCACCCTGCACAATCAGGACGAAGTATCTCGAAAAGACGTGCGCGTTGGCGACACAGTTGTTGTGCGCCGCGCCGGAGACGTGATTCCCGAGGTGGTGCGCGTAATTTTTGAACGTCGCCCAATGCAGGAAACCAATATTTCCGTTTCAGACGGCCTGCAAGACGATTTGTTTGCCGAAACACCTTCTGAAACCCAAGCCGAACCGCTTCACAAACCCTACCACCTGCCCACCCATTGCCCTATCTGTCACAGCGAAATCGAACGCGAAGAAGGCGAAGCGGTTGCCCGATGCAGCGGCGGTATGCTTTGCCAAGCACAACGCGCACAAGGTTTAATCCACTTCGCCTCACGCAAAGCCATGGACATCGACGGACTTGGTCAAAAACAAATCGAGCAGCTTGTCGCCCAAGACCTCGTCCGCCATTTCGCCGACCTCTACCGCCTCGATATTCCGACCCTGCAAAAAATGAAGGAAACAGCGGATAAAGCGTCAGCTAGTGAAGAAGAACCATCAAACAGTGAAATTGGAGACTTTGAAGGCGAGACCGGCAATACTCTGCTTGCCAAAAACAATAAAAAACAGCCGACCAAATGGGCAGAAAACATCCTTGCAGGCATAGAAGCCAGCAAAACGCCTGAACTTGCGCGCTTCCTTTTTGCCCTCGGCATCCGTCACGTTGGCGAACGCACCGCCAAAACGCTGGCACAGGCATTCGGCACACTGGAAAACGTCCGCCATGCACCAGAACCCATCCTCGCCTGTCTGCCCGATATCGGCACGGTGGTTGCTCGCTCCATTGCCCACTTTTTTGCCCAAGAAGCGCAACAGGCGATGATCGACGAGCTACTGGCTGTAGGTGTTGCCCCACAAAGCCAGGCTGTCACTATCTCGCCGCTGCGCCATGCCGAGCCACAACGCTGGATTGCCCGCCTGCCTGATTTTAAAATCAGCGAAACCAAAGCACTGGCCTTGTGGGAACTTGCCGGACAAAACATAGAAGGTCTGCAAACTGACAAAGCATTACCTGCCGATTGGCAGACATGGCGCAGTAAACCGCAAAACGCAGCCCTGCTTGAAAATATGAAAACTTTCTTTGCTCAAACGCTGTCTAATCTTCAAGATGAAACTATTTTAGACGGCATTAACGAGGCCATAGCAGGTAAAACCTTTGTATTGACAGGGACTTTACCCACGCTCAAACGTGACCAAGCCCAAGCCTTGATCGAAGCCGCAGGCGGTAAAGTTTCCGGCAGCGTATCCAAAAAAACCGACTACGTTGTCGCCGGAGAAGCTACAGGCAGTAAATTGGAAAAAGCCCAAGCTTTGGGCGTGGCCATATTAACCGAAGAAGAATTACTGGCGTTGCTGGGATAAGACAGTATCTATGACCAATTCTCCTTTTCAAACCGCCTGATACTTTATCATGTGGTATTATTGTTACATACGACTACATCTTTACACTTTTTGGGGTATAAACCCATAGTTAAAATAGGATAATAATATGAAACCCATTAAAAAATGCGTCTTTCCCGTTGCCGGTATGGGTACCCGTTTCTTGCCTGCGACCAAAGCCAGCCCCAAAGAAATGCTGCCTATCGTGGACAAACCTCTGATTCAATATGCAGTTGAAGAAGCGGTTGAAGCCGGCTGTACTGAAATGGTGTTCATCACCGGTCGTAACAAACGGAGTATCGAAGACCACTTCGACAAAGCATACGAGTTGGAAACCGAATTGGAATTGCGTCAAAAAGACAAACTGTTGGCGCACGTTCGCGATATCCTGCCTTCCAACATTACCTGCATGTACATCCGTCAAACTGAAGCATTGGGTTTGGGTCATGCCGTATTGTGCGCACAGGCTGCCGTTGGTAACGAGCCTTTCGCCGTTATTTTGGCAGACGATTTGATTGATGCGCCTAAAGGTGCATTGAAACAGATGGTTGATGTGTACAATCAAAGCGGTAACAGCGTTTTAGGCGTTGAAACCGTTGACCCTTCCCAAACAGGCTCTTACGGTATCGTTGAAGTTGAAAACCTGAAAAGCTATCAACGTGTAGTCAATATTGTTGAAAAACCAAAACCGGAAGAAGCGCCTTCCAATCTTGCTGTTGTCGGCCGCTACATCCTGACTCCGCGTATTTTTGACTTATTAACCAACCTGCCTCGCGGCGCCGGTAACGAAATCCAACTGACAGACGGTATTGCGCGCCTGCTCGACCATGAGTTTGTGTTGGCTCATGCATTTGATGGCAAACGCTACGACTGCGGCAGTAAATTGGGTTACCTTGAAGCAACCGTGGCTTACGGTTTGAAACACCATGAAACCGGCGAACAATTCAAAGAATTACTCAAGCAATACGCTTAAGCCCAGCCATTATAAAAAGGCCGTCTGAAATTTCAGACGGCCTTTTTCTCACACTTATTTCTTCCAATACGCCGGAGTAAACAAAATTAAAACGGTAAAAATCTCCAAACGTCCCAACAACATCACAGCCGTACACAGCCACTTCTGCACATCGCTCAGCGCGGCATAATTATGCGACGGACCGACAGCACCCAAGCCCGGCCCTGCATTGGTAATACAAGCAATGACTGCCGTAAAGGCGGATAAAAAGTCCAAGCCTGCCGCCATCAGTAAAAAGCTGAATACGATGACCGTCATAAAGTAAATAAAGATGAACGACATGACGGTCAACGCCATGCGATCCGGAATGGAGCGATTGTTGACCTTTACCGTACGAACCGCACGCGGATGCAGCAAAATCAACATTTCGCGCAAGCTGAATTTAAACAATACCAACGCACGCACGTTTTTAATACCGCCGCCCATAGAGCCTGAGCTTGCCAAGACGTTCGACAGGAAAAACATCCACAACGACACAATCAGCGGCCATTGTGCAAAGTCGGCATTGGAGAAACCGCTGGCCAATCCGATGGACACAAAGTTGAAGCTGACAAAACGCAAAGCTTCGCCAAGGCTTTGGTACACGTCCTGCTGCCACAGATACAATGCCGAAATCAAAATACTGCCCGACAAAACCAGCAGCATGGTGCGGCATTCTTCATCCTTCCAGTACACCTGCAAAGAGCGGTTGCCCAGCGCAGTAAAATGGCTGGCGAAATTGATACCGCCCCAGACAGTAAAAAACATCAACGTCCATTCGACTGCCACAGAATCAAAATAGGCAACGCTGTCATCATGTGTCGAAAAACCGCCCAAGGCCACTGCCGACATCGCATGGCACAAGGCATCAAACCAACCCATACCGGCAATATGCAAGGATACAAAGGCGGCAGCAGTTGTCAGCGCATAAGCAAACCACAGCCGTTTGGCCACTTGCGAAATGCGGGGCGCCATCTTACTTTCTTTATCCATACCCGGAATTTCCGCTTTGAAGAGCTGCGTCCCCCCCACGCCCAACATTGGCAAAATTGCCACAGCCAGCACGATAATACCCATACCGCCAAGCCAGTTGAGCATGTGCCGCCAAAAATTTACCGACGGATCCAGCGTATCCAAGCCGGAAATCACTGTTGCCCCCGTTGTCGTCAGCCCCGACATCGCTTCAAAAAACGCATCGGTGAAACTCATGGACGGCATATAGAAATAAATCGGCATCGCCGCCACGACGGCAAAGGCCAGCCACAGCATCAATACCAGGGTAAATCCGTCACGCGGCCGCAATTCACGGTTGAAACGCAAAGTCAGCACCCAAGTAACGCACGACACCAACAATACCGTCAAAGCCGTATAGGCAAACACGATAAACGCGCTGTCGTGATAAAAATACGACATCAGTGTCGGCACGGCCAACAGTAATGAAAACAACAGCCCCAGCTTGGACAATACATGGACAATCGGCATCACCTTGCTTACCGCACCGCCCAATCTGAAACCCTTATACAAATACATCATATCCCTATCATCAGAAAATAAAATATTCAGACGGCCTCATGAAAAAAAGGCCGTCTGAAACCGCATATTTTATCAAAATGCCGCAACCCCGTGATAAAGAAAAACCAAAAAACACTTGCCTGCTCTTTTTCTAAGAGTATAATGTTATACCATAACACTTACTGGAGAAAGAAATGAAACCCGATATCCACCCAGACAACTATCGTACCGTCCTGTTTTACGACAGCGGTGCAGACCAAGGATGGCTCATCCGTTCATGTGCCAATACCCACGGCAAAACCATGGTTTGGAAAGACGGAGTAGAGTATCCCCTCTTCTCTCTTGATACCTCTTCCGCGTCCCACCCCGTATACACAGGCAAACAACGCAACGTCAATATCGAAGGCCGCGCCAGCAAGTTCAACCAACGTTACCAATCCATGATGTCTTCCTTCAGAAAGGATAAATGATGCAAGTCCTCTCATCCCTGAAAACTGCAAAAAAAACGACACCGCGACTGCCAAATTGTCCGCCGAAAAGGCAAAGTGTACGTTATTTGCAAGAGCAACCCCCGCTTTAAAGCACGCCAGCGTTAAGCTGTCCTATCCTTCTTTCAATGTAACTCTCTGAATTTTCCGCACTTTCGTTTACCTCTAGCGCAAGTGCGGCTTTTTTTCAAACGGCATTAATCATTTATATCAAAACTACAAAGAATCCTGCCATACTCCCGGAAACAGGAAGAAAAAGTAAATAATGGTTATCCCTATTGTGAAGCCATAAAGATATTTATAACATGCCGCTACATTCTTCCTTCAACACTGACCATAGGAGTCAAAAATGAAAGTAAAAGCCCTGCTTGCAATTGCCGCCGCCATGAGCCTCGCTGCCTGTGCCGCACCCGAAGCCCATCAACATGACCATGGTCACCGTCACGAGCACAATCATGACCACGGCCGTACACACGATCATGATGCCCGTGTTCAATCATTCAGCTGCGAAAACGGCCTGTCTGTACAAATCCGCAACCTGAGCACCGATCAAGTTGAATTACGCCTTGACGACAAAGTTGCCACCCTGTCTTCTGCCGTTGCAGGTTCAGGCGAACGCTATGTTGCCAACCAAGGCCTGTTCGGCAAAGGCGCTGAATGGCATCAAAAAGGCAGCGAAGCATTCTTCGGCTTCACTGACCCATACGGCAACAAAGTAGAAACTTCTTGCTCTGCCCGCTAATTTCTACTTAGCAATAGAATAGCTAAAGGCCGTTTGAAACCCGGATTTCAGGTTTTCAGACGGCCTTTAATTTTATGGCTGATCGGGCTTGGGGGCTTGTTGGTTAATTTTTATCAGTTCCCGTACCCAATCGACTGTTGCAGTACTTTCCCAAGAGGTAAATTTTGCCGTGGGAGAGTTGTTCATACATACGCCTTCAAACAATAATCCGTTTAAAGCTAGGTTGGCGGTAACTTCTGGTTTGGAATGGGCATATTTTCTAAATTTCTTTGCATAGACAATATAATTTACCCCTTCATCCAAAATATCGAATGTTACGATAGGCATGGCATTTTTCTTAAGTTCTCTTTTCTGATGTTCGATATATTTGAGGCTTCCCGATAACCGCTGTTCGTTTGGAAGTTTTATTAAAGAAGGATTGAGTAGTTCCATACTCACTAAAAAACATGTTTTTTCAACCAAGCCCGGGGAACATACTTTCGTAGAGTAGCGTCCGCTTCCCCTTGTATTGCATGATGGTTCGGGATAAATATAATATGCCCTCGCAACCTTCCCTACTTGCTGAATCTGGTCGAAAAATTTTTTTACTTCTTGAAATTCTTTTTTTTCAAAATCAATCGGTACGCCATTTTGAGGAGTAATCACATTAATCGAAATATTGTGAACCTGGATTGTTTCCTGTAACGGTTCAACCGGTTGTTGTTGCTGATTATTGCAGGCAGACAATAGGCTTATGGCGAAAAGCAACATCCTCTGTTTCATCTTCATCTCCATTTTTGTCAAACAAAGGCCGTCTGAAAACCTATTTCCAAAGTTTTCAGACTGCCTTTATCTTAGACCAAACAATTAAGCGTAATGTCTTTCTTCGCCTTTACCGTCAACGTTTTCGGCACAACGTTTACAGATGGTTTCATGGCCTGCAACTGCGCCCACATCGTGGGTATAGTGCCAGCAGCGTTCGCATTTTTCACCATCGCTGGCTTTAGCGGTCACAGCAAGTTCATCACCTACTTTCACTTCTGCTTTAGACACCAGCAAAGCAAAACGCAATTCTTCGCCCAAAGTGTTCAGATAATCGGCAATTTCTTCCGGAGCCGTAATTTCGGTTTCGGCTTGCAATGAAGAACCGACGGTTTTATCCGTACGCAAAGGCTCGATGGCAGCAGTTACTGCTTCGCGTGCTTCGCGAATTGCCGTCCATTTTTTCACCAATTCGGCTTCGGCTTTTTCATTGATAGATGGAAACTCATGCCATGTATGGAAGAGGACGCTGTCTTCTTCGCCGCCACCGATGATGTCCCATGCTTCCTCGCCGGTAAAGCACAAAATCGGAGCAATCAGCAGAACCAAACTGCGTGTGATGTGATACAGGGCAGTTTGCGCGCTGCGGCGAGCATGGCTGTCTGCTTTGGTGGTGTAGAGGCGATCTTTCAGGATATCGAGGTAGAACGCGCCCAAGTCTTCCGAGCAGAAAGAAACAATGTCTTTTACGGCAAAGTGGAAGGCATAACGCGGATAGTAATCTCCTGCCAGACGCTCTTGCAGCTGACGTGCCAATACCACGGCGTAGCGGTCGATTTCCACCATGTCTGCCTGCTGCACGGCATCTTCAATAGGATTGAAGTCGCTGAGGTTGGCAAACAGGAAGCTCAAGGTATTGCGGATACGACGATAGCTTTCAGTTACGCGCTTAAGGATTTCTTTGGAAATCGCCAATTCGCCGCTGTAATCGGTAGATGCCGCCCACAGGCGCAGGATGTCTGCGCCGAATTCGTTGTAAACTTCTTGCGGTGCAACAACGTTACCGATGGATTTCGACATTTTGCGGCCGTTTTGGTCAACCACGAAACCATGGGTCAGCAGCTGTTTGTATGGTGCACGACCCATGGATGAGGCGCAACCGGTCAACATAGAGGATTGGAACCAGCCGCGGTGTTGGTCGCTGCCTTCGAGGTAGAGGTCGGCAGGCCAGTCTAATTCTTCGCGCTGTTTCAAGACGGAATAATGGGTCGAGCCTGAGTCGAACCATACGTCCATGGTATCGGAAAGTTTGTCGTAATTTTCGCAATCTTCCGCGCTCAAGAGTTCGCTCTTATCAAGAGAGAACCATGCTTCGATGCCTTTTTCTTCGATGCGTTGTGCTACTTTCTCCAAAAGCTCAGCAGAGTTCGGATGCAGCTCACCGGTTTCTTTGTGAACAAAGAAGGTCATCGGCGTGCCCCAGTAGCGTTGGCGCGAAACCACCCAGTCAGGACGACCTTCAATCATGGCTTCCAAACGCGCACGACCCCATGACGGGAAGAATTCAGTGTCATCAACGGCTTTGATGGCTTTGTCGCGCAGGGTTTTACCGTCAGCACCTGCTTTGTCCATACCGACAAACCATTGGCCGGTCGCACGGTAAATCAACGGCGTTTTGTGGCGCCAGCAGTGGGCGTAGCTGTGTTCGATTTTACTGCTTGCCAAAAGGTTGCCGGTTTCTCCCAGCCATTGCAGGATGACGGGATTGGCTTCCCAAACGCTCATACCAGCGACACGAGGTGTTTCGCTGATGTATTTGCCTTCGGCGTTGACAGGGTTGTAAAGCTCGATACCGTATTTATTGCAGACAGCGTAGTCTTCCAGACCATGCGCAGGCGCAGTGTGCACCAAGCCGGTACCGGCGTCGGTGGTAACGTGTTCGCCGTTGAGCATGAGGATATCGCGTTCGAGGAACGGATGGTTCATGTGCAGGTTTTCCAGCTTGTCGCCGGTGGTTTCTGCCAATACTTTCAGGTCGTCTGAAGCGAAGCCGTAGCGTTTGAGCGCATCTTCTGCCAAATCTTTGGCCAACACCAATTTGCCTTTAGGCGTATCAATCAATTGATACACCACGTCTGCGCCAGCTGAAACAGCTTGGCTCGCAGGCAAAGTCCAAGGCGTGGTTGTCCAGATAACGGCAAACGCTTTGCCTTCGATGTCGGACAAACCGAATGCGGCGGCAAGCGCGGCATTGTCTTTAAACGGATAGGCAACGTCAATCGCAGGCGATACTTTGTCTTTGTATTCCACTTCTGCTTCCGCCAGTGAAGAGCCGCAGTCCAAGCAGAACTGAACCGGTTTCGCGCCGCGGTAGAGATAGCCGGATTTGTAGATTTCGCCGAGCATACGCACGGTATCGGCTTCGGTTTTGAAATCCATGGTCAGGTAAGGATTGTCCCAATCGCCCAACACACCCAAGCGGATAAAGTCTTTTTTCTGACGGGCAATCTGTTCGGCGGCGTATTCGCGGCACAATTCGCGGAAACGGGCTTTGGGCATGTCTTTGCCGTGCAGCTTCTCTACCATCACTTCGATGGGCAGGCCGTGGCAGTCCCAGCCCGGCACATAAGGCGCATCAAAACCGGCTTGGGTTTTGCTGCGGATAATAATGTCTTTGAGAATTTTATTGACGGCATGACCGATGTGGATGTCGCCGTTGGCATACGGAGGACCGTCGTGCAGAATAAATTTCGGACGGCCTTTGGCGATTTCACGCAGTTTTTGGTAGCGTTTTTGCTCGTACCAGCTTTTCAGCCATGCAGGCTCGCGCTTGGCAAGATTGCCGCGCATTGGAAACGGGCTCTCGAGCAGGTTTACGGTTTTACTGTAATCGGTCATTTTCTAATCTCTATTGTTGCGGTATTTCGGTTTCAGACGGCCTGATTGCTCATTTTAAAAAGAACAGGCCGTCTGAAAGAATTCAAAGGACTTATTGTAGCCCAATTGTCTTGATTTTATAAGCGTATAGAAGCGTTTCTATGGTTTCCAAACCTTTGCATCTTCCATATCTTGCAAAATTTGGGTTTTCAATGCTTCGATACTTTCAAATTTTTTCTCGTCACGCAGTTTGTGCAGGAAGCGGACGAAGATGCGCTGGCCGTACAAATCGCCGTTGAAATCGAACAGGTGGACTTCCAACTTTTGCGAACGGTTGTTGCTGACAGTGGGGTTAAAACCAAAGCTGGCCACGCCCCGGCGCGTACCGAATGCGCCGTCAGCTTCGACGACAAATACGCCGCTTAGCGCATAATGATACGGGGGAAGCTGGACGTTGGCGGTAGGCGAGTTGATGGTGCGGCCGAGTTTTTGCCCGTGCTTGACCTTGCCGCTTAACACGTAATCGTGCCCCAACAGTTTTTTGGCGTATTCCAACTTGCCGTCTGAAAGGGCTTGGCGGACGGCGGTACTGCTGGTGCGGATGTCTTCAACGATAACGGACGGTGTGCACTCGGTTTGCATATCAGGCTGTTGTGCCAAAAGTTCGAAACAGCCTTCCCGACCCGCACCGAAACGGAAATCATCGCCAATCAGCAGATAACGCGTATTGAGCGTTTTTCGCAAAAGCCGGTCGATAAACGTTTGTGCGCTCATCTCGGAGAAAGTTTGGTTAAAGCGCAAAACCCAAATGGCATCCACACAGCCGGTTTCACGCAAAAGGCGCAATTTAGTACGCAGCGGACTGATGCGGTAAGGCAGCTTTTTCCCGGCTTTACGCGCAAAAAACTCTTTGGGCTGAGGCTCAAAAATAACAACGACAACAGGCAGACCGCGCCGGTCTGCCTCTCGTTTGAGTTTTTGCAGGATATGTTTGTGCCCGAGGTGTACGCCGTCGAAGTTGCCAATGGTTACGGCGGCTCCTTGCGGAAATTGGGGCGGATGTCGCTGTCCAAGCCAGATGTTCATGGGTAGTTGGTAGTGTGTTTGAATAGGCGGCTATTGTAAACGTTATTGCCGTTTCAATAAACCTTAGGCCGCCTGAAACCAATAAATATATGCTTTCTGACGGCCCTAAGGTTTGTTAATACCTTACCACCACCAAGGATAACGGCCAAACGGATAACCCCAATCGTCGTAATAGCGATAGTAGCGGGCTTCGCGCAGCTGTTCTTGGGAAATATAGTTTTGCCATGCCATTTTGTAGCAGGCTTGGAACATCGGGTCGGAAACTTTGTCGATATATTTGAGGCGGAAGGCTTTTTGTTCCGCAGTTGCCACACCGGGTTTGCCTTCTTCGTCAAATTTGCGGCGGATCAGTGCGGCTGTTTCCTGATCGCATTGGGCGGCAAGATTGACTTGAAGATCCTGCTCATAGCGTTTCTGCGCTTGGGCGCGTGCGGCTTTTTGCTCGGGCGTGGTGGCGCAGGCGGCCAGCAATGCAACGGCGCCAAACAATAAGGTCAGACGGATAGGATTCATCGGATGTTTCCTTATGTTTATATCTTTCTATTAATGTACGCCCTCATTGTGTAATGGGCAAGTGTGGCAACTTGGGAACACTTTAGATTATTTGTTCTTATCGGCAGACAGTTGCATATAAAATACACCCTGTATGAATGTTTAACTCCAAACCCACTCGATGAACGCTGACAAACCGCCCCACTCCTACCGATTGCGCCACCACAGGCAACACACGCCGCCGTTTTGGCAGGCGGACCGCCCTTATCTGCACGAGCACAATATTTCCGATGCCCGTTTCAGACGGCTGGGCTATATCATGGCCTTTCTTGCCGGTGCGATTAATGCGGGGGGATTTTTTGCTTTTGCGCGCTATATTTCCCACGTAACCGGCTCCATGTCTCTTTTGGCTGATGTGCTGTATCTCCAAGACTGGTGGTCTGCCGCGGTGACTTTCATCAGCGTGTTGTGTTTTGTTGCCGGTGCCGCGCATTCGGGTTGGGTAATTTTATGGACGCAGCAGATGCGTTTCCGTGGCAGCTTTGGGTTTTCCATGTGGCTGGAAGCAGTTTATCTGTTGATATTCGGCTGGTTCGGTATTGCTGCGATGGAGTGGGATTTTGGCGGCTCTGATTTTATTATGCCGTCTTTAGCATTGTTTTTATTATGTTTTATTATGGGTATGCACAATACGGTTATCACGCTTCTTTCCGGCGGCGCCATCCGTTCCACCCACATGACCGGCACGGCGACCGACTTGGGCATTGAAATCTCACGCGCGCTTTATTACTCCAAACAGCATCATCCGCGCCTACCGCACGTCCGAGTTAACAAACCGAAAATGTGGCTTTTAAGCGGATTGATGCTGTCGTTTTTACTGGGCGGCGTGGTTGGCGCATGGGGTTATCATCTGGTCGGCCATCATTTCGCCCTGCCCGTTTCCGCCGTTTTGCTCATACTGGGTGCAGGTTCAGTGGGATACGATGTCAAGGTCAGATTGAAATGGGCATTCGTCAACTGGTATCGCCGCAAGCAGAAAAAACGGAAGAAACTGTAAAAAACTTTGCTTGTTATTTCGCGACAAAACGGCCAAACTGTCGGAGAAATGCAGAAATGCTTCAGAATTATGTTAACTGGCAAATATTTTCGTAATATCGGGTTAAACCCATTCTTTTGCGTTTCGGATATTGAGTATCATAAATCCGTAATGATCCACGCGGTTTTTATTCATTTTTTCAGACGGCCCGGGCCGTCATCTAATAAAGAGGATACGACATGAAATTCTTGAAACCCCTGACCGTTATTGCCACTGCAATTCCTTTGGCGCTCACCGGCTGTGTAACTGATCCTGTTACCGGCCAACAATCCGCCAGCAAAACCGCTATGTACGGTTTGGGCGGTGCGGCTGTTTGCGGCATCGTTGGTGCACTGACCCACGGCGGTAAAGGCGCGCGTAACTCCGCATTGGCTTGCGGTGCAGTAGGTGCGGGTATCGGCGGTTACATGGACTACCAAGAGAAAAAACTGCGTCAAAGCCTGGCCAACACCAACATCGAAGTTGAACGTCAAGGCAACCAAATCAAACTGGTTATGCCTGAAAACGTAACCTTCGCTACCGGCAGCGCCGCCCTGAGCGGCCATGCTCAAAGCGCCCTATCTGCCGCTGCGCAAACTTTGGTTCAATATCCTGACACCACTTTGACCATCAACGGCCACACCGACAACACCGGTAACGACGCCATCAACGAGCCATTGTCTCGCAACCGCGCCGAATCTGTTGCCACTTTCCTGCAATCCCGTGGCGTAAGCAGCACCCGTTTGAGCACTTTCGGTTACGGCTCCCGTCAACCAATCGCCTCCAACGCTACTGTTGAAGGCCGCGCACAAAACCGCCGCGTTGAAATCTTGATCAACCCTGACCAACGCGCCATTGATGCCGCTAAAAAACAAATGTAATCCGACATCTGTCCGATTCCCATACTTAAGGCCGTCTGAAATTTCAGACGGCCTTTTTCTTTGTAGATTTTGTTTGCAATTTCGCCTCCTCAATCCAACCCATCATAAAATTTATTCCTTTATTAACAAGACTTTTCAATTTTTTCTTTAAAAAAACTGTATTAATACTCTAATTTTTACACTAACTTAGAGTATAATTCCTAAAATTTTAAAAACACGCCTCATGCCGTCTGAAAAACGGCGGCGAAAAACACACTTATTTATATACACATCAGCCCGTTATCCAATCCATTTCATAGGATTTCAGACGGCACTATCCAGAATCTATGAAGGAGCATCCATGCAAAACAACTTTGACCCATTGATTATCCGTGGCAAATCACTGATCCCCGTCGTACAAGGCGGTATGGGTGTAGGCGTTTCCGCATCAAAACTCTCTAGCGCGGTTGCGCGCGAAAACGGCGTAGGTACCATCGCCAGCGTCGATTTGCGCCACTTGCACGAAGATTTGCTGGCTGAATCAAAAATCGATTCCAGCGAAGAAAAATACACCCGCCTCAACTGCATCGCGCTTGACCGTGAAATCAAAAAAGCCAAAGCCGATTCAGAAGGCAAAGGCATGATCGCCGTCAACGTCATGAAAGCCGTCAAAGACCATGCCGCCTACGTCCGTCAGGCCTGCGAATCCGGTGCAGACGCGATTGTAATGGGCGCAGGTTTACCTTTGGACTTGCCGGAAATGGCCGAGGGCTATCACAAAGATGTCGCCCTTTTCCCTATTTTGTCCGAATCACGCGGTATCAACATCGTTTTGAAACGTTGGATGAAAAAAGGCATCTTGCCCGATGCCATCGTTATCGAACACCCAGCCCACGCAGCCGGCCACTTGGGTGCGGCAACCGTTGACGGCGTGAACGATGCCAAATTCGAGTTCAAACGCGTTATTGAAGAAACGTTTGAAGTATTCAAAAACTTGGGCTTGGAAAGCGAAAAAATCCCGTTGGTACTCGCCGGCGGCATGGCAAACTTTGAAAAAGTCAAAACAGCCTTGAAAAACTGGGGCGCGTCCGCCGTTCAAATCGGTACCGCGTTTGCCGTGACCGAAGAAGGCGATGCCCACATCAACTTCAAGAAAACGCTGGCCGGTGCGGAAACCGAAAAAGTGGTTGAATTCATGTCTGTTGCCGGTTTGCCTGCACGCGGCGTGCGCACCAAATTCCTCGACAACTACATCAAACGCGAGGCCAAATTGCAAGCCAACGCCAAAAACGATCCGCGCCGTTGCACCCAAGGCCTGAACTGCCTGACCAGCTGCGGCTTGCGCGACGGTTTGGCCAAAGCCGGTCAATTCTGTATCGACATCCAACTTTCCGCCGCATTCCGCGGCGAGGTCGATAAAGGCCTGTTTTTCCGCGGCAAAGACCCATTGCCGTTTGGCAACGCCATCCGTACGGTTCAAGAAACCATTCATTATCTTTTGAACGGTTCCCTGCCCGTCGTCCCTGCCAAATAAACGCATCAATTTGTTTTGTGGATGTGCAGGCTGCTTTTCGTTTCTCAGGAACTCCGTTTTAACTTCGTTGAAGCTGCGCTTTCAGGTAGCCTTTTTAGGTTTCAGGCAGCCTGCATCACTCCGCCGCCGCAAACACCTCCTTCGCTACAAACACCGCATTCAGCACCTTCGGAAAACCCAAATACGGGATACATTGGATAAACGCCTCCACAATTTCATCGCGCGTCAGCCCCACGTTCAGCGAAGCGTGGATATGCACGCGCAACTGGTTTTCACAGCCGCCCTGCGCCGCCAGAGCCGCCAGCGTTACCAGCTCGCGCTGCCGCACATCAAGCTGCGGGCGCTGGTAAATCTCGCCAAACGCGAAACCAATGATGTATTTGCCCAAATCGGGCGAAATATCCGCCAACGCCTGCCTCACCTTGTCGCCCTGCTCGCCGTCGATTTCGTTCAGCTTCGCTAAGCCGCGTGCCATTAAATCCTGATGATTCAACATTTTTCGTCTCCATACTCAAATTTGCAAAATTGCACGGACAGGTTAAACTATCAAGCGCACTTTATAGCAAGGAGATTTGATGCAGACCAAGGAATTTGCCGCGCAAACGGGTTTGTCCGCCGCCACGCTGCGCTACTACGAGCAGGAAGGGCTGCTGCGCCCCGAACGAAACGCCAACGGCTACCGCGAATACGGTGCGCGCGATTTGGAATGGGTGGGTTTCATCCTTCGGCTGAAAGACATGGGCGTGCCGCTGGCGCAAATCAAGGAATACGCGCGGCTGCGGCATTTGGGCGATGAAACCGTCCCCGAACGTTACCGGATTTTGCAGGAACATCAGGCGGCTTTGAAACGCAAACGGCAGGAATTGGACGCTCATTGGGCGTTTTTGGAGCGGAAGCTGGCGTGGTATCGTGAGAAGATGGGCGGGCAGGGATAAGCAGCCTAAAAGCGTGAAAAGCAGCCTGCACATTTGGGAAAGCCCAAGTGCAGGCTGCTTTTGTGTTCCAACTTCGTTAAAGCTCGCGCTTTCAGACGGCCTTATCGGGGCGAGCGTCCCAAAACATAATTATTACAATTCACACGCCATGAATTGCTGAGCGCCCAGTGATAATCGATGATGATGTCTTCCGAATTGGTGAAAAAGGTGCGGTCGCTGTGCTGGCCGTAGCAGACGTTGCTGTAATAGTTGGTGATGACGGGACCGTTTTGACTGCATTCAAAAGGCCGTCTGAAAACATTTAAACCCTGTTTTCAGACGGCCTTTTTGTCCCAATCTATCTAAAAAATGCTAAGATTGTTGCCTTAATTTATCGGCAGAAACATCATGAACCCATTATTGAACCACCTCAAACCCTATCCTTTCGCCCGCCTGCGTGAAGCCATGCAAGGCATTGATGCACCCGAAGGTGTGACGCCCATTCATCTGCAAATCGGCGAGCCGAAACACCCGACGCCCAAAGTCATCACCGACGCGCTGACCACCTCCCTGCACGAACTGGAAAAATATCCGCTGACCGCTGGCCTGCCTGAACTGCGCCAAGCCTGCGCCGAATGGGTGGCCCGCCGTTATGATGGTTTGAGCCTCAATCCCGACAATGAAATCCTGCCCGTATTGGGCAGCCGGGAAGCTTTGTTCTCTTTTATCCAAACCGTTTTAAATCCGGCTTCAGACGGCCCCAAACCGGTCGTTATCAGCCCCAATCCTTTCTATCAAATTTACGAAGGCGCGACTATTTTGGGCGGCGGCGAAATCCATTTTGCCAACTGTCCTGCGCCCAGCTTCAACCCCGATTGGAGCAGCCTGCCTGAAGACGTATGGCAGCGCACCAAAGTCCTGATTGTCTGCTCGCCAAACAACCCGAGCGGCAGCGTCCTGCAATTAGAAGATTGGAAAGAAGTTTTTGATTTGCAAGACAAATACGGCTTCGTTATCGCCTCTGACGAATGCTATTCCGAAATCTATTTTGACGACAACAAACCGATCGGCGGCCTGCAGGCTGCGGCGCAATTAGGACGCGGTACACGCAACATTATTATGTTCACCAGCCTGTCCAAACGCTCCAACGTCCCCGGTTTGCGTTCCGGCTTTGTCGCAGGCGATGCCGAGTTGCTCAAAAACTTCCTGCTCTACCGCACCTACCACGGCAGCGCGATGAGCATTCCCGTCCAACGCGCCAGCATTGCCGCTTGGAACGATGAAGAACACGTCATCGACAACCGCCGCCTCTACCAAGAAAAATTCGACCGCGTCATCCCTATTTTGCAACAGGCATTCGATGTCAAACTGCCTGACGCGTCGTTCTACATTTGGCTGAAAGTTCCCGATGGCGACGACTTGGCATTTACGCGCAACCTGTGGCAGAAAGCCGCTATCCAAGTGTTGCCCGGCCGCTTCCTCGCCCGCGATACCGAACAAGGCAATCCGGGCGAAGGCTACGTCCGCATCGCTCTGGTTGCCGATGTGGAAAGCTGCGTCAAAGCGGCTGAAACCATGGTTGCTTTATACCGCCGATAAAACAAAGGCCGTCTGAAATTTCAGACGGCCTTTTTATTAAATAATCGGGTAATTTATATGGTGAAGTCCAGAAGGTAGAAATCTTCTTTGCCTACGCCGCACTCAGGGCATTTCCAGTCGTCGGGAATGTCTTCGAACTTGGTACCTGCCGGCAGGCCATGTTCGGGGTCGCCGACATCTTCATCGTAAATCCAGCCGCAAGGGCCGCACATATATTGAGCCATTTTGTATTCCTTCTATTTTAAAAAGGCCGTCTGAAACCGTATTTTCAGACGGCCTTTCGTGTGTTTTATTGTTGATATTTTGAATTTATTGAGCTGCTTCCAAAGCGGCGATTTCTTTACGCAGGTGTTTGATGGCCGGTGTTACGATGGCGACAAACATGGCCTCGCGGACGCGGCGTTGCGCCGGACTGCGCATCAGATAGCCTTTCGCGCCTGCATGCAATGCGGCAGATTGAGTGGCGTTCAGTGCCAACACAGCAGCCGCTTCACGCAGTTTCAAGGTTGCCAGCGTGTCAGGTTTATTGTTCCACGCATCATCGGCAAGGCGTTCGGTTTCCGCCCATGCGCCGTCCAACGCAGCTTTCAACTCATCGTAACTGTGGTCGAGGTATGAGTTCACTTCTGCGTTCACCACATTGGCCATGCGGATAATGCCGAGCGCACCGTCAATCACACCGGCGCCGATACCTATTTGCAGCAAGATGAAACCGGCTTTAATGGTCGGGATATAAGACTGGAACTGCTCAGGCGAAGCGATCACATCTTCATCGGGAATAAACACATCTTTAAAATTCAGGCTGTAAGTGCGCGTGCCTTCCAAACCGCAGAACTCAGGGCAATCTTGCAGGGTAACGCCTTCCCATTGACCGCCGGTGATAAACATCACATAGCTGTCGCCGATTTGGGCGGTATTTGCCCAAATGTGGTCTTCTCCGATATTGGATACCCAAGGCAAAGCACCGTTGATTTTGTAGCCGCCTTCGACGCGTTCGGCTTGCAGATTGTGTTTTTCGATACCGGCAAGGTGTTTGACGGTATTGGACATGCCCGTACCGGCCAAGACTTTGCCCTGCAGAATATCGGCCAAATATTTGGCTTTAACCGCTTGGTTGGGGGATTGATGCAGATACCACGCGCAAGCCGCCTGACACCATGCGCTGAACGAAGTGGCGCCGCATTCTTTACCGATTTCGCGCAATACGGCGATTTGCGTTGCCAAACCCAAACCGTTACCGCCCTCTTCAACCGTACCGGTTGCGGCAAAACCGCCGATTTTGCCCAATTCCAGCATAAATTCTTTCGGGTACAGGCCTTTGCGGTCGATGTCGTCCACCAATGGTTTCAGCTTGCTTTTAACGAGTTCGGCAACATTGTTCAGTAAAGCTTCGCGTGTCATGATTTTTTCCTCTGAATAAGGTTTGAAGCGTAGATGGTTCTACTCATGAATTATTCTTGGCAACAAGGATATCCTTGCTTTTTACTAAAAGGCCGTCTGAATTTTCAGACGGCCTTTGATGAGATTAGGCAAATGCCTGCAATTCAGGGTTGATTTCAGTTTTGGCAAGGTTGTTGACGTAGTTGCACAAGGTTGCCAAAGCAACGCCCATAACTACTTCAACGGCTTGCTGTTGGTTGTAACCGGCATCGAAGAATGCTTTCAGCTCGTCGTCGGATACTGCGCCTTTTTTCGCCATAACGGCTTGGGTGAATGTCGCCAAAGCACTCAGTTTGGCATCGTCAAACTCACCCGCAGCCAACGCGCGTGCGGCTTTGATGGATTGTTCGGACAACAGTTTTTTCAGGGTAGCCAGTTTGGTGTGGCCGGCAACGCAGAAACCGCATTCGTTGGTACGGGCGGCGATAATTTGGACAACTTCGACTTCGCCGTCAGTAAGGCTGTTGGCCGCATTCAGCTTGCCAACTTCTTGATAAAACGCCAAAGCTTCAGGCGCATTGGCCAAAACGCCGATCAGGTTAGGAATAAAGCCGTTGTTTTTCAATACGGCTTCAATGCGTGGTTTGGCGGCTTCAGGAGCGGTTTCGACTGTGTGTATGGTCAAGCGGGACATGTGTATAACCTTCTTATCTGGTGAAATGAAGTGCACATCATAAGCCATCCGTCTCCATCAGAAAAAGACTTATTGGTTATTTACCGCGAACCAAAAGTTATAAGGCCGTCTGAACGGATTCAGACGGCCTTATCAAATGATTCAACTCATTATTTCATAAAGTTTTTCAGTAGCATAGAAGCGATGTCGTCCAAGCCGAAGCCATCCGCATCTTGAGCCGTGCCGTTAGGCGTCGCTTTATCGACCAAGTCTGGCAACACTTTTGCCAACAAATCGCCTGCTTGGCCGGCATCCACGCCGAATTTTTGCGCGATTTGGTTCACGGTATCGCTGCCCAAAGCATTTTGCAGATCGCTGCCGGACACAGGCAGGTTGCTGGATTGGTTGGAAACCCAGCTGCTCAGAGCATCGCCCAAACCGCCTTGTTGCAGTTGGTTGATCAGGTTGCCCACGCCGTCTTGCTGTTTCACTAAATCCATCGCCATATCGGTCAGAGAACCTTGTGCGCCGTTTTCGTTGTTGCCACCCAACATTTGAGTAGCCGCATTCAAAAGATTGTCCATGAGTGCCATGACTTTTTCCTTGTATTTGTGTCTAAAAAAAGAAAACGGAGTGTAGCAAAATTTGTGCTGAAAAAATCAGGATTAACCAAACTAAACCTCTTTTATCTCAAAGCCGTAACAAAACAAAGGCCGTCTGAAACCCATTTTCAGACGGCCTTTATAATGAATAATACTATTCTTCGCGGCCATTGAAATACTCAGCCGCGCCACCTTCAAAAAAGCCTTGTAAAATTGCCTGCGCCGCCACTTGGTCAAGTACGGATTTTTGTTTTCGGCCAAATACTTGCGCTTCAGCAAGCAGGCTTTCCGCGTATAGGGAAGACATCCTTTCGTCCACCCAATAAACCGGCAAGTTAAAACGTCCGTGCAAACGGCGGCCAAATTTACGGCTCAAACGGGTCAGCTCATGCTCCGTGCCATCGGTATGCGTCGGCAGTCCGACCACAAAATACTTGGGTTGCCATTCTTTGACTAGCTTGGCAATGGCCTCAAATTTCTCATCATTGCTGTTGCCGGTTATCGTCGCCAGCGGATGGGTCATACCCAACTCAGCATCGCCCTGCGCCACGCCGATACGCGCCTCGCCGAAATCAAAAGCCAAAACCGTGCCTTTTGGTGCATCAGGCATGGCCGACTCCTGAAACCAAGGCGTTCGGATTGATGCCTAATTTTTCAAAAGCGGCGGCATAACGAAGCTCGTAAGGCACATCAAACAGAATATGCTCGTCCGCAGGGACGGTCAGCCAAACATTTTCTGCCAGCTCGCGCTCCAACTGCCCTTTACCCCATTTCGAATAACCAATGCTGATCAAAGCCTTGTCCACTGCACCTTCTTTAGACAAGTTTTCAATCACATCGCGCGAAGAAGTCAGCGCCACATTATCAGTTACCACCATGCTGTTTTGCCAGCGCCCGATCGGCGTATGCACGACATAGCCGCGCTCAATCTGAACCGGCCCGCCCATCATCACGTTTTCATGTTGCAGGCGCAACGGGATATTGCGGTCGGCGGCGGCGAAAATCATGTCCATGGTAATCGGCGAAGGCTTGTTGATGATGATGCCCAGCGCACCTTCTTCATCGTGTTCGCACACATAAATGACCGTATCCGTAAAAAACGGATCGTCCATATGAGGCATGGCAATCAGGAAATGGTTGGCTAAATTCATATTCTTCTTAATATCTATAAGCTGATTTTATTATTTTTGTCCGTCGGTAACCGGCGCATCCACCACGCACGCACCGTAAACTGCGCCGCCTGCCGGTACCGGCGTATCGGTTTTCGCATGGGCAAAACACGATACCGCGCTCAAAGAGTTTTTCGGCGAACCTTGAACGATTTTATCGCTGTACACCAAATAAGCGAAAGACTTACGTTTCGGATCGTAGTAGCGGATAATCTGTTGGCTCTTAAATGCTATGCTGGCACTGCGTTTGAACACTTGTCGCGGTTTCAAAACCGCAGCCTCGTTATAACGGATGACTTCCGCACTTTGCACACAGGAAACGGATGCGTCGCTGGCATCTTCTTCCAGATTGACCGTTTCTTTCAAACCGCCTTTTTTTGCGTACGAAATATAACAGGCAATCCCCTGCACATCAGGATCGTCAAAACCTTCCACTTCAATACGGTCGTTTTTACCCAGCATATGAAACACCGTACTGGCGCGTCCGATTTTATCGGTATTGTCACCGCAAGCCGCCAAAACCATGGCGCCCAACACTACTAATAAATATTTTTTCATAATATCCTGTCGATGCAGACTGTCAGTTTCCAGGCAGACTAAACCCCGTCCGCCCACTCTATCGTTACTATATAAGACCGTTCGTCCATATTGCAACCCGATATTATTTTCAGACGGCCTGACAGACAGTATAATCCGTCCTATTGTTCCTACTTTGATAGCAAGATCGAACCATGCGTTACAAACCCCTCATTCTCGCCCTGTTGCTCAGCTTCTCCCTGCCAACCTATGCTGCCAAAGACGCGCCGAAAGAAAAAGCGACCGCCGTCAAAAAAGCTGCGCCCGTGAAAAAAGAGAAAGAAGCCGCCAAGGCAGATGTCAAAAAAGAAACCCCAAAAAAACAAGCCGTAAAAGAAAAAGAGGAAGGCAAAAAAGCGGTTAAAGCCAAAGTATCCAAAGAGAAGGACACCGCCGACAAAAACGAACGCGCTTCAGACAAAAACAAACCGGCTAAAGCCACCGAGGCCGCGGCTGACAATAAAAAGGCCAACCGCAAAGCAGAAGAGCCTAAAGAAACAGCCAAAGACAAAAAAGCTGCAGCCGCAAAATCCGGCAAAGCCAAAGAACAAGACAAGAAACCTGTTGAAGATAAAAAAGACAGCAAAGCCAAAGAACCCGTAAAAAAAGCAGACCCTAAGGAAACCAAAGCCAAAGAGCCTGCTAAAAAAGTAGCTGAAGATAAAAAAGACGGCAAAAAAACCAAAGAGCCCGTAAAAAAAGCATCCGAAGACAAAAAGGCCGAAGCTAAAGAGTCCGCCAAAAAAGCTGTCGAAGACAAAAAAGACGCTAAAAAAGACACAAAAGCCAAAGAGCAAAACAAAAAAGCCGAGCCTAAAGTTGAGCCTAAAGTCGCTTCTTCAGCCGACAACGATTTCAAAGCAGCCGTAACTGCCGCCGCCAACGATATGGAAACCAAGAAATCCTTTGCCAAACGCAATGAGGGTTTCATTATCCATGTCAATGCCACGCTCAAACAGCTGCAACAAACACGCAACAACCTCTCCGGCATCAACCGCAAACAACGCGACGCTTGGGAAAAATTCCAAAAACTCAATGCCGATGCCAACCAGTTAAAAGCCGAAGTTTCCAACACACGCGCCCAAATTTCGCGCTTTGTGTCCGGCAACTATAAAAACAGTCAGCCCAACGCGGTCGCCCTCTTTCTGAAAAACGCCGATGCCGGTCAAAAAACCCGCTTCCTGCGTTACACACGTTATATCAACAACGCCAACGACCAAGTTATGAGAGACTTGGAAAAACAACAGAAAGAGCTGGCGGCGCAAGAACAAAAAATCAACAATGAATTGGCTTACCTGAAAAAACTGCAAGCCAATATCCAAGCTTCGTTGCGTCAACAAGGCGTGACCAATACCGCCGAACAAGCCGAAAGCCGCCGTCAAAACGCGCAAATGGCCAAAGAAGCGCAAAAGAAAATCAACCACAGAGAAAACGAGCAGCGCCTCAATAATCTCTTGAAAGATTTGGAAAAACGCAAAGCCGAGCAACGCAAAGCCGAAGCCGAAGCGCGTAAAAAAGCCGCCGAAGCCCGTTTGGCCGCCGCTGAAAAAGCACGCAAAGAGCAGGCTGCCGCCCAACAAAAAGCCGAAGCCGAACGCGCCGCCATGTCTACGCTGACTGACGAAGACATGAAACTGCAAGCCCCGAACACCCAAGGCTTGACCGTCAGCAACGCCAACAGCTTCAGCCGTATGCAAGGCCGTCTGAAAAAACCAGTTAACGGTACATTGGCAGGCCTGTTCGGTCAAGACCGCGGCGATGGCGAAGTTTGGAAAGGCGTGTTCTACAATACCATTCCTGCTCCGGTCAGCAGCATTGCCTCAGGCACGGTTACTTTTGCCGGCGAGCTTGAAGGCTACGGCAAAGTAGTCGTCCTCGACCACGGCGACGGCTATGTCAGCATTTACTCCGGCCTGAACGAAATCGACATCTCCCAAAACTACGCCGTCAATGCCGGCAGCAAAATCGGCACCAGCGGCACTTTGCCGTCGGGCGAAACCGGCCTTTACCTTGAAGTCCGCTACAACGGACAAGTCATGAATCCGCTTTCATGGATTAACTGATGTTTCAGACGGCCTGAGTGAATTTTCCCCTTCAGGCCGTCTGAATTTTCATCATAAACTACAATAAAACACGATTTTCACGCCTGTTCAGCACATTAAACAACAAACTTTTACCTTAAACTTATTGTTCCAAGCGTTTAAATCACATAAAGTCAACGGGTTCAGAGAAAACAAAAACCACTTTGCTTACCGTACACAAAAAGAAAGTCAAACGAATGTCAACAAAATCTACTTTAAAAAAAGTTGCAATCTACACTCTCGGCGCATTTAGCGGCATCGCCCTCAGTCTGAGTGTACAAAGTTTTGCCGCCGAAAAAGACAAAAAAGACAACGAGGCCCTGCCCGTGCAAACCATCCGCACCATGGCAGAAGTGTACGGCCAAATCAAAGCCAACTATTACCAAGACAAACCCGATGCCGAGCTTTTTGAAGGCGCAATGAAAGGCATGGTGTCCGATCTCGATCCGCATTCCGAGTATATGGACAAAAAAGGCTATGCCGAAATGAAAGAATCTACCAGCGGCGAATTCGGCGGCCTGGGCATGGAAATCGGACAAGAAGACGGCTTCGTCAAAGTCGTTGCCCCGATTGAAGACACTCCGGCAGAACGCGCCGGCGTAAAAAGTGGCGACTTCATCGTCAAAATCGACAATACCTCTACGCGCGGCCTGACCGTCAGCGAAGCCGTCAAAAAAATGCGCGGCAAACCGGGTACCAAAATCACCCTGACCCTTTCACGCAAAAATGCCGACAAACCCATCGTCGTCAACCTGACCCGCGCCATCATCAAAGTCAAAAGCGTGCGCCATCATCTGCTTGAAAAAGACTACGGCTACATCCGCGTCTCCCAATTCCAAGAGCGCACTGTTGCCGCACTCAACGAAGCTGCGCAAGCCCTTGTCAAAGAAAACAAAGGTCCGCTCAAAGGCATCATCCTCGACTTGCGCGACGACCCGGGCGGCCTGCTCAACGGTGCAGTCGGCGTATCCGCAGCCTTCCTGCAACCTGACGTAACCGTTGTCAGCACCAAAGGCCGCAACAAAAAAGAAGGCATGGTACTCAAAGCAACTGCCGAAGACTACATCACCACCAGCGGCAAAGACCCGTTGGCAGGATTGCCTGCCGAGCTGAAAACCATTCCTATGACCGTCCTGATTAACGCAGGCTCGGCCTCCGCTTCCGAAATCGTTGCCGGTGCATTGCAAGACCACAAACGCGCCGTCGTCGTCGGCACACAAAGTTTCGGCAAAGGCTCAGTACAGACCCTGATTCCGCTTTCCGGCGGCAGCGCAGTTAAACTGACCACCGCCCTTTACTACACACCAAACGACCGCTCGATTCAAGCGCAAGGCATTGTTCCTGACGTTGAAGTCAAAGACAAAGACCGCGCTTTTGAAAGCCGCGAAGCCGATTTGGTCGGCCATATCGGCAATCCGTTGGGCGGCCAAGACGTCAACAGCAGCACTGAAACGCCTGCCAACGCAGAAACCAAAGCCGATAAAGACAAGTCCAAAAAAGACAAAGACGAAGACATCTCCAGCCGCCGCATTCCAAATCCGGCCAAAGATGATCAACTCCGCAAAGCCTTGGACTTGGTGAAAAATCCAGCCGAATGGCAAAAATCTTTGGGTTTGGCAGCGAAAAAACCTGCTCCGAAAAAAGATGCGGATAAAGACAG
>NZ_KV814825.1:0-28201 GCF_001814095.1 Neisseria sp. HMSC068C12 | reverse complement strand
TGCGGATAAAGACAGCAAAAAATAAACCCATCTTTATCCGATAAAAGGCCGTCTGAAAACTTTCCATTTTCAGACGGCCTATAAACACCTCCCTACTCCAAGGTAAGAACAAACATGAACATTTCCAGACTCATCCTCCCCGCACTGACCAGCCTATTCCTCCTAAACTCCCCGGTATCATCGGCAGCCAAACCCGAACAAGCCTCTGAGATGTACATTGCCAACAAAATCACCAGTGAAAACCTACACGGCTTCTGGGGAAATGCAGTCGAAAACGAAGAAGGCGCTCTTATCAACACAACCATCTTTAACCCCGACAACACTGGCACAGACATCGCCATAATGAGTTTCAAAGCCACCAACAAAATCTTCACCATCAGACAGGACTTTAATTGGACATTTGACGAGAAAAAACAAGAAATCCACCAAACCGTAACTGACTATAAAACCTCCATCAACGGCAAAGAAGAACAAAACAAACAAAAAATAGGTGAAAAAAGTACCATAAAAGCCAGAATCCTCATCATCAAAGGCCTGCCCGGTATGTTGGAATTGACTGACAAAGCCAGTGGCAACCAAACCAGCTACTTTAAACAAGATCCGGATAAAATACTCAACCATCTTGAAAACAGCAAAAAAACACACCCATAATCTCAAGGCCGTCTGAAAACCTCCCTCACTTTTCAGACGGCCTTCCCACTAAAATACTGCGGAAACAAAACACCATGGCAAAAGCCCCCAAAACCATCTACCAATGTTCCGAATGCGGTGGTACTTCCCCAAAATGGCAGGGTAAATGCCCGCATTGCGGCGAGTGGAACACACTTCAGGAAAGCCTGGCCGCGCCCGAACCGAAAAACGCCCGCTTCCAATCTTGGGCGGCGGACACCTCGACCATCCAATCCCTCTCTGCCGTTACCGCGACCGAAGTGCCGCGTAATCCGACCGGCATGGGCGAGCTTGACCGCGTATTGGGCGGTGGTTTGGTCGATGGAGCGGTCATCCTGCTCGGCGGCGACCCCGGCATCGGCAAATCCACGCTGCTGTTACAAACCATTGCCAAAATGGCGCAAAGTCGCAAAGTGCTGTACATTTCCGGCGAGGAATCCGCCCAACAAGTCGCCCTGCGTGCGCAACGTTTGGAACTGCCCACCGAAGGCGTGAACCTGCTTGCCGAAATCCGCATGGAAGCGATTCAGACGGCCTTGAAACAGCATCAGCCCGCAGTCGTGGTCATTGATTCCATCCAAACTATGTATTCCGACCAAATCACTTCCGCCCCCGGCTCCGTGTCGCAGGTGCGCGAGTGTGCCGCCCAACTGACGCGCATGGCGAAACAAATGGGCATCGCCATGATACTGGTCGGACACGTTACCAAAGACGGCGCGATTGCCGGCCCGCGCGTATTGGAACACATGGTCGATACCGTGCTGTATTTCGAAGGCGACCAACATTCCAACTACCGCATGATACGTGCCATCAAAAACCGCTTCGGCGCGGCAAACGAATTGGGCGTATTCGCCATGACCGAAAACGGTTTGAGAGGCGTATCCAACCCGTCCGCCATCTTCCTTGCCAGCTACCGCGACGACACGCCCGGTTCGTGCGTTTTGGTCACACAGGAAGGCAGCCGCCCGCTTTTGGTCGAAATTCAGGCATTGGTCGATGACGCGCACGGCTTCACCCCCAAACGCCTCACAGTCGGCCTCGAACAAAACCGCCTCTCCATGTTGCTCGCCGTCCTAAACCGCCACGGCGGCATCGCCTGTTTCGACCAAGACGTGTTCCTCAATGCCGTCGGCGGCGTCAAAATCGGCGAACCCGCCGCCGACCTTGCCGTCATCCTCGCCATGCTCTCCAGCTTCCGCAACCGCCCCATGCCCGAAAAAACCGTGGTTTTCGGCGAAATCGGCCTAAGCGGCGAAGTCCGCCCCGTCGCACGCGGACAAGAGCGGCTCAAAGAAGCGGAAAAACTCGGCTTCAAACGCGCCATCGTTCCCAAGGCCAATATGCCGCGCCATGACAAAGAGTTTCCAAACCTGAAAATCTACGGCGTCAGCAGTTTGCAGGAAGCGATTGACGTCTGTCGTGACGGGGACTAAACCGTTTCAATAATCCGACTCAAAAAACAATCAGCTAAAAGGCCGTCTGAAAACTTCCAGACGGCCTCTCTTTAAATTTAAATAATTTTGTTATATTATAACGAACGACTTTGTTCTATCTTTTCTACACATCGAAAATCGGAGAGAAATCATGAAAAAAACCGCTTTGCTTATCGCATCCGCCTTCCTGTTCAGCACTGCCGCACACGCCCATCGCGTTTGGGTTGAAACCGCCCACACACATGGCGGCGAATACCTTGAAGCCGAATTGGGCTATGGCGAATTCCCTGAGCTTGAACCTATCGCCAAAGACCGCCTGCACATTTTCAGCAAACCCATGCAACTGGTGACTGAAAAAGGCAAAGAAAACATGATTCAAAAAGGCACATACAATTACCAATACCGCAGCAAACTGCCGGTCAAAGACGGCAGCTACTTGGTAACCGCCGAATACCAACCGACTTTCTGGTCAAAAAACAGCGCGGGCTGGAAGCAGGCAAGCATCAAAGAAATGCCTGATGCAAGCTATTGCGAACAAACCCGTATGTTCGGCAAAAACATCGTCAATGTCGGCCACGAAAGCGCAGATACCGCCATCATCACCAAACAAGTCGGCCAACATTTGGAAATCGTACCTTTGGACAACCCTGCCAACGTCCACGTCGGCGAACGCTTCAAAGTCCGCGTCCTCTTCAATGGCGAGCCGCTGCCTAACGCCACCGTTACCGCCACATTTGACGGCTTCGACACCAGCGACCGCAGCAAAACCCATAAAACCGAAGCCCAAGCCTTCTCCGATACCACCGATGACAAAGGCGAAGTCAGCATCATTCCATTGCGCCAAGGTTTCTGGAAAGCCAGCGTAGAACACAAAGCCGATTTCCCCGATCAAAGCGTGTGCCAAAAGCAGGCGAACTACACCACTTTGACCTTCCAAATCGGTCATTCACATCATTGATTTTTCCATAACAAAAGGCCGTCTGAATAGTTCAGACGGCCTTTATTCATCCTATTTAAGGACGATGCGGCGCAAACCGCCATTGTCCCAATTCCAAATTCAAATCAAACAGATTCAGACGGCCTATTGCCACGCGGACCAAGCGTAAACACGGAAAGCCTGCTTTCGCAGTCATCCTTCGCACTTGGCGGTTTTTCCCTTCCGAAATTTTAATTTCCACCCAAAAATCAGGCACGGACTTACGCACGCGAATCGGCGGCACGCGCGGCCATAAAACATCCGCTTCACCTTCTTCCAATACCCTGACCTCGGCCGGACGGGTGACAAAATCGCCCAAATCTACGCCACGGCGCAATAAATCCAATTTGGCTTCATCAGGAGAACCCTCCACCTGCGCCCAATAAGTTTTAACCTGCTTGAATTTCGGGTCGGCAATCTGCGCCTGCAAACGGCCATTATTGGTCAGCAGCAGCAAACCCTCGCTGTCCGTATCCAAACGGCCGGCCGGATAAAATCCCGGTTTCTCGACAAAATCCTTAAGGCACTGATGTTTTTCATGTGCAGAAAACTGGCAAATCACGCCATAAGGCTTGTTTAGAATAATCAAATCGTTCATTTCACACTTTCAGACGGCCTTGGATTCCAAGAAATTCCGGATAATAAAAAAGACACCGTATAAACGGTGTCTTTCATATTTGGCGGAGTAAGAGGGATTCGAACCCTCGATGCAGGTTGACCCCACATGCTTCCTTAGCAGGGAAGTGCCTTCAGCCTCTCAGCCATTACTCCTAAGGAAGACCGCAATATACGCTTTCTGCCCTCCTTCGTCAAGCATGACCGCCCCAAACTTTCTTAACACCATGAAATCATTTAAATAAAAATATAATATTTTTTACATCATCCTATTTTTATACTTCTTTCATATATGTTAAAATGATTTTGTTTTCTGTAAACCTTTTTTCACACCCCTTATTACAAAGGAGTTCGTATGTTACGTTTTTCTGCTTTGGTTGCCGTATCCGCCCTGATGCTTGCCGCTTGCTCACAATCCGGCAATTCCCAACCATCTACTTCCTCCTCTCAAACTTCTACTCCAAAAACAACTGCCGCCGGTTCTGCCTGCCGCAGCATGGGTGAAGGCCATAAAGTCAATGGCAAAGGTCAAAACGACATTTATATGTGTAAAGTCGATGTAGCTTTGAACTCTGCCGAAGCCAAATCCGCTTTGGATCCTAGTATCCGCGTTCACTACGGCAGCACATCCGGAGCGACTTTGACTTCCCGTCAAATCTCCAACTCAGTCGGCAAAACCCCTGATGAAACCTGCCAACGCGCATTCCTGAGCGCGGTTAAACGCTTCCAAAGCACTGCACTTCGTAAAAAAGCCAAATCCGTTCATCTGGTTAGCTACTTTGACAAAGTAACCAAAGGCGGTAACGAATACGAATGCCACATCGCTACATTCAACAGCCGTGTGGTTTTGAAAGGCAGCTTCCACTAAGCAATGTCAAAAATGCCGGACTTCAATATGAAGTTTGGCATTTTTCTATTTTATGGATACGACACCCCTTCACTGCCTGCTGGCCGATTCGTCTTTTGCCGCCTGCTACGATCATGCGTCTCTAAATGCAGCCGATTCACAACGTTTGGCTGCCACGCCGCAACTGGCGCAGCGTCAAGACTGGCAAGTCAGCCGAGCATTAAAACAGCAAACCGATTTACCGGCTGTATCGCTGAGCCACAGCCAAGGCTTTGCCGCTTTATTGTGTGCGCTTCATCCCTTAACAGCCGGTGTCGATATCGAATTTATCCGACCGCGCGATTTTAAAGCGCTGTCGGCTTTGATCTGCTCGCAGGAAGAACAAGACTATTTGGAAACGGCAAACTGGCCGTCTGAAACGTTTTACCGATTATGGTGTTTCAAAGAAGCATTGATTAAAGCGGCAAATTTGGATTTTCCGTCAGACATGAAATCGGTCGGCTATGTTTTCGATTCAGGGCAACCCGTCGGTTTACGCGCTGGAAAGCAAACCGATTGGCGCGGCACAAGCGCGATTTTGGCGGATACGATGGCAATTGCCTGCGTTTGGAAGGAAAAAACCGTCGCTCTGCAATGGCAGTTTTTCGGCTCACTCAAGCTCAATGACTTAACCGACCGGCAAACTATCTAACAACTGACAAACTAATAATAATCTGATTTAATTTACTGGACTTTTACTTATTCCACACACCAACAGCAGCATTTGCAAAAGGCCGTCTGAACGATGAATCTTCGCCTCCTAAACCGCCTCTATACTGCCCTTATCCTGTTTCTTACCCTGTTTTTGGTTTATGCCTTTGCTTCACAAACGCGTATCCAAACCGATTTGACCGCGTTATTGCCAAGCGAGCAGCAACCCGATGCCTTACTGACGGCTGCGGATAAAGCTGCAGAAGCGCAGCTCAATTCGCAAGTCATTTTGCTTGCCGGCAGTACCGATGCCGAAACTGCTTTTCAGACGGCCGCACAAATTGCCGATGCATGGCGCAAGAGCGGCGTATTTGAACAAGTCGACAGTAGCATGACGCCGAATTTGGATAAAGTGCGGGCGGATATGCAGAAACTAGGCTTGGCCGTTTTGCCGCAAGACGAAATCCGCCTGCTGTTTGAGCAGCCGAAAGCCTATTTTCAAGCGCGCGCAGAAGCCGTGGCCAATCCTTTTGCCGCTCCCTCCCCTTTGTCTTTAGAACAAGACTGGCTGGGCTTTGGACGCTTTGTTGCCGACAAAGCCAATCCGCAAAGCCGTTTGCAGTGGGACATGGACAACGGCATGCTGTTTGCCGAAGACCAAGGCAAAACTTGGGTATTTTTACGCGGACGGCTCGCCGGCGGCGATCAATTTTCCGGCAACGACGCCCTCTTGCCGCTGATGGCGCAAAGCCGTCAAATCGCTTCGGAAAACGGCGCGGAAACCTTAAGCGCAGGCGGCGCATTGTTCGCCGCTGTATCCAAAGCAGCCGCAGAAAAAGAAAGCCGGCTGATGAGCATGGTCGGACTTGGGCTGACCTTTGCGCTGCTGTTGTGGGTCTTCCGCAGCGGCCGCGTGTTTTTGCTGTCTTTGCCGTTGGCAGCCGGCATGTTGACCGGATTGGCAGTTGCGTTATTAACCTTCGGCGAAGTGCATATCCTGACCATCGTCATCGGCACCAGCCTGGTGGGTATGTTGGTGGATTTCCCGTTGCACTGGCTTGCTCCGTCGGTATTCGGGCCGTCTGAAAAGACCGTTTGGCAGGCTGAATCAGCAATGAAACATGTCTTGCCAAGTTTTGCCGTCAGCCTGACAATTACCGTCTTGGGCTACGCGCTGCTGTGGTTCACCCCTTTGCCTGTACTGCGCCAAACCGCCGTGTTTTCAGGCTTCGCCTTATTTGGCGCGTTTGGTGCCACCGTTTTATGGCTGCCGCCGCTGTTTCGCCACTACCGTGCCAAAACCGTGCCTTTTGCCGCATTAACCGAAAAGCTCTATTCCTTGTCAGGCCGTCTGAAAAACCGCCTGCACAAACGCGGCTGGTTAATCGTGGGCGGAATTTTGCTGGCAGTCGGATTATGGCGCAGCGACTGGCGTGACGACATCCGTCAATGGGTCAATATGCCGACCGCGATGTTGGCCGAGGTACAACAAATCGGCCAGTTGAGCGGCACGGATTTTGGTGGAAAATATTTGGTGGCCGAAGCACAAAGCGAAGATGCCCTATTGAAGAAAACCGCCGAACTCGGTCGTGCCCTGCAGCCCTTAATCGCGCAAGGCAAACTGTCCGGCATCCAATCGCCCGACCAATTCATCCTGCCGACAACGGAACAGCAAAAACTGCAAAACCGCCTGCGCGAATTGACCAAATTGCCTGATAGCTGGAAACCGCTCACAGAAATCGGTATTCCTCGCAAAACCGTGCGCGATGCCCTGCTGCAAGCTGCCGATACGCAACCATTGTCGCTTTCAGACGGCCTGAATACCGATTTGGCAGAGGCTTGGCGTTCCTTGTATTTGGGCGAAGTGGAACCAGGCCATTTTGCTGCCGTCGTGCGTTTGAACGGCATGACCGATGAAGCCGCCGTACGCGCCGTGGCGCAACACGTCTCCGGCGTACATTGGGCTGACAAGCGCGCCCACTTAAACGAGCTTTTCCACCACACGCGCAATCAGGCCGCATGGTTGAAACTGGCTTCCTATGTGTTGGCATGGCTGCTCTTGTGGAAAATGTTTGGTTTCAAACGCGGCAGCAAAATCCTTGCCGTGCCGCTGGCCGCCGCCATCTGCACCGTTGCCGTACTCGGTTTGGCCGGCATTCCCGTCAGCCTGTTTGCCATGTTCGGCCTGCTTTTAGTATCCGCCATCGGCGTGGACTATGCCGTCTATGCCGCTACTGCACATCACAGCGCGCCGGCAAAATTAGGCGGTATGCTGCTTGCCGCCGCTACAACAGCCATTTCCTTTGCCCTGCTCGCCATCAGCAGCACGCCCGCCGTTGCCGCGTTCGGTATGACGGTTACCATCGGTGTGGCATTCAATATTTGGCTGGCAGGCACATTGTTGAAAAATTAGACAAAAGATGAAGGCGATTGAAGTTGAAGCGATATTTTTTTCAACTTCTATCGCCAAGTTGCAAAAGGCCGTCTGAAAAATTTCAGGCGATGGATTAAACATTATTTATCATTAAAATCAAAGGTATTTTCAAATGTCCGTAGAATTTGACGTTGCCGTTATCGGCGCAGGCCCTTCAGGTTCGGTTGCTTCCGCTTTGCTGAACAAACAAGGCTTTAAAGTTTGCGTATTGGAAAAACAACATTTCCCGCGCTTTGTCATCGGCGAAAGCCTGTTGCCGCATTGCATGGAAATGTTGGAAGAAGCCGGTTTTGCCGATGCAGTGCATGCCGAACCCAGCTTTCAATTTAAAGACGGTGCTGCGTTTTCATGGGGCAGCCGTTACACAGATTTCAACTTTACTGAAAAATTTTCAGACGGCCCCGGTACTATTTATCAAGTGCGCCGCGGCATCTTCGACAAAATCCTGATTGATGAAGCGGCAAAACAAGGCGTCGATGTCCGCTTCGGACACGGCGTAACCGCGTTTGACAACAGTGACAATGTGGCACGTTTGAGCGTTGCGACCGATACAGGCGAAAACTATGAACTGACTGCCAAATTCGTTTTGGATGCCAGCGGTTACGGTCGCGTCCTGCCCCGCCTTTTAGATTTGGAAAGTCCGTCCGAGCTGCCTCCGCGCCAAGCCCACTTCACGCATATCGACGACAACATCACCAGCCCGAAATTCGACCGCAATAAAATCCTGATCAACACGCACCCTGAACATCGCGATGTCTGGATTTGGCTGATTCCTTTCGGCGACAACCGTTGCTCCATCGGCGTTGTCGGCACGCCCGACAAACTGGCCGGCGAATCAGAAGCCGTGTTGAAAAAATTTGTGTACGAATGCCCGATGCTGGCGGAAATTTTAGATAAAGCCGTTTGGGAAAACGACTTTCCGTTCCGCTCTATCCAAGGCTATTCCGCCAACGTGAAAACCTTATACGGCAAACATTTTGCTCTTTTGGGCAACGCCGCCGAATTCCTCGACCCAGTCTTCTCCTCCGGAGTAACCATTGCCCTGCACTCTGCCAAACTGGCTGCCGATTTGTTGGGCAAGCAGCTCAAAGGCGAAGCTGCCGATTGGCAAACCGAATTTGCCGACCAACTGATGATCGGCGTGAACGCGTTCCGCACTTATGTAAACGGTTGGTACGATTTCCGCTTCCAAAATGCCATCTACGCGCCCAACCGCAGTCCTGAAATCAGCCGCATGATTTCGTCTATTTTGGCAGGCTACGCTTGGGATACGGATAATCCATTCGTGGAAAAATCCGAGCAACGCTTGTCCACACTTGCCGCATTGGTGGGCGATTTGAAGGTAGAATAAGGACGAATGTATTTCAGACGGCCTAGACTGAAAACAGAACAGGCCGTCTGAAACTTCATCCATACCATTAAATATTTTGACCGATAGATAAAACCTTATGCGATTTATCCCTTTGCTTGCTGCACTGCTGCTCTCCGCATGCGCGACCTCGCTCCCCCATCCGCAAACGCTGCCGCCGCTTTCCAAAGAAGGCCAATGGTTCAAACTTGAACAAACTAATGCGGCGGGGCAAACCGTTCAAACCAATCTCTTGGCAGTCGAGCCTCATTCAGACGGCATCCGCTTTGTCCAAACCGATGCACTGGGTGCGCCGGTATCGCGCCAATCGGTCAGCACCAAAGGCTGGAAAAATGATGGTTTTGTGATGCCCAATGCCAGTTCGCGCCGATTGTTTGCCGCCTTGTTGCCGCTTTTGGCCGCCGAACAAGCCGCCACGCTTTACCCTGAAGCCCGCCAACAAAACGCCACCCATCAAGGCTTCTGCCCTGACGGCAAAGGCGCGGTGTTCAGCTACCGCGAGCGTGATTTGTGGTGTGTCGCCCACCATTCCGAACAATTCCTTATCGGCTTCCCCGACCAAACTTTCTGGACGGTCAGCCCGATTGCAGAAGACTAATTCATGAATACTCCTGTTTATCTCAGCCGTCCGGCACTAACCAGCGCATTGGGTAGCGGCTTGCAAGTTCATGCCGATGCCTTACTCACGCCGTCTGAAAACACGCCCCTGACTTTTTCAGACCAATGGGTAAAAGGCAAAACGCATGCTTTTGGTGCAGTCAAAGAAACCCTGATGCCTCTACCCGACAGCATTCCCGAAGCGCATCGCAGCCGCAACAACCAGCTTATCCTGCACGCGCTTTCGCAAATAGACGGACTGATTCAGACGGCCATTGCCCGTTACGGCAAAGAAAGGGTCGCTGTCGTGACTGGTACGTCCACCAGTGGCGCAGATGAAAATATCCCTTTGTTCCAACACGTTGTCCAAGGTGGTGAATGGACGGATGTTCCGTTCAAACAGCTGCAACACACCATGGCTTCGCCCTCCGAATTTATCGCCCAAGTTTACGGTTTAGACGGCTTGCGCTATACCGTTTCCACCGCCTGCACTTCCGGCGCACGCGCCCTCATCAGCGCAGCCCGATTGCTTCGTGCCGGATTGTGTGATGTCGTAATTTGCGGCGGCGCGGATACGCTTTCTCCGCTGACGATTAATGGTTTTGCCTCTTTGGAAGTGCTTTCAGACAGCATCGCCAAGCCTTTTTCCTCCAACCGCAACGGCATCAATATCGGCGAAGCGGCCGCATTTTTCGTGATGACGCGCGATGCCGATTTTGACGGCGAAATGCAGTTGCTGGGCTATGGTGCAAGTAGCGATGCCTACCATATGTCTTCTCCCCGCCCCGACGGTTTGGGTGCAGCCCAATCCTTTCAGGCCGCTTTGGATAAAGCCGGTTTGAAAGCAGAAGACATCGGCTGGATCAATCTGCACGGCACCGGCACGCAACACAACGACAGCATGGAAAGCCGAGCCGTTGCCGAAGTATTTGGCAGCCACACCCTTTGCACTTCAACCAAGCCATCTACCGGTCATACTTTGGGTGCAGCCGGTGCGATCGAAGCCGCGTTTGCCTGGTTGATGGCCAACCGCCAATACAATCCGGAAGGCAAACTGCCGCCGCAACAATGGGACAACGTACCCGATTCCGAGCTGCCCAACATCGCTTTGACCGACGAAAACAGCCGCTGGCCGTCTGAAAAACGCATCGCCGCCAGCTCATCATTTGCCTTCGGCGGCAGCAATGCTGTTTTGATTATCGGATAAGTCCTTATATTTAGGCTGTCTTTTCAGACGGCCTTTTTCTTTTCCGCAACTTAAAAAACAATAACATCAAAACAACAACCAAATCCGCCGAAATATGCCATAATAGGCTTAGCACATTTCTTCTCGCGATGTGCCCGAAAAGAAAAACTTAACCTACATAGAGAATAATCCCATGACTAAATCCACCATTATCTATACCTACACCGACGAAGCTCCTGCATTGGCCACTCAATCCCTGTTGCCAATCGTGCAGGCGTTTACCCGCCATGCCGATATTGATGTCAAAACCAGCGACATTTCTCTCTCCGGTCGTATTTTGGCGGCGTTTCCCGAATACCTGACCGAAGCGCAACGCGTACCTGATGCGCTTGCCGAATTGGGCGAACTGGTGAAACAACCCGATGCAAACGTGATCAAACTGCCGAACATCAGCGCATCCGTACCTCAACTGACTGCCGCGATTAAAGAATTGCAGTCTAAAGGCTTTGCCGTTCCCGACTATCCTGCCGATCCTCAAACCGATGAAGAAAAAGCCGTGCGCGAACGTTACGACCGCATCAAAGGCAGCGCGGTAAACCCTGTCCTGCGTGAAGGCAACTCCGACCGTCGCGCGCCTAAGGCAGTGAAAAACTTTGCGAAAAAACATCCGCACAGCATGGGCGCATGGACGAAAGACTCCAAAACCCACGTTGCCACCATGCAAAGCGGCGACTTTTTCCATAACGAACAATCCGTTACCGTACCTGAAGCAACTTCCGTATCCATCGTATTCACCGACAAACAAGGCAACAAAAAAGAGCTGCGCGAGCCTGTTGCCCTGAAAGCCGGCGAAATCATCGACGCGACCGTAATGAGCAAAAAAGCCCTGCTCGCCTTCCTTGCCGAACAAGTGAAAGACGCAAAAGCTAAAGGCGTATTGTTCTCGCTGCACATGAAAGCCACCATGATGAAAGTGTCCGACCCGATTATCTTCGGACACGCCGTCAAAGTATTCTTCGCGCCTGTATTTGAAAAATTCGGTGACAAACTGGCTGCCGCAGGCGTTAATGTCAACAACGGCTTCGGCAACCTGCTTGCCAATCTGGACAAACTGGATGCGGACACCCGCGCCGCCGTTGAAGCTGAAATCGCTGCTGTTTACGCTGCCAACCCTGATTTGGCCATGGTTGATTCCGACAAAGGCATCACCAACCTGCACGTTCCTAGCGATGTCATCGTCGATGCTTCTATGCCTGCGATGATTCGTAATTCCGGCCGTATGTGGGATAAAGACGGCAAAGCGCAAGACACCAAAGCCGTGATTCCTGACAGCAGCTACGCCGGTGTTTACCAAGCAACCATCGACTTCTGCCGCGAACACGGCGCATTTGACCCGACAACCATGGGTACCGTTCCTAACGTCGGTCTGATGGCGCAAGCAGCCGAAGAATACGGTTCGCACAACAAAACTTTTGAAATCGAAGCCGACGGCCAAGTTCAAGTCATTGATGCAGCAGGTAATGTCCTGATGCAACACGACGTTGAAGCCGGCGACATCTGGCGTATGTGCCAAACCAAAGACGCTCCGGTTAAAGACTGGGTACAACTTGCCGTCAACCGCGCCCGTCTGAGCAACACGCCAGCCGTATTCTGGCTCGACGAAAACCGTCCGCACGACAAGAGCCTGCTCGCCAAGGTTAAAGCCTATCTTGCCGAACTGGATACCGACGGCCTCGACATCCGCGTCCTCGCTCCTGAGGAAGCCGCTAAATTCAGCTTGGGCCGTCTGAAAAACGGAGAAGACACCATCTCCGTGACCGGTAACGTCCTGCGCGACTACCTGACCGACTTGTTCCCAATTTTGGAACTGGGTACCAGCGCGAAAATGCTGTCTATCGTTCCATTGATGAATGGCGGCGGTATGTTTGAAACCGGTGCAGGCGGTTCTGCACCGAAACATGTTCAACAATTCCTCGAAGAAAACCACTTGCGTTGGGACTCTTTGGGCGAATTCCTCGCACTCGCCGTATCGTTTGAACATCTGGCACAAAAAACCGGCAACACCAAAGCCCAAGTCCTCGCCGACACTTTGGATGCAGCCACCGAAAAACTGCTTCTGAACGACAAATCGCCTAAACGCAAAGCTGGCGAACTCGACAACCGCGGCAGCCATTTCTACCTCACCCTCTACTGGGCGCAAGAATTGGCGGCGCAAGACAAAGATGCCGAACTGAAAGCCGCATTTGCGCCGTTGGCAGCCGCTTTGACTGCTGACGAAGCCAAAATCGTTGAAGAACTCTCTGCCGTACAAGGCAAAGCGGTCGACATCGGCGGCTACTACGCAGCCAATCCTGAAAAAGCCGCACAAGCGATGCGTCCAAGCGCAACCTTTAATCAGGCCTTGTCAACCTTATAATTAAAGCAATAAAAGGCCGTCTGAACTTTCAGACGGCCTCAAACCTTATGGAAACACAATGAAAAAAACCATTCTTTCTCTTACTCTCCTCATCAGCGCTCCGGCTTTATGGGCATTTTCCCCTGCCGAATTGGCACAAACCCTGCAAAAACCGCAAAACGTGCAAGGTAATTTTGTCCAACAACGCCAGCTCAAATCCCTCAGCAAACCCATGACCACCAGCGGCAGCTTTACCCTTGTCCCACAAAAAGGCCTGCTCTGGAAAATGCAAAAACCATTTGAAACCACCCTGCGCGTGCGTTCAGACGGCATCATGCAATGGAACGGCAGTCAATGGGTCAACCCAAATGCCAGCAAACTCAACGGCCAAAGCCGCCAAATCAAACTCTTCCTCGACCTTTTGGGCGGCAATACCCAAGGTTTGGAAAAACAATTTGATTTGAAATTAAACGGCAACGAGAAAAAATGGACGTTGACCCTGACTCCGAAAACCGCCATTACCCGCCAAATCTTCAACCGTATCGAAATCAACGGCGATACGCTGGTACGAAAAATTGAATTGGACGAAAAACAAGGCGACAAAACCATCATGCAGTTCAACCAAATCCAAACCGATAAAGCTCTGGACAGCTTCAGCCGTACCGCCCTCTAAATTGTCTATCCCAACAAAAGGCCGTCTGAAAATAGATTTCAGACGGCCTTTTATATTAATCGGCTGAAGGCTGCTGCCCTTTTCTTTCCGCCTTTCTCGCTTCGCGAATGGCTTTGAGTTCGGCCTCTTTCTGTCTGGCTTTTTTCAGCCAAGCCTCCCATTGGTTTGGCGTTTCCAGCGTGATTCTGCCGATTTTGCCTTCGCGGAAATCAGTCAGGATATTTTCAGCGGCCTTTTGGTAGTTGACCCGTCCGCCACTCAAAACCGCACCGCGTTTTTTGGCAATCCACTCCAGCCAAGAAGTATCGTCCCAATGGCTGCTTGGATCTTTGTCGGCTTGATAGCGCTCTTGCAACAGAGCCAGATAATGGCGGCGGAGGTAATCCAAAAGCTCAAGTGCCACTTCTTCTTCATCCAGCGCGTTGCGTCCGACTGCACCGCCGGCCGCAAGGTTATAGCCGCCTTCTTCGACGATAATTTTTGGCCACAACATACCCGGGGTATCGTAAAGCCAGAAATCGTCTGCAAGGAAAAGGCGCTGTTCGGCTTTGGTAATACCGGGTTCATTACCGGTTTTGGCAGATTTTTTGCCGATCATGCCGTTAATCAAGGTGGATTTGCCGACGTTGGGGATACCGCAAATCAGGACACGCAGCGGCTTCTCGATACCTTGGCGATGCGGAATCATGGCGCGGCAGGCTTGGGTAATTTTGCTATGCGCGCCAGTTTCGGAAGAATCAAGCGCAATGGCGCGGGTATCTTGGCGGCTGTTGTAGTGTTCGAGCCAAACTCTGGTACGCTCGGGATCGGCAAGGTCTTGCTTGTTTAAGATTTTGAGTTTTGGCTTGCCTTTGGACAACTGGGCAAGCAAGGGGTTTTCGCTGGAAGCAGGCATACGCGCGTCCAACATCTCAATCACCATATCAACGCTTTTAATGCGTTCGGCAATGGCTTTTTTTGCCTTATTCATGTGGCCGGGAAACCATTGGATAGCCATGTCTTTTTATTCTTTCTATTCGTATCTGAGGCCGTCTGAACAATTATTTTTTCAGACGGCCTCGGCATTTGGATAATCGGTCAATCGGGATTTAGAGGTTGCCATGCTCGTAGCTGTAATAACCTGCTTCATCCATACATTGCTCAAACGTCTTGGATGTATTTCCATTTTGAACTTGCGATTTGCAGGTATTGATTTGGCGGGAAACTTCAGCTTCGCTCGCGCCGGTGCGGTGCCAACGGTAAGCAGTGACAGGTTCTGTTGCACAGGCGGTCAAGATAAGCAGGGATAATGCGGTCAGACTGATTTTTTTCATGGTTTCTTCCTTTGAGGCCGTCTGAAACGGCAAGTTAGCGTCCTGCCAAGCTTTGTGCCTGACGATGGCGGACAAGGAGTTCGTAACGGCCTTTGAGGCGTTCGGCCAGTTTTTCCACAACATAAACGGAGCGGTGCTGACCGCCGGTACAACCGATGGCAATCGTCACATAACTACGGCTCTCTTGCTGCAGGCGCGGTAACCAGCGGCTAATAAAATGGTCGATGTCATCAACCATTTCTTGAGCCAACGGCTGCTGACCCAAATAATCTTGAATAGGCTTATCCATGCCGGTAAAGGGGCGTAATTCCGGATCGTAATACGGATTGGGTAGGCTGCGCATATCAAACATAAAGTCGGCATTGTTGGGGACGCCGTATTTGAAACCAAAGGATTCAAGAATGACCAGCAAACCGACACGTTCAATATTGAGCCATTGTTGCACAGCATAACGCAGCTGCTGTGCGTTCATTTTGGACGTATCGATGCAATATGCGATGTCTCTAAGCGGGAAGAGCCATTCGCGTTCTTTTTGCAGGCTTTCCAACAAAGTCAGATTATGGCCGGACAAAGGGTGTCCGCGGCGGGTTTCTGAGAAGCGGCGAACCAACACACCCTCTTCCGCTTCAATAAAGAGGACTTCGACTTGATGCCCTTCATGACGCAAATATTGGATTTGCTCTTTCGCTTCCTGAATATTGATACCGGAACGGATATCAACGCTGACACCAAGCTGGGTTTCTTCGCCGCGTTCAATATGGTACAACACCAGCGAAGGCAACATTTCCAAAGGCAGATTATCAACGCAATAAAAGCCTGAATCTTCGAGTTGTTTGAGGGCTACGGATTTTCCTGAGCCGGATAAGCCGCTAATCAGGACGATTTTCATGGTTTTGTTCGTTTTCTTTGAGTTGTGTTTGATGGCGTTCGAGGAATTCTTTGGTGCTGTCTTTACCGCGCAATTGAAGGATGTAATTGCGCACTGCAGCTTCAACCAATACTGCTAAGTTTCGACCGATTGCAACAGGCAGGGTAACGGAACGGATGCTGACGTTGAGGATAGACTCTGTTTCGGTACGGATGCTCAATCGATCGAGTTGTTTCATGTATCCGTCGTCGGCCGGAACCAAATTAATAATCAGCTGGAGGATTTTTTTCGGACGGATGGAGGTTTCGCCAAAAATATGGCGGATATTGAGTATGCCCAAGCCGCGTACTTCGAGGAAATCACGCAGCATAGGCGGGCAACGGCCTTCCAGCATTTCTGGACCGGTACGGAAAAGTTCGACTGCATCATCGGCAATCAGGCTGTGGCCGCGCGAAATCAGCTCCAATGCCAATTCGCTCTTACCCAAGCCGGATTGTCCAGTAATGAGTACGCCCACTTCAAATACATCCAAAAATACGCCATGCTTGATGGTGGAAGTTGCCAATGTCCGTTGCAGATAAATCCGCAAAACGTCCATCAGGTGCGGGCTTTCCTGTTTGGAAGTCAGCAAGGGGATACTGTTGGTATGGCAATAATCGCGTAATTTGGGCGAAACCGGCAAACCGTTGGCGACGATGACCAAAGACATGGGAATGTCGAAAAGCTCGCCGAAATCATAGTTGAGTTCGCCCGATTCCAGACGGCGTAAATATTCGGCTTCGGCTACGCCGACAACTTGAATTTGGTTGGGATGGATAAAGTTTAAATGGCCGACCAAGGCCAAGACGGGTTTATCGGCTTCGACACCGATACGGTTGTCCGCGCCGGAATTGCCGGCAGCCCAAGCAAGTTCGAGTTTGTGCTGATTGTCGGAAAACAGGCGGCGGACAGATATGCTGGGCATGAATTACTCTTCGGTCAGGAGTGTGCGTACTTCTTCGGCAGAAGTCGCGGCCATCAATGCTTCACGGATGGCTTTTTGAGAGAATCTGCCGGCCAGTTTGGACAAGACTTCCAAATGTTCGCCGGTAGCGTTTTCAGGCACAAGCAGGATAAAAATCAGGGAAACGGGTTTGCCGTCGGGCGCATCAAAGGCGACCGGCTCTTTGGTACGGATAAACGCACCGGTGGCTTTTTTCACGCATGCGTGACGGCCGTGAGGAATCGCCACCCCCTGCCCCAAACCGGTCGAACCAAGTTTTTCACGGGCAAACAGGCAGTCGAACACGTTGGTATTCGGTAATTCTGCTTCATTCTCCAGCAGCTGTGCAGCCTCTTCAAACAGACGCTTTTTGCTGCTGACTTCCAAATCCAAAACGATATGGGACAAAGGTAAAATTTCGCCGATCAGGCTCATGTGTATCTCTTTTAAATGTCGCAAAACAATGGGATTGTACCGATTGTCGGTGCAAATCTCAATCCTGAAGGCGTAATTTACACTCGCCCTGCTAACATTTTCCATGTTGTTTTTGATATTTTTTAACGAACTGGAAATAATCCAACCATTTGATTATAATTAATTTAAAGTAAAAATTCCATCATTGGCTAAATCATGGTTTAAATAAAAAGGGGTATGTCCGGCATACCCCTTTTCCCTTCTTTTCAGACGGCCTCAACCTAGTTTTTTAAAACAATTTGGAAACCAAAAACAACCAGAAATAATGGCAGACCAATCCGCAAAACCACGCCAAGCCGATGCGGTTGTTGGCCAAAAATGTTTGGAAGCACAACTGGCGGTCGCGCGTACGGATAGCGGCATACTGCTGATACTGCCAATAAACGGTTATCGGCAATACCAGCCAATAAGGCCAAGTTGCGCCGATTTTAATACCCAGCACCACCATCAATACGGTAAACCAAAAATGGCAAAGCATAGAGGCGGTAATATCGTGATGACCAAATGTGATTGCCGAAGTTTTAATACCGATTTTCAAATCATCTTCTTTGTCCGCCATGGCATAAATCGTGTCGTAAGCCAGCGTCCATAAGGCATTAGCGGTAAACATCAGCCATGCTTCGGGAGGCACTCGGCCTTGCACGGCGGCAAAGGCCATGGGAATACCGAACGAAAATGCCAGCCCCAAATAAAACTGCGGCAATGGAAAAAAGCGTTTGGTGAAAGGATATGTGATGGCCAAAAATAAGGCCGGAAGGCTCATCAGCCAAGTAAAACGGTTGAGCGGCACCAAGCATAAAGCCGCCATCAGACACAGCATGACGGTCAAAAGCAGCGCTTCGGTTTTAGAAACCAAACCTTTGGCAAACGGGCGGTTTTTGGTGCGCTCTACTGCACCGTCAAAATTGCGGTCGGCAAAGTCATTCACGACGCAACCTGCGCTGCGCATTAGAAATGTGCCTGCGGTAAAGGCAATAAAAATATCCGCGTTGGGAACGCCTTTAGACGCAATCCACAATGCCCAATAAGTCGGCCACAGCAAAAGCAGTGTACCAATGGGTTTGTCGACGCGCATCAGCTTGGCGTATATCACCATCCGTCCGACAGCGTAACGCGGTAGAATTTGTAGGAAAAATCGCCTTATGTTCATTGATGTAATGTGTCGTTGTTTATATATCGATTCGGAAGGAAAGGTTTTTTAGAGCCTTAGCTCTTATTATAATTTATTGCCGTCTAAAATTAAACAGATCTTAACAATTTAATTTATTGTATTATAACAGAATTATGACAAACATCGGTAATTGGTTTTATTTTCAGACAGCCTTAGCGGTATAAATCTATTAATTTCAATAAGAAATATTCTGTTAATTCCAATGTTTCGCCGTTCCAATCAAAATAGGAACGGCGCGCGGTAACAGGCCGTCTGAAAGATGGATGGTCGGAATCTTCAAAACGAAGAAACTCAAAATCCGAACGTTTCAACGGCAATGTACCGTCAAACAGGCGCTCGCCCAAAGGCTGCGTTCCGCAATCCAATAATTCTGTCCATAGACGGCTGTCCGGTCGGCACGCGCTTCTGGCTTGTATCACTGTTTCGCCGTCCAGTTTGAGCAAAACATCGCGTACAAAGATTTCGTCTCCGTTTTCCGCACCCTTCGTCAAACCCAAATACACCGGCTCGACTGAAAACTCCTTGCCGGAAGCGCGCAGAGCGGCAGTTAACGAAGAAACGGTCAGCAGATGTTCAGCATCAGACGACAAAAGACTTGAAGCTTCGGCATGTGAACAAAGCGTGCCACGCGGTATATCAAGCTCCATCTGACACCTCTGTTTTGGCCAACTCCTGCCATTTGGCTTCGGGAAACTCATCTTTCAGACGGCCTTTAAGATATTCCAAGGTATCGCCGGCAACGGTTTCATCTTTACTGTCGTGAATATGGTTGAAAATCAGACTATGCAATTGGATGCCGTATTGTTTGAGCGCGGAGAAGCTGAGCAGGGTGTGGTTGATGCTACCGAGCCGTCCGCTGGTAACGAGGATGACGGGATAAGCCTGTTGCTGAATATAATCAATGGTCAACAAATCTTCCGTCAGCGGAACCATCAATCCGCCCGCGCCTTCGACCAAAACGATTTCGTATTGCGTCGCCAACTCTTGAGTGGTGGTACGGATTTTATCCAAATCCAAAGCCCTGCCGTCAAGACGGGCGGCGAGATGGGGCGAGGCTGGATAGCTGAAGATTTCGGGCATGGTCAGCCCTTGTTTGTCGGCTTCCTGCATGGGTATGCCCATGATTTTGCGGTGGACGACGATGTCTTCGGCAATGTCTTGGCAACCGGTTTGCACGGGCTTTTGCGTAATCACGCTTTTACCCTGCTGCAACAATTGTTTTGCCAACACGCCGGTGACGACGGTTTTGCCGATGTCCGTGTCTATGCCACTAACGAAGTAAACGCCTTTCATTTGCTGTGTTCCTTCAAGATTTGTACGGTTTTGTCGGCAAGTTCGGTCAAGAGGTCGTCTGGAATAATGTAAGGCGGCATGAGATACACCAGCCTGCCGAAGGGGCGCACCCAAATTCCTTGCGCCACGCAATCCGCTTGAAAACGCGCCATATCCACGCCTTTTTCCAACTCGATCACCCCGATGGCACCCAAAACGCGTACGTCCTTCACGCCGCGAATGTCCCATGCAGCTTTCAGACGGCCTTTTAAGATGCTTTCGATGCGGCGGATATTTGCCTGCCAGTCTTGAGACAAAAGCAGCTTGACCGAGGCGCAGGCAACGGCACACGCCAGCGGGTTCGCCATAAATGTCGGCCCGTGCATAAATACGCCCGCTTCGCCGCGCGAAATCGTTTCGGTGACTTTTTGCGAAGTGATCGCCGTCGCCAACGTCATATAGCCGCCGCTCAAGCCCTTGCCGATACACATAATATCCGGCACGACATTCGCGTGTTCGCAGGCAAACATCTTGCCCGTGCGTCCGAATCCGGTAGCGATTTCATCAAAAATCAACACGATATCAAATTTGTCGCACAAATCGCGCAATCCGCGAAGATACTGCGGATGATAGAAATACATGCCGCCCGCGCCCTGCACGACCGGCTCTAAAATAAAGGCGGCGATATCCGCATGATGCGCTTCAAACAAGGCGCGGACAGGCTGCAAATCCGCCTCGTCCCATTCATCATCGAAACGGCTTTTCGGATTATCGACAAAATAACGCTGCGGCAACGCGCTGCCGAAAATATGGTGCATCCCCGTTTCCGGATCGCAGACGGACATCGCGTTCCAAGTATCGCCGTGATAACCGCGCCGCACCGTCGCAATATTCTGCTTCGCGGTCAAACCCCGCGCCTGCTGGTATTGCACCGCCATCTTCAGCGCGACTTCCACCGAAACCGAACCTGAATCCGCATAAAAAATACGGTCCAACCCCTGCGGCAAAATCCCGACCAACAACTTGCCCAGCTCTACCGCAGGCTCATGCGTCAAACCGCCAAACATCACATGCGACATTTGCTTAATCTGCGCCTCAACCGCCTGATTCAAAACAGGATGATTGTAGCCGTGTATCGCACACCACCAAGACGACATCCCATCAATCAGCCGCGTACCATCCGCCAATTCGATGTGCACGCCCTCCGCACGGCGCACCGGATAAACAGGCAACGGGTCGGTCATGGACGTATAGGGATGGAGCAGGTGGGTGCGGTCGAAATCGAGCAGGGGGGAATGTTCAGACATGTTGAAAACAATGGTTTGATCAGTTTCATTATTATATAACATATTTTCTATTTCAGACGGCACGTCTTCCGTACTGCATCAACACCAATCCGCCCACCGCTGCCAAACAGCCAGCAACCAAAGAAACATGCAATGCCTCGCCCAAAAACCAAGCGGAACACAAAATACCGAATACCGGCACCAAAGTGATGTACGCCGCCGCGCTGCCTGCGCCCAAAGTCTTCACGCCTTCAAAATACCACGCATAGCTCAAGACCGTTGCGCCGACAGACAGGCCAATTAAAGCAAACCAGCCCCTGCCGTCCATTTCGGCAAGCATGCCAAACGGCAGGCCGTCTGAAATCAACGCAGGCGGCAACAACATCATTGCACCCAGCCAAGCAGTAGCCACGGTGACCGTCAGCGCATCAATCCCCTGCAACACCGCCCTGCCCATCATCGTATAAGTAACCAAGCAGCAAAGGCTGCAAAACACCAGCACTTCGCCCCACCCTATGCCGCCGCCCGACAAAAATGCCGCAATCTCGCCATGCGTGACCGCCCATACCGAGCCTGCCACTGCCAACAACATACCCGACACAATCTTGCCGTTGAGCTTCTCGCCAAATAGCAAAGCCGCAAAAAACATCGTCAATACAGGATTGAACGTGACCAACACCGTCGCCCTTGAAGCAGGAAGCCGCTGCAAACCCAGCATAGACAACACAGTAAAACCAAATACGCCGAATGCCGCCGCCAGTGCCAACCCAAGCCATTGTTTGCGCGACAAAACCGCCAAAGTACGCAACCGATACCGTGCAAACAGCCAGCCCAAAAGCAAGATTGCCGCCGTCAAAAAGCGTAGCATACCGCCCGTTAAAGGCGGCAGCGCCTGTCCCAGCATCCGCCCCATCGGCCAAGATGCGCCCCAAAACGCCGCCATGCCCAATAGTTTTAGATGGATTGCTAAATGTTTCATGGTGATGGATAACTTGAATAATCAGTTTAGAAAGCGTACAAGCGCAGTTTGAAAGGATAAATTTCCTTAACCGCCGAGACTTGATAGAGTTTACGCGGATAAAATACTACGCTGATCATTATGGAAACAAAGGCCGTCTGAAAGACTGAAATCCAGCTTTTTCAGACGGCCTTTGCTGCTCAATCAATAAGACTTACAACTCAATGCCTTTGAGTTTCGCCACGGTATTAATGTCTTTATCGCCACGACCGGAGAGGTTGACCAAAATCACTTGGTCTTTGCTCATTTTCGGCGCGTTTTTCACCGCCCAAGCAACGGCATGGCTGGATTCCAGCGCAGGAATAATACCCTCAAAACGGCAAAGCAAATCAAAGGCTTCGAGTGCTTCGTCGTCTTTGGCAACAGTGTATTCCACGCGGTTGATGTCGTTCAAATGGCTGTGTTCCGGGCCGATGCCTGGGTAGTCCAAGCCTGCGGAAACGGAATGCGTACCCAAAACTTGACCGTTTTCGTCCTGCATCAAATAGCTGCGGAAACCGTGCAATACGCCGATAGGGGCTTTGCTGGTAATCGGTGCGGCGTGGTCGGGGGTATCCACGCCCAAACCGCCTGCTTCTACGCCGACCAAACGTACGTTTTCTTCTTCGATATAGGGATGGAACAAACCGATGGCGTTCGAGCCGCCGCCCACGCAGGCAACGGCAACATCAGGTTGGCGGCCGATGACTTCCAACATTTGTTCTTTGGCTTCATTGCCGATCACGCATTGGAAATCGCGTACCATTTCCGGATACGGCGTAGGACCTGCGGCAGTACCGATGATGTAGAACGTATCGTCCACGCGCGCCACCCATTCGCGCATGGCTTCGTTCATCGCGTCCTTCAAAGTACGGCTGCCGCTGTCGACGCTGACGACATTCGCGCCAAGCAGCTTCATACGGAACACGTTGGGCATTTGACGTTGGATATCGTCCGCCCCCATGTACACGTCGCAAGTCATGCCGAAACGTGCGGCGACGGTGGCAGAAGCCACACCGTGCTGACCCGCGCCGGTTTCGGCAATCACGCGTTTTTTGCCCATGCGGCGGGCAAGCAATGCCTGACCGATGGTGTTGTTGACTTTGTGCGCGCCGGTGTGGTTCAAATCTTCACGCTTCAGCCAGATTTGTGCGCCGCCCAAATGCTCGGATAATCGCGCGGCATGGTAAACAGGGCTGGGACGGCCGACATAGTGTTTCAAATCATGGCGGAACTCTTCCCAAAATGAAGGATCTTCTTTCGCTGCTTTATAGGCTTCTGCCAATTCTTGCAAAGCAGGAATCAGGGTTTCGGAAACGTACAGGCCGCCGTGTTCGCCGAAAAAGCCGTTCTCGTCGGGAGCGTAATAATTTTTCATGGGATTTTTCCTTATTCGTTTTATGGTTTCAGACGGCCTGATTCAGTACAAGGCCGTATGAAAGTAAAATTGTCAGCAATTATAGCCGTTTTCCATTCATCTTGTCGGCAACTAATTGAATAATAATATCAGCAGACAAAATAGGAACAACAGCGTACAGCTCGATGTTGCAATCAATGCCGTACCCAACGGCGGCGCGATATATTTTTCTTCGTTTTTGTTTCTCAGGCATATTTTTAATGCCAACATCCCCAGCCACAGTGCCAGCAACCAACAACCCAAAAAGTTAAGCACAAGCAAAGCAATAATCAACTCATTGGTATTTATAGTGCTTACGTTCAAAAATATCCAATTAAGGCCGTTAACAGACATAACGACTGCAGATATTTGTATCACATACAAAAGCGTTCCGCCCAACAATACCTTGATATGCCATTGTTTGGCCTTCAGCCACACTGAGACGACATTAAAAAGCCACCACAAAGCCATAAACGTCATTAAAGAGATTTCATAACGGTCCATCGCTCTACTCCTGAAAAACAGTCAATCCAGCCATTTCAAAAAAAGCCCGATACGCCGCTGCTTTTTTCGCCAAACTCAAAGGATAGGCACGCGAAGTCGAAGGCAGGCGCGTCAGGGTCAACTCACGTCCAGCATAGGGGAACGGCACTGTTTCGCCGATCTTCGGCATTTTCATACCGTTGCCTTGAATCTCCAACAAAACTTCGGTTGCCTTGCCGCCGGTGGTACAAAGATGGCGGCACTCGGGCATTTGCGCCAATACTGCCGCCAAATCGACAGTTTCTATTACTTTTAAAAACTTATCCGAAGCATTGCCATGTTCGCGTATGGCCTTCAACACGGTCGGACAGGATGCAATGCCCTTCTCACTTAAAAACGCTTTGATTTTATCGGCATCAAACGCCTTTTCGCCCTGCCTTTGAAAATGCGCCACATCGCCAAAAAACACCAGCCCATACACGCGCCACATATCGTTTTGGAAATTCGGATAATGAAACTGCATCGCGTGTTTTTCTTCTTTAGGCGGAAACGTCCCCATCATCATGATCGTTGCCTGCGGCGGCAACAAGGCTGCGAAGGGGTGGGATTCAACGATTGGCTCTTGCATATATGTATTCCGGTTTCTTTGAATTCAAACAAAATTTCAGACGGCCTTTACTGCTTGAATAAACGCCGCCATTTTCTCCCTGCTCTTAACCCCGCCGGAGATTTCCACGCCACCGGACACATCTACCGCCGCAGCGCCGCTGATTTTTACCGCTTCGGCAACGTTTTCCGCAGTCAATCCGCCGGCAAGTATCCACGGTTTGCCGATATTGCCATGCAACATGGTCCAGTCGAAACTTTGTCCCGTACCGCCGTATTCAGTCGGATGATAGGCATCAAACAGCAAGGCGCGTGCATTCGGAAATTTGGCACAGGCCGTCTGAATATCGGCAGCGGACTGTACGCGCACGGCCTTCAAATACGGGCGGTCAAACCGACGGCAAAAATCATCGTCTTCATCGCCGTGAAACTGAATCACATCTATCGGCACCTGACGCAAAATCTCGCGGATGGTTTGCTCGTTTTCATTCACAAACAAGGCCACCACCGATACAAACGGCGGCAGGTTTTTCACAACCGCCTGCGCCTGCTCAATACTCACTGCCCGTTTACTCTTGGCATAAAACACCAGCCCGATGGCATCCGCGCCCAATTCGGCCGCGGCCAGCGCGTCTTCAGGTCGGGTAATACCACAAATTTTGGTGCGTATGGTGTTCATGGCGATAGCCTTTTTAAACAGTTGGGTCGGATATTATATAAGTTTAAGGCCGTCTGAACATGAAATATCAGGTTCAGACGGCCTTAAACTTTAAAACAACCATCAGCCGATAATATTGGCGGCTGTCAGTTGCGCAGCATCTTCATTATAGAAACGTGCGAACTCTGTGCTGCTTTAGGCTCTGCTTGATATACAGAACATCATACCGATTATTACTAATAACTTTGTAATTATTTTCCTCTTTTCTATTTGCCTATTATTTAATCAAATTTATTTTATCCTTTATTATCAATGAGTAAAATAAACTATCCACAATTGGATTCACACAAAATTTGGATAATGCCCGTCAATAAAAAATATTAAGGCTGTCTGAAAAGTCTTTCAGACGGCCTTTTAGCCTTTTTACTCAAACGGTTTCTTCTGCCAATAAAACTTATCCTTTTTCAGACGGCCTTGAAATATATCGTCCTGTCCCAAAGCAAACACCAACGCGCCAGACAAATCCGTTCTCAATAAAGTAATACCATGCGCGCGGACACGATTTTGTACGGCAACGGTCGGATGTTTGTAGGCATTGGCATAGCCGCTAGATGCCACGGCATATTGTGGCGAAACCGTATGCAAAAAGCTGCCTGACGAAGCCGTGCTGCTGCCGTGATGTCCCAACACCAACACTTGGCTATACAGCGCATTGCCGTATTTCTCAATCAAACCGGCCTCGCCTTTCACGCCCAAATCGCCGGTTATTAACAAGGCTTTTCCGTTTGCCACGACACGCAATACGCAGCTTTGGTCGTTATCTTCCTTGCCTGCATTTTCAGACGGCCTGAGCAACTCGAAATCTACGCCGTCCCATTGCCATTTGTCTTCTTGGCAAAACTCTGCATTCGGATAAAATTCAGGTTGTCCGGCAAGCAATTTATCGGTACCGACAGCCGCCACACTTTGAAAACCGCCGTCATGGTCAATATCATGGTGCGACAAAATCAGGCTGTCCAAACGGCGCACACCCATCGCGTTCAAACTCGGCACTATACCTGTTTGCGCCACTTGCTCCGTTCCCGTATCAAACAAAAGATTGCGGTTACGCGTTTGTATCAACACCGACAAACCTTGTCCTGCATCCATCACCGTAACTCTTGCCACCCCCTCCTCCAGCTTGGCAGGACGGTAAAACACAAAGCCCAATAAAACCAGACATGCCCAAGGTTTTAAGCCCATTCCTTTAGGCAGCAATAACAGTAAAGCCGCCATCATCGCCAACACAAGCAAAGGCACGGGCGCCGCTGCGACGGCAAATTCAGGCGATACCATAGCCAGCCATAGCAAACCGCGTAAAGTATATTCCGCCAAAAATGCCGCTACCAACTGGACAAGTTCAAACGGAAAAACCGAACCCAGCAAAGCCAACGGCGTCAACACCCAAGAAAACCAAGGAATAGCCAGCGCATTAACCAACGGACTGAGCAAAGGTAACGAAGCAAACAAATAGCCCAGCAATACCACCGACAATACAGTCGCTGCCCATTGTCCCCGTACAGCCAACCGCCAGCCCGACTCTTTCAGACGGCCTGATGAAGCCCAAATCAAAGCAGCAACCAAACCGAAAGACAACCAAGTTCCCACGCCCAATACAGCCAACGGATCCAACAACAAAACAACGGCCAAAGCCTGCCACCACGCCGTCCAGCCCGAGCCGCCACTGCCGCGCCACCATGCCCACGCAAACGCAGCCAACATCAACACACTGCGTTGCGTCGGTACGGAAAAACCGGCCAAAAGCGCATAAAACAAAGCACCGGCAACACCGCCTGCCAATATCCACACACGCGGTTTTGCCGGAATCCACGGCAAATAACGGAAAATTCGCTTAATCAGCCAGGCAAACAATACCGCCACCATCGTCACATGCAGGCCCGAAATACTGACCAAGTGTGTCAGCCCCAAAGGGCGGAATGCCTGCCACAAAGGCGGCCTCAACGCCGATTGCTCGCCAATACTCAAAGCACGCATCAGCCCTATGCCGTCTGAAAACTCAGGATATTTGTCCCCTGTTCTCTGCCAACTCCGGCTTACCGCATCACGCATATTAGCCAAACCGAAACCGCCACCTTGCCGCACGAGTTTCCTGTCGCGCCCCAAAGTACCCATGCCATCGATACCATTGGCCAAAGCCCATATTTCACGGTTCAAACCGCGCACATTCACTTCACCGATCACCGGCCTTACCCGCGCCGATACAGACCACCTGCTGCCCACCGCCCAATCGCGCCGCTGATAATCCGACAACATCAAATCAAAAGCCTGCCCCTGTTCATCCCAAGCCCTTGCCGCAAACTGCACGCGCCGACCATCATCACGCGGCATATCCGCCACTTCAACCGTCAAAACTTTAGCCGCCACCTCCCCTGCAGGCCATTGACCGGCCAACACCAGCCCGGTCCGCCACACTCCAAACGCCATACCCACGCAAACAGCCAGCACCAACCAAGCCACAGCAAATTTTCGACACAACGCAAGCGCGCCAATGATTACAGACAACCAAGCCCACCATGGCGGCACAAACGGCAACGCAAACGAAAGCACTACACCCACCACCCAAGCAGGCAACACAAACCGCCACGCCATGAACATTTTCCCTTAAATTATGATTATTAGATATGTAATAATAAATGCTTTTAGTAGATTATGACAAATATTTGATTGCAGTATTTATGACCTGAATCCGTCCGATTTTGTCGTAGATGTAATTGAGTACGCCGCTTCTTTGGTCGGCACTTTGAATCAGGT
>NZ_KV814824.1:0-348 GCF_001814095.1 Neisseria sp. HMSC068C12 | reverse complement strand
ACGGCCAAAGCAATAATGAAGGTCGTCTGAAAGAGCGTCCCGAAACTTGGCACATCCACCATTTCAAACGCAACATCCTCGGCCAACTGATCGAAAAACAAAGCCGCAAAGTCTCCGGCCGCAACGGACAAAGCAAAGACGAAGGCATCAGCCGCACCCGTTTCGAATACGACCCGATTACCGGCAACCTGACCAAAGCCCGCAACCAACACAGCAGCGTCGAACTCGCCTACGACGAACTCGACCGCCTCATCGGCGAAACCACCGTCCATAACGGCCAAAGCGCCACCGTAGGCTATCAATACGACCCGTTAGGCAACCGCATCCGCACCATCCTGCCCGACGGCC